>DASYFD010000183.1:0-1592 GCA_036498625.1 Xanthobacteraceae bacterium | reverse complement strand
GCCCACATACGGCGGTGTCTCCGATCCGGTTTGCTCGACACCCGAGGGACGAGGTGCCGGTGTCAGCTTTAACCCGGAGGTATTGCAGAGCATGCCGTGGCCGACCTACCACAGCATGACCGACACCGACCTGAAGGCGGTCTACGCCTATCTGAGCTCGCTGCCGCAGAGCAAGGCGTGCAACACGGCTGCCAACGGTTGCGCCGGATTCTTCGGCACCGCCAACACACCGGGCTCGGTGGTTGGGCAGAACTCGTACGCCTACGCCAATACGGATGACTGCCCGAAGAACGGCAACAATTCGGCGCCGCCGCAATAACGGCGCAACGCAGCAAGCTGCGGCAAAAGGGCCGGTCCGCAGACCGGCCCTTTGTCGTTCACGGCTCCAAAAAATGGATCCGGGCTGGCGGGCTAACGCCCGCGCTCCGGGATGACCCCGCGGATCATTTTGCGGCGGCGGCGTGGACCGCGCTGCCGCGGAAATGCGGCATGACCTCCTCGGCGATGATCTGGAACTGCTCGAGCATGATGCCTTTCGGTGTTGTCAGCGGTGAGGAGAAGTTGATGTGCTCCATGCCGGGGTATTTCTCCTCGATGCCTTTGAGATGCGCGACGAGGTCGTCGGGGGTGCCGGCGAACCACGAGCCGAGGCCCATGAAATGCTCGACCTTCGGCACGCCGGCCGCGTCCCACCCGCCGCGCCGCGCGACGGCGGCGATCTGATCCGGCGTCAGCCCCGGCACGAAGCCGAGCGGCGCGAACATCTTGACGTGCTCCTCGTAGAGCGGCGTCAGCTTGCGGATCGCTTCCTCGCGCGTGCGGCCTACATAACCGTGGACGCCGAGCATCAAATTCTCGCCGAGCTTCCAATCCTTGCCGGCGCGCGCCGCGGCATCCTTGTAGGCCTGGATGGGGCCCGCCTGCATCGTCGCGGCGCCGCCGCCGACCGCGCCCTTGATGTTGTATTTCACCATGAAATCGAGGCCACGCGGGCTGGCGCTGACGACGGGCTGCCAGCATTCGACCGGCCGGTTGACCGGCTGCGGCACGAGGGTCAGCTCCTTCAGCTGATAGCCGCGATAGGGCACCTCCGGCGGCAAGGTGTAGTGCTTGCCCTTGTGCGAGAAGCTCTTGTCGTTGAAGGCCTTGAACAGGATCTCGACCTGCTCCTCGAAGAGCTCGCGGTTGGCGTTCTGGTCGATGATCGGCGCGCCGAAGGTTTCGACCTCGCGGCTGTGATAGCCGCGCCCGACGCCGAATACGGTGCGGCCCTTTGTCAGGATGTCGGCGGTCGCGAAATCCTCGGCGAGGCGCAACGGGTGCCACATCGGCGTGATGTTGAAGCCGCAGCCGATCTTCAATTGCTTGGTGACATGCGCCAGATGCACCGCGCACA
Source organism: Xanthobacteraceae bacterium (assembly GCA_036498625.1). Taxonomy (GTDB): domain Bacteria; phylum Pseudomonadota; class Alphaproteobacteria; order Rhizobiales; family Xanthobacteraceae; genus VAZQ01. The sequence goes on along the minus strand of DASYFD010000183.1, from coordinate 196 downwards.
TCAGAATGTTCGGCAGGACCTCGTAGCCTTCGTGCTGGAAGTGGTGCTCGGCGAGCCACAGCGTGTCAAAGCCGAAACGGTCCATCTGCTTGGCGATCGCTTCGAGCTTGTCGTAAACGCCGGCGAGCTGGTCGTTGGTGAAGCGCCGCTCATTGGCTGGGGTCGCGTTCTGCCCGTGATCCGGGAAGTCGATATG
>DASYFD010000182.1:0-7493 GCA_036498625.1 Xanthobacteraceae bacterium | reverse complement strand
CCTCGTGGTCGACCGGCAGCACCGGATCTATTTCACCGACCCGCGCCACGCCGTGATCCCGTTCGGGCCGGCGATCTTTCCCTTTCTCGATCATTGCTCGGTGCTCCGCCTCGAGCGCAACGACCGGCGCGCCTGGGTGGCGAACCGGATCACCTATGACACGGTATCGCCGCGCGCGGTGGCGCTCGCACCCGACGGGAATACGCTCTACGTCGCCGACGGCGAGCCGCACGACACCCAGGCGCGCGAGTTGCGCGCCTATCCGATCCGCCGTGACGGCACCGTGGACCACCCGGCCGTGCTGCACACCTTCGGCCGCGATCATCGCGGACCGCAGCGCGGCATCGAGGGCCTGTGTCTCGACCAGGACGGCAACATCGTCGCGGTCGGCGGCTGGCGGCGCAACGGTCCGGGCCCGCTCATCTATGTTTTCTCGCCGCAGGGCGCCGTCATCGAGAGCCATGCGTTTCCGGCCGACCTGCCGAACAAATGTTGTTTCGGCGGACCCGGCCTGGATACGCTTTATGTCACCACCGGCGGCGGACATCTTTATCGCGCGAAGACGGATCGGTCCGGGCTGGCTTAGGGGCGACCGCCATGGAGACATGCGATGCAGCGTAGACTCCATTCCCTCGTTCTGGCGCTCCTCGCATCCATTCTCTGCGCGAATGCCCAGGCGCAGGACTATCCATCGCGCTACATCCGGGTCATCGTCGGCCCGGGTCCCGACATCGTGGCGCGGCTGTTCGGGCCGAAGATCACCGACACCCTGGGCCAGCAGGTGGTGGTCGAGCCGCGGCCGGGCGCGGGCGGCACCATCGCGGCGCAGGCGGTCGCGAATTCGCCGCCCGACGGCTACAATCTGCTGCTCGCCAGCGCGTCCTACACCATCAACACGGCGCTCGGCCAAAGCCCGCTCGATCTCGCCAAGGATTTTGCGCCAGTCGGCCTCGTGGTCACGGTGCCCTTCGTGCTCGTGGTGCATCCATCGGTGCCCGCCAAGACGCTGGCCGAGCTGATCGCCTATGCGAAGGCCAATCCGGGCAAGCTCAATTACGCCTCCTCGGGGATCGGCACGCCGCCGCATCTCGCCGGCGAGATGTTCAAGTCGATGGCGGGCGTCGACATCGTGCATGTGCCGTTTCGCGAGGCGAACTCGGCCCTCAATGCGGTGGTGTCGGGCGCGACCCAGATGATGTTCTCCATCGCCTCGACGGCGCAGTCGCAGATCGCCGGCGGCACGGTGCGCGGCATCGCGGTGACGTCACGGCAGGCAACGCCGCTGGCGCCCGGGCTGCCGCCGATCGCCGAGGCGGGATTGGCGGGCTTCGAGGTGATCGGCTGGAACGGCGTGGTGGCGCCGCCGCGCACGCCCGAGCCGGTCATCGCCAAGCTTGCGGGCGCGCTCGCGGCGGGCCTCGACGATGGCGACTTGCGCCAGAAGCTCACCACCGCGGGCTACGAGCCGGCGCAGAAGAATACGCCGCGCCAGTTCGGCGCCTTTTTGGCGGCCGACACCGCGAAATGGGCGGATCTGGTAGCCAAGACCAACATGAAGGCGAATTGAGCGGACCGCGACCCATCGATGCTCTATCGGCAGCCGCGGCCGGATGCGACAATTCTGACTAAGCAATCGAAGGAAATCGTCCATGCGTGTCATCGCGCTCGAAGAGCATTTCACGGTTCCGGCGGTGGCCCGCCGTATCGATCCGGGCGCGATCAGCCGTCGCGGCTTCCAGCCCAGAAGGGCGCCGGCGAGCGGCCCGAACCCGCTCGCGCTGTTGCCCGAGATCGGCGAGGCGCGCCTGAAGTCGATGGACGAGGCCGGCATCACGATGCAGGTGCTCTCGGGCACCGGCCCGGGTCCCGACCTCGTCCCCGGCCCGGACGGGATCGCCATGGCGCGCGAGATGAACGACCATCTGGCGGCGGCGATCGCCCGCCATCCGGACCGTTTCGCCGGCTTCGCCGTGCTGCCGATGCAGAGCCCCGACGCGTGCGCGGCCGAGCTCGCGCGCGCCGTCAAGGACCTGCGTTTCCTGGGTGCGCTCATCAACGGCACGACCGAGGGCCGCTTTCTCGACCATCCGAGCTTCGATGGCCTGCTTGCGGCGGCCGTGGAGCTCGACGTGCCGATCTACATCCATCCGCACCTTCCGCCCGAGCCGGTGCGACGGGCCTATTATGCCGATCTGCAGCCGGGCGCGGGTCGCGTATTGGAAAGCGCCGCCTGGGGCTGGCATTCGGAGACAGCGATCCACGTGCTGCGCATGGTCCTGGCCGGAACGCTGGACCGGCATCCGAGGCTCAAGCTCGTCATCGGCCACATGGGCGAAATGCTGCCGGTGATGCTGGCCCGCATCGACGAGGTCTCGGCACTCGACATCGACCACCTGAATCGGCCGATCAGCCGCACCATCCTCGACCAGGTCTGGCTCACCACCAGCGGCATCTTCAGCGAGCCGCCGTTTCTGGCTGCGCTGCTGACCTTCGGCATCGATCGAATCATGTTCTCGGTCGACTACCCCTATGCGCCCAATGCAAGAGGCCGTGACTTCCTGGACGGCATCTCGCTCGCGCCCGCCGATATGGCCAAACTCACGCACCGCAATGCGGATGCATTGCTGAAGCTCAAGGGAGGCGAAAGGTGAGAGGCCGACGGGGTCCTGGGCTCGGTATCCCTCTGCTCCCACGAGGCGCGGGTCCGCGCGGCTGATCAGGATCGCGGATTGAACCGCCGGTTCATGATAGGCTGGGAGTCGCTCAAACCGGATTTGCACGTATGGCCCGGCGATGACCACTCACGATGCCGGGTCTCCGGCGCAGACGGACGCAAAGCGACTGCGGTTCGATCGCTATGTGCTGGATCTGCATGGCGGCTCTCTCCTTCTTGACGGGAACGAGATCGCGCTTCGGCCGAAGACTTTCGCCGTCCTGAGTTACCTGATCGAAAATGCCGGCCGTCTCGTCTCGAAGGACGAGCTCTTTGGCGCGGTCTGGCCGAACCTCGCCATCACGGACGATGTGCTGGTGCAGAGCATCGGGGAGCTGCGCCGTGCCCTGGGAGACGACGGATCGCGCCTGATCAGGACGATGCCTCGGCGCGGCTATCGGTTCGAATCCGACGTGTCGGTTGTCGCCCCGGCGGATCAATCGTCGGCTGGTACCGCTTCGGCTGCTTCCCGCGATGATGCCCAACCAACGGCGTCCGACACCCGTGCGGCTGGGCCGCTCGCTCGGCTCGCGAGGGCGGTCGGCGGCAGGCGCATCGGCCTGGCCGCCTCGTTCGGCCTTGCCGTCCTGGTTGCGGTGGGGGTGTTGTGGGCCGGCATCGCCACCAAGTGGGAATTTGGGCACCTCCCGGGACGCGCCGATCGATCGGCGGCCAACAGCCTGGAAATCGACGCCAGACCCGCCATCGCGGTTCTGCCGCTCGTGAACCAGGGCAACGAAGCGGCGCGCGAGTATTTCGCGGATGGATTGACTCAGGACATCATCAACGCGCTGGGCCGGTTTTCCGAGCTGACCGTGATGTCATGGAACGCCGTGCTTCCCTACAAGAGCCGGCCCGCAAGCCCCGCCGAGATCGCCCGCGGTCTTGGCGTGCGCTATCAGGTCGAAGGCAGCGTTCTCCAGACGGGCGACCGTGTGCGGGTGACGGCACAGCTCGTCAGCTCGGACGGCGGGGTGCTGTGGTCCGGCCGGTTCGACGAGCCGCTGGCCGATCTCTTCGCCTTGCAGGAAAAGATCACCACTCAGATCGCCGGCGCCCTGGCGATCCGCGTCGCGCAGGTCGAGCAGCGGCGGGTGGTTGCCAAGCCGACCGAGAGCCTCGAAGCCTACGACTATGTGCTGCGCGCCAGGCCGGCCTTGCAGCGCCCGGAGCGCGCGGATATCGCGCAGGCGCGCATCCTGCTGAGGCGCGCCATCGAGATCGATCCGAGCTACGCCGCCGCCTATGCGGCGCTCGCCGACACCTATCAGATCACCACGGTGATGGGCTGGACCGAGTCGCCGGCTGCATCCCTGAGCCGTGCGGAGGAAATGGCGAACAAGGCCCTGAGCCTCGACGAGTCCGACTTGCGCGCCCACATCGTCCTCGGCCGTATCCATATCTTCCATCAGCAATACGAGCCCGCAAAGGCGGAGCTGGACCGCGCGATCGCGATCAATCCGAGCGATGCCCACGCCCTCGCGGGCCGCGGCAATATCCTGATGTGGTCGGGAGAAACGGATGCGGCGATCGAGACATTGGAGCTGGCGCAGCGCATCGACCCCGACCTCAATGTGATCGACCGCAACGCCCTCAGCCTGGCCTACTATCTGAAACGACGTTACGACGCGGCGATCGAGCAGGCGGAGCTCAATCTACGCAGGACCGAAAGCGCAAATTTCAGCCGGGTCGTGCTGGCGTCTGCCTATGCGCAGGCCAATCAGACGGGGAACGCGGCGCGTGTCGTGACGGCGATCCACCGCCTCGACCCGACATTCGATCCGCAGGACTTCGGAAGCAAATTCCTGAAGCCTGCGGATCTCGCGCACCTGCGCGACGGCTTCCACAAGGCGGGCCTCGATGGGACGCCCTCCGGGGTCCAGCCGCGGACGACCGATCGTTAGAGCTTCGGAAGTATCGGCCGGTTCTGGTTCGCCTTGGCGATGTTCCCCGCGAGATCCTTCTGGAACAGGACCGGTCCGGCCGGGGCCGGGCTGCCGAAGACATAGAGCTTGCCCTCGCTGATCAGCCAGTTCTCCGGATTGGCCACGACGATCTGCCCCTTGGCCAGCGCCATCGCGCAGAAGTTCCCGAACTGCGGCGCGTAGCGTGCCGGGGCAGCCTTGAAGAGCTCACGGTGCTCCGGGCTCGCGAAAAGGTAGTGATGTTCATCCCAGTCATAGGCGAGCTCCGGGCGTCCCGGCACCGGCCTTCCGTCGGTGAAATAGGCGACCGGGTCGTAACCCTTGATCGCCAGCGGAACGTCCTGTGCGAGTGCGGACCGCGTCGTGGTCGCCAAGGGAAGGGCCGCGACCAAAACGGCCAGAATGGCGGCTCGCCGGCTCAAGCTGGTATTCATGTGGGTGCTCCTGCGTTTCCATGGGGCTGCATTGACGCTGCGAGATCATCACGGCGCGGGCGTGCCGTAACGAAAGACCCCGAAGGAAACGCCGAGCAAATGACGAAATTTGAGGAGACCGGGCGTATAGGCCAGAAGGCGAGCCTCCCGGCAATCGACCGTCAACGGCCCTGAATGAGCGGGCGGTTCTGGTTCGCTTCTGCGATGTTGCGGGCGAGGTCCTGCCGAAAGAGCTCCGGCCCCTCGCGCTTGCCGAAGATATAAAGCTTGTCGGCGTTGATCAGCCAGCTCTCCGGGTCGGCCTCGACGAGCTCGCCCTTGGCCAGCGACATGGCGCAAAAATTCGCGAATTGCGGCGCGTAGCGCACGGGATCGGCCCGAAAGAGGTCGCGGTGCTGGGCGCTCGAGAACCGGTAACGGTGCTCATCCCACTCATATTCGATCTCAGGCAGGCCGCGCACCGGCCGTCCGTCGACGAAATAGGCGACCGGGTCATAGCCCTTGATGGCCAGGGCGGCTGCTTCGGCGGCCTTGGAGCGCGCCGCCGCCGCGAACGCCGCGCCAGCGACCAGACCTGCCATGCGGCGCATGGCATTCCGCCGAGACAATCCCCGCATGGCGAATTCCCTTCAATAGCTCGGGCCTGGTCGCGCGGCGGGTCGACTGACGACGCGCCGGCCGTCGGCCCGACTATAGCCCATGAAACCGATCCGCATGCGGAATTCGGGCGGCCCCTCACCGCGGCTTCGGCACCCGCGCCACGTACCAATCGTGAATCTGCTGGCCGGTCCAGTGCACCACGTCGTGACGGTTGATGTAGGCGTAGAGTTCCTCGAAATATTTGATGCGGTGGGCGGCGCCGCTCACGTAAGGGTGCACGCCGATCGCCAGGATGCGGGTCGACTCGGACGACTCCTCATAAAGACGATCGAAGGCGTCGCGGGTGCGACTCAGCAGCACCTCGGACTCGTGATGATGCGACACCATCAGGGTGATGTCGTTGATCTCGGCGCTGTAGGGGATCGACAGGATCGGGCCGTGTGCGGTGTTCACCCATAAGGGCTGATCGTCGAGCACCCAGTCGCCGAACCAGGTCAGGCCGGATTCTCTGACATGGTCGAGCGTCTCGAAGGTCTGGCCGCGGCCCGGGCCGAGCCAGCCGGTCGGCTTCTTGCCGGTGAAAGCTTCGATCACCTCGATCGATTGCCGGATCACGGCGCGCTGGTCCTCGATCTGCTGGATCGGCATCTGGACATAGGAATGCGCCATGAATTCCCAGCCGGCGTCGCGCGCGGCACCCGCGACTTCCGGGTAGGTCTCGCAGACTTTCGCGTTGATCGACATGGTGGGGGTGACGCCCGCCTTGGCGAGCGCGCGCATCAGCCGCCAGAAGCCGACCCGCATGCCGTATTCATACCAGGTCCAGTTGGGCATGTCGGGAATCGGCGTCTGCCCCATCGGCGGCTGCGAGAGCTGGCGCGCCATCGGGCGGGTGATCTCCCATTCCTCGATATTCACCACCGACCACACGATCATGCGGCCCTTCGGAAGCCGCAGCGCCGGGCGGGTGAACGGTGTCGAATAGGCGAAACGGTCGCGCGGGTAGGTGACCATCAGAAAAGACCTCTGGCGTCATTGCGAGCGAAGCGAAGCATTCCGCTTCGCTTGCACATACATCCTCGGCCGAGATTGCTTCGCTTCGCTCGCAATGACGACCGCTATTTCGCCATCGCGGGCTGTCTCACGGCCTGGGCGACGGGCGGGTGGCGCTCGGTCCAGCCGGTGGCGTCGCAATACGCATGGGCGATGCGGTAGACCGTGGCTTCGTCGAAGGCGCTGCCCGCGATCTGCATGGCGAGCGGAATCCCGTCCTTGGAAAAGCCGGTCGGCACCGAGATCGCCGGCCCGCCCGCGACGTTGAACGGCATGCGGCATTGCCGCTCGTAGGTGCGGGCGATTGCGGCGTCGTCGTCGATCCGGCACGGCAGGTCGAAGCTCGACAGGGTGACCAGGGCGTCGACGTCGCGCAGCACGGCGCGGTATTCCTCGCACAACACGGTGCGCAGCTGCTGCGCCTTGACGTATTCCGAGGCCGCGATGAAGGCGCCGCCCAGCATGCGGCGGCGGGTGATCGCCGCATAATCCTGCGGACGCTCCTGCAGGTCGCGCTCGTGGATGGCATAGGCCTCGGCGTAGTGGATGATACGGCCGCAATCCATCCAGCGCGCGAGCGGCGAGATCCGCACCGGCTTGACCTCGGCGCCGAGCCGGCCGAGCTCGGCGATCGCGGCCTCGATGGCGGCCACCTGCTCGGGATCGGCCTCCTGGTCCTCTTCGTAAAAGTGGGCGATGACGCCGATCTTGAGCCCCTTCACGCCTTGCCGGATTCCGGCGACGCAATCGGCGTGCCGGTGGGGCGCG
>DASYFD010000181.1:0-20701 GCA_036498625.1 Xanthobacteraceae bacterium | reverse complement strand
CTACGGCACGACGGGACTGTCGGTAGGACAGCGAGTGTTCGGCCTCGCCGACTGGCATCGCGACGGCACCCTGGCGGAGTATGTAGCCATCGAGGCACGCAACCTCGCGCCGCTGCCGGGCGACGTCGACTTCACGGTGGGTGCGAGCCTGCCAATCTCGGGCCTCACCGCGTGGCAGGGACTGTTCCAGCACGGCCGCCTTCAGGCGGGGCAGAGCGTCCTCGCGCATGGCGCGGCCGGCGCGGTCGGGTCGATGGTGACGCAGCTCGCGCGTGAGGCCGGCGGCTACGTCATCGGCACCGGACGCGCCGCCGACCGTCAGAAGGCGCTCGACTTCGGCGCGCAGGAGTTCGTCGACCTCGACAATGACGCGCTGGAAGACGCCGGCGGCGTCGATCTGGTGTTCGATGTCATCGGCGGCGACATCCAGAAGCGGTCCGCAGGCCTGATTCGAGCCGGAGGGACACTGGTGTCCATCGTCGGGCCGACCGAGGCGCGGCCCGCCGACGGCCTGGCGATCGACTTCGTTGTCGAGTCCGATCGTGCCCAACTGAGTGAGATCGTCCAGCGGGTGCGGGACGGACGACTGCGGACGAACATCGGCAACGTCTCGGCCCTCGACGATGCCATCGCCACCTTCAACGCGACCGAGCGCCGCGCGGGAAAGACGGTCATCCGCGTTCGGCCGTGAGCGACAAGGAATTGGAGTCGCGAAAAGTAAATCGGTCTGCCTCTTGAATACTTTGTGAACAGACGCCAAGCCGGTCATGTCCGAGTTGGGTCAAAACCCGAAATGCTCGCGGTGAGCAATTTTCGGCTGCTTGACCTCGGACAGCGGGCCCCAACAATGGACTTATGTGCCGCAGTAACTGAATGTTATTCGACGATTGGCTGCGAATTCCGCATCAATGCCGCGAGACCCTCATGCGTCGAAACTGATGGGGCCCATCCCAACCTCCCTAACGCCGCTGCGCTTGCGACCAGACTCCCGCCCAAGCGCCGGAATTCCTCTTCTCGTCCTACCGCACGGAACGCCGCTTTGAGCAATGAGGCAGGCACGGGGAAGAGGCCGGGCCGGCGGCCGAGACCGCTGCGCATGGCGGCGATCATATCTGCTACCGTTAACGCGTCGGCATCGGCTACGATGAGCGGCCGCTGCAGCTTCGCCGGCGCGGCCAACACGGCGTCTATCGCGTCGGTCAAATTATCGAGCGAGAGAAGCGAGCGGCGTGCCCTGAGTCCTCCCAATGGCACGGGCAGCGGCGAGCGGGCGATCTGCATGAGCCTCGCCATATTACCTTTCACCCCGGGCCCGTAGACGAGGGCCAGCCGCAGCGCGACCCAGTCGAGATCGAGCTGCGCCAATCCCTGCTCGGCAGCCAGCTTGGAGCGCCCGTAGCTATCGCTGGGATGGGGCTCGAGATTCTCAGTCAAGACTTGTTCGGCGCGGGGGCCGCTCTGTGCGGAGATGGACGACAAGAAGATAAATCGCTTGACATGCGCCCGTTGCGCGGCGCGCGCGAGCATCACAGTCGCTTCGGTATTGAGACTGCGGTGATCTTCCTCCGGGAGCCCCGACATGGCGTGGGTAAGGCCGGCGGAATGAATGACTGCCTCAGCTCCTTCGAGCGCCGCAGTCATGTTTAGCGGACGCGCGAGATCGCCGATGACAGCGCTTGCGCATCCCGGTGGCAGCACCGTCGAGTGGCGGAGCAGAACGCGCAAGCGGTAGCCGCGTTGCGGTAATCGTCGCAGCAAATGGCGCCCGATAAAGCCCGTGGCGCCCGTGAGTGCAACGAGGGGACCGTTGGTCATGGTGGCCGAGCTGAGGGTCAAAAGCCGCCTAAGCTGACGGCCCGGCTTATTCCAAGCTTCCTTCTCAGCGGAATCAACCCCTTCAGGCCTACTCGACCGATTTGCCCCGGGCTCCTGGTGGTAGCCTTGGCTGCGGCGGCCGAATGTCGGGTTTCTCCCCTGACATCGGACGCACCGCTGCGCTGCCGCGAACCGCCGCTCGGGGCCAACAAAAGACATTCGCAGATGCAGCAAAAAACGGCCTACTCGATAACCGGGTCGGCGGCAATCAGCAGCGTCGCTGGTACGGTGCTCAGGAAACGGCCAGCGCCGCCGCCGCGTGGGTTTTCGGGGACGCCGCAAGTCTTCAGTAGTCGTACTTGCGGCGTCCACTTCGTGGAGGCAGAACCGAGCAGCGACCCCAAAGAGGGGCGTTGCAAACTCGGCCTTTACTGTCCCTCGTGGGTCTTCATCGCGGCGTCGATCTTCTCCTTGACCGCCGCAAGGTTGAAAGATGCCGGCGATTGCATCGGAGGATACTCGAGAGCTGTCTGCGCCAGCTGCGCCACCCTCTCCTGCACCATGACGAAGCGCCAGAACTCGCGCCCGACGAAGTCGTTCATGTAACCGCCTGCTCCGTCATTGAGCGTTTGGCCGCGGAGTGATGGCGTCCGCTCGAACGGGTCCTGACGCAGGTTGACGATCGTCGGGACGTCAGTCGTCACCTTTTCTCCCGGCCAGCCATAAGGCTGCTGCATGAACTGGAATTTGAAGTCGTCGATGCGAATGGCGCCCAGGTTCGCCTCGGCGAAGTAGAAGATTTCATGGCGCGCCGACGGTCCCTTGCCGGTCAACAGATCCATCTGATTGTAGCCGTCGAGATGATTCTTGTAGGTGCGGTCGCCGAGCTGTACTCCGCGCAGGAGCTGCTCGGTGATGTTCGGGTTGCCGGCCGCCGCCGCCAGCGTCGGTAGCCAGTCCATCCCGGAGAAGATGCCGTTCTCGACCGAGCCCGGCTTGATCCGACCTGGCCACCGGGCGATGCAGGGTACGCGGAAGCCACCTTCGTAGACCGTTCCCTTGGTGGCGCGGAACGGCGTCATCCCACCGTCGGGCCAGGTGAAGACCTCCGCGCCGTTGTCGGTGGTGAAAATGACGATGGTGTTGTCGGCGACGCCAGTATCGTCCAGGTGCTGTAGCAGGTCGCCGACATCGTCGTCGAGCTGTGCCATTCCGGCCTCTTCCAGGCCGAAATTATCCTGAGCGTTCATCTTCGCCTGATACTTTTGCGACAGGTAGCTGAAGATGTGCATGCGCGTCGTGTTGTGCCAGATGAAGAAGGGCTTGCCGGCCCGCTTCGCGTCGTCCATGAAGCGCTTGCTGTTCTCGACGAGCACTTCGTCGAAGGTCTCCATGTTGTACTTGTAAGGACGGCCCTTTTGCCACCCCTGGTGATCCCCGCTCATGTCGCGGAACGGGGCCAGCGGTCCTTCGTCGACGATGCGTTGCTTGCCCACTCTTCCCCACCGCGGCATCACCGTGGAGTCATCGGTCTCGGTTGCAAAGGAATGCACCAGGTTGCGCGGCCCAAATTTGTCGATCCAGTCCTGCGGATAGCTGAACCAGTACGGGTCGGACATCGCATCGAGGTGGTACAGGTAGCCGAAAAATTCGTCGAAGCCGTGCAGAGTCGGCAGGTATTTGTTCAGATCGCCGAGATGGTTCTTGCCGAATTGCCCGGTCGCATAGCCTTGCGCTTTGAGCGCGGTAGCAACCGTGATCGCTTGGTCCGGGAGGCCGACGTCGGCGCCGGCCTGGCCGACCGTCGTGAGGCCCGTGCGCAGCGGGATCTGCCCGGTAATGAAGTTGGCGCGGCCGGCGGTACAGCTCGCCTCGGCGTAATAGTCGGTGAAGATCATGCCTCCGGCGGCGAGCTTGTCGAGGTTCGGCGTCTTGCCGGACATCATGCCGCGATGATAGGCGCCAATGTTGAACCAGCCGATGTCGTCGCCCATGATGACGAGGATATTGGGCCTGCCCGCCGGGGCGGCTTGCTGCGCTTGCGCGACGGCTTCCTGGACGCTCGCTACCGAGCCTGCGAGCGCCGATGCGGCGGCCAGCGTGCTGCCGGCAAGCAGCATGTTGCGGCGATTCAGCGCAGTCCTGTCGTCCTTGACGCTCATGAAGCTCTCCTCTCTCTGATAATGCAGCGAAAGCCGACGTGGCTCGTGGACGTATCCACGGCTTCCGCGTGCCGTGCGGCCGGGCGATAGCGGCGGCAGTAGCTCGGCGCGCACAGGTGCGAGCCACCCTTGATCACCTTGCGGGGAATCCTGATGTTGGGCTGGCAGGGGTCGTAGCTTGCTTCCTCGCGTCCGCCGCGCGGGTTCTCCGGAATGCAGCAGGCCTTCTGTGCATCGGCCTCGTGCTTTGGCGAATACCAATCTGTCGTCCACTCCCAGACGTTGCCGATCATGTCGAAGACGCCGTAGCGGTTGGGCGGAAACGCAGTCACCGGCGAGGTGCGCTCATAGCCGTCAAGCGCGAGATTCTGGTGCGGAAAGGCGCCGTGCCAGGTATTCGCCATGCGCTTGCCGCCAGGCGTGAACTCGTCGCCCCAGGCAAACTCGGCGCCGTCGAGCCCGCCGCGCGCGGCGAACTCCCATTCGGCCTCGGTCGGCAGTTCCTTGCCGGCCCACTTGCAATAAGCCTCGGCGTCCCGATAGGCGACGTGAACGACCGGATGATCGTCGAGCCCGCTGATCGATGAGCGCGGACCGTAAGGCCGACGCCAGTTGGCGCCGGATTTGAACTGCCACCATTGGCTCCAGTCACGCGTATTCACCGGGTGGCCGGGCGGCGTGAAGACCAGCGAGGCGGCCCTCAGCATGTGCGGCAGGGCGCCGGGATAATCCTTTGGGTCGGGCTTGATCTCCGCCAGCGTGACATGGCCGGTCGAATTGACGAACTTACGAAAGTCCTTGTTGGTCACCGGCGTCCGGTCGATCCAGAAGCCGTCGACGCTGACGCGATGGACCGGCGCCTCTTCCGGATAGTGCTTGTCGGATCCCATGCGGAATGTGTCGCCGGGAATCCAAATCATGTCTTGATGAGTCGCCGAGCCCGAGGAATGAGACCGGGACATCGTAACGGCGCTGACGGTCATGGAGAGTACCCCCGGAGGATTCCCCGGCCTGACTCGAGGCGCGATCCTGCCGCAGGAGGGTGCCGCGCGGATATTGTCCTTTGGTGCAATGGTCGACCGGCGGTCGCAAAACTTCGGCGAGGCCTGCGTGCGATGCGGCGGCGTGCTGATGATTGCCGGGAACAGAAAGTTTCAGCGGGTTACCGCCGCGATCATGCCGCAAATGAGAAGCCCCAGGCCCATATTGTGCGGTGGGCCAAGAGCTAGTTTGCTCCCCGCGCAGGATGCTGGCCATCGGCGCGGGCTATGACCGGTCGCCCATCGGTGTTGTTCAGCGCGAATTTTCGTTTTGCCCACGGACTTCGATTGGCAGAGTGAATTGGAACAAGGCCCCGCTCTTGCCGTCCGATGATGCACTAAGTTGACCGCCATGACGCTCTACAATCATTTGGCAAATCGCCAGTCCGAGTCCGGTTCCATGCGCCTTTGTCGTAACGAACGCACCAAAGATACCGGCTAAAGTTTTAGGATCAATTCCCGGGCCAGTGTCTTGTATCGTAATGGCAATTGTATCGCGATCGCGAAGCTCTGTTCTCACGTGTAATTCTCGCCTTCGATTGGTCGTGGAACCCATCGCCTCCAGCGCGTTGTTCACCAGATTGGAGATAACCTCTCGCAATTGCGCGCTGTGACCTGCGGTAGGAGGCAGGTCGACCGCCAGTTCGCGGTAGACCGCCACTTCAAGATCGTTCAAGCGCCCTTGCAGTGACTGGATAACGCTTAGAATAGTGTCGTTCACATCGACGGGCTCTCGTTCCTGATCCACCTTTCCGAACAAAGCGCGAAGGCCATCGAACACTTCGCTGACGCGCTGGCTTTCATTTTTTATGTCATCAAGAGCTTCGCGTGCTTTCTCTCGAGCGTGTGGCGTCCGTTCAAGCCACCGCAGTGCAGCATCGGCGTTCATCGTGATTGCTCCGATAGGCTGTCGTGCCTCGTGCGCAATCGCGGCGATAACCGCCTGCACATTCATCAGCTTGTTCTCTCGTTCACGCTCCAACAGCATGTTTGAGTGGAAGAGGCGTCTCTCGTTCTCTCTGCGCTCGGCGAACAGTGCGGCAAGAACGGCCGTGCCGAATGACACCACCAGGATGATCGCCTGGGTCTGCAGGGTTCTGGCGCTGACCGAGAGACTCGAATCGCCAAAATGGCCAAACCCATAGATCGCGGTCAAAGCGACCGTCATGCAAACGATGAAGGCGCCCGCTGCGCTGAAAACCGGCTGCCATCGTGCGGCAAGCCACAATAAAATTGGAAATACCAGCGCGGCCGGCACCACGGTATTCCAAAGCTCCAGCGGTAGTGAAACGATAACTCCAGTCATAGCCCCAAGCACCGCGAGTGCCGCAATGCTCTTGATGACTTCCTGCCGCGGCGGACGTCGCCGCGGCGCTGCGGCGATCCCAATCACAAGGGGTGCCACCGAAACGACGCCAGCAAGGTCGGAGACTATCCAGTGAAACCAGGTGGCCGTCGGTTCGTTCAGGCTGGCGAACAGCCAGTAGTATACGAACGTCCACCATGTGGACGCGACCGCAGTCCCGACGACCGCCGCCGCAAACAGACCAAGGACACAATAAAGTCGATCGATTCTGAAATGCGCTCCGAAGTAATGCTGCATCAGTAAGGCTATGATAAGCGGCTCAGCGGTGTTGCCTAGGACCCAGGTGGCGGTGGCCCCAACGCCAAAATGCCGCAAAAGATTGGCTGCGGCGGTGGCAATCATCACGCCGGCAATGATAGGCCATCGAGCAATGGACCAGAGCGAGATCAGGGCGCCCGAAGAAATACCCGCGGCCGGCCAGAAGATGACCGTCTCGGGTGTAATCAAAAAGCCGTTGCTCAACTCTGCCGCCAGGAAATAGGCTAAGCCGACGCCGGCAGTGATCCCGATGCTGCGGGTCCAGGCGGCTAGCCCATCGCGGCTTAATCCCGGGGGCTGGTCTTTTTTATACATGCTTGCGCGCAAATTCACTAAGGTGTCCTCAACTCATGATGCCACCTCATAAATTTGATGAGGAGAGCGCCAGCAAGCAGAAAGCGGAATGCCCGGTCCGAGAATATCCCGCATGGAGCGCCCCTGTCATCCGCCTTCGGCAACTGCGCCCCGCGCCACGCGTTGAGCTCCACTTTGGCAGGCAGTTGACACGAATCCGCAAATCAGATTATTCGTGAAATTGAAACTCAGGAAGTGTGCCCCGGGCGGGAAACCGCGCCGGGGTTTTTTCATGTCCGCGATCCGCAGCCCGCTGAGCGGCTTTGGATCACACAACCAGGACAGAAATCAGATGACATTCGAGAAAGGCCAAAGCGGAAATCCGGCCAGGCAGCGCCCCAACCCCGGCGACGGGTCCTAGGACGAGCCCGCCGCTTGTTCTTTCGTTGTTGTTTACAAGCTCGACAAGCGGTCGGCGGCAATCCCGCCCGGGCGGCTGAGCGGTATCGCTCAGCCCCCTCTGGTGCGGATATCGACGTGCGCGTTCTTATTGGGTCAGGCGCGCGGTCGCCACCGCCTGCTGGAACAGCGCCGCCATGGCGGCCGAGATGTCCTGGTCGGTGCTCACCTGGAAGAACAGCCCCGGCGACGCGCAGCTCTTCATGTTGCCGGCGATCTGCGGCTGGAACGGGGCGATGTAGGTGGTGTACCAGGAATTGGTCGGCAGCGGCAGATAGGTCGTGTACAGGACCGCGATCCTGATGCCGCGGTTCTTGACGGTCGTGCAGTAGGACGTGTCGAACAGGGCCTGATGGCGTGCGCCGCCGACCTTGCTGTCGTCCACGCCGTCGGAGACGAGGAACAGCACCTCCTGCGGCGTGCTGCCCGCCATGCCGGTTCCGGGCGCCGGCATCGTGGTGCCGATGTTGGTCATGGCTGCCTCGAAGTCGGTGTCCTCGTCGCTGTTGTTGTTGCTCGAGGTCAGCCAGTTGTTCTTGTACACCGGCAGGACGTCGATGCTCGCGGCTAGCGACTTGGCGGACGACAGGCTCGAGGTGAGCGCCGTTATGGTGTTTGTCCCGCCGGTATTGAAGGTGTAGATCGCCATCCGATAGACGCTATGATAGTTTGCCATCGTGCTCGTCGCGGTGTCCATCAGCGCCTGCGTGGCCGCATTCAGGTTCTGGATCCGCGTCACCACGCCCAGGTTCTTGGCCAGCTGATAGTTGTCGACGCCGCCGGGATTCCCCAGATTGTCGGCGGCCACATTGGTCTGGTGGCAGGCGAAGGCGCAGCCGCCCTGGGCCGACGTGTTGCTGACCATGGTGTTGATGCCGGCGGTGGTCGCCGCGATCGCCATGGAGGGGGAGTTGTCGAGCAGCAGGTAGAAGTCGATGTTCGGGGCGACCGACGCGGTCGCCTGCGAGCTGCCGCCGAGCGCCCACGACGGGGTGCCGAGCACGCCGGCGAATGAATTCTGCGAGGCGGCCGTGTAGCTCACCGTGACGGTGCGCTTGAGTCCGTTGTCGGACGCATTGACCGTCAGGGTCGGGGTGGAGCTCAGGCTCGGAATGCCGGACACCTGGGAATTGAACATGTTCGTCGCGGCGGTGACCGATGCCGAGGAAGGCTGCGCCATCAACGTCGGGGTGACGGCGGCGAGCGCGGCGGCGTCGGCGGCGGCGTCGAGCATGGCCTTTTTCGTAGCCGCCGACGTGTAATCCATGCCCATCCCGGTCAACAACGTGATGGGCATCAACGAGAGCGCAAAGATAATGGCGACGTTACCCTTGCGATCGCCGGCAAAACCTCGGAGTGCGCCGACAGTCATAATGTCCTCCTTGCCGGCACGATAATCCGGCCGATGTCTGCTTTTCCGCTATCCGCTTTAAAAGGAAGACGTTGCGTTGGCGTTGCAGCAAGCCGGGGTTAGCGGGAATAGGTATTAATTCGTAGTTCACCATGGTGCAGCGGCATTGGGGTACGGTGTCGCGGTCGCCCGAGCGTGCATGAATTCTTTGCATTCGGCATCGCAATTTCCGAAAGTGCGCGCCGAATGCGCGCGATCACCGATGCCGGAGAGGTAAGCGAGTCAGACTTTTCGATTCATTTGGTTAATGGATTGTTGCTCGCGGCCAGCGGGCCTGCGGCATTGACGGATTCCAAAGGAAAAAGCGCCGCAAACGGCTACTTCTTCGGCAGGAACTCTTCGGTATAGAGCTTGCTCATGTCCGGCTGGGTCGGAAGGAACTTGAGATCCACATAGGAGCGGCTGAGCACCGACAGCGCCTTGGGATCGAATCGTCCATCATCGGAGAACATCGGGATCAAGGTGTCGTAGCTGCGCTCGGCGATGCCGCGGTTGAGGTCGAGGACCGCCATGGCGGTCTCGACGGTCTTGTCCTTGTTCGCCCGCATGAACGCGATGGTCTCGAACCAGCCCGCCAGAAACCCGCGGATCGCGCCCGGCCGGGTGGCGATCAGCTTGTTGGTGGCGAAGATCACGTGGATGTGGAAGTCCTTCACGAGATCGCCGAAGGAGAGCAGGATCTTGCCCTCGCCGGCCTCCTCCGCGCGCTGCAGGGTCGAGATGTCGGCCACGAAGCCGTCGACCTGCATCATCATGAGCGCCGCCAGCAATCCCGGTATGGCGCCGAGCGGCGTCACCGCAATTCCGTCCGGGCCCCATCCCTTCTGCCGCGACAGCTCGCTGACCAGCCACGCCGTCAGGGAATTGGTGGTCGTAACCCCCACCCGTCGGCCCTTGAGGTCGTCGACCGACTTGATCGTGCCGTCCGGCCGGATCATCAGGGCGATGAGCAGCGGTGGGCCCGCCATGGCGGCGACCGCCTTGATCGGCACGCCCTTCACGATGCCCGACATTTCCGGGCTGGAGCCGAGCCCGATATCGACCGAATCGGCGGTGAGCGCCTGCTGCAGCTTGCCGCCGCCGCCGTAGGCCGAGTTCTCGATCTCGATTCCGTATTTCTTGAACATGCCGTAGCGCATGCCGACGTCGAGCGGCACGAACGAGAACGCCTCCGGGACCGCCTTGCCGACGCGCAGCAGCTCGCCATGCGCGGCCGGCGCGCGCAACGCCAGGACGGCGAGCAGCACCGGGAGCGCGAGCCCGATTTGCCGAACGCGGAGATTGGCGATTCTCAACAGCATCGACGCCCTCAGGGACGCGGCCGACGATTCGGGCGCCCCCTCCCTTAAAGCCGGCGCCCGGATCGGGATCCGCCGAGATCGAAGGCGGTCCGCCCGTCAATCTCGATCATGTCTGGTTCCGACCGTCAAGGACGGCGCCGCGGCCGGCCTCGGCGAACGCCCTTCGCGCTACTCTTTGTGGCGCGGCTTGCCCGCCTCGCGCGGCGTGATCTTGGCCGGCGGGCCGGCGACCGCCCGCGCGCTTTCGATGAACAGCTTCGCGGTCGGGCTGAGCATCCGGTTCTTGAGGGTGGTGACGCCGACCGGCTGGACCGAAGGCGGCAGGCTGCAGGGCAATATCTTGAGCACGCTCGGGGTGGTGCCGAAGCGCAGCACAGAGGCCGGGATGATGGCGAGAAAGCGCCCGGTGGCCAGCAGGCTGGTGCGCACGTTCAGGGAATAGCTCACCACCCTGGCGCGCGGCACCTCCAATCCGAGCGCGCGGAAAATCGCGAACACCGGCGAGCCCGGATCGCTGTCGACCGGCGCCAGGAGCCAGTGCTCGTCGACCAGCTCGGCGAGCGCGACCTTGCGGCGCCCGAGCCACTTGTTGCGCTGCCCCGCCACGACAAATACCTGGTCGTCGAACATGACCTCCACATCCAGGTCCGGCTCCGCGGCCTGCGTCCACAGCCGGGCGACGACAAGATCGCATTTGCGCTCGCGCAGCACGTGAAATTGCTGCGCCGGCGTGGTGCAGAGCTCCAATTGAAACACCAGTTGCGGATATTGCCGGGACAGCCGGTCGATGACCGCCGACACGAATCCCGCCGCCATCGGCTCGGTGCAGCCGATGCGCACCTCGCCGGCATTCGGATCGCCCAGGCTCTCGATATCCCTGACGCTTTGCTTGAGCTCGTCGAACACCGCAACGCTGCGCTTGAGGAGCGCGCGGCCGTAGAGCGTGGGCTCGACGCCCTGCGGGCTGCGGTCGAGCAGCCGCACCCCGAGCGCCTGCTCGAGGCCGGCGATCGTGCGCGATACCACCGGACGCGAGATCGCCAGGGTGTCGGCAGCCCGCGCCATGTTGCCCTGCTCGACCACGGCCATGAAGATATGGAGGTCGTGCGGGTTGAGCCGGCGACCGATCCGGTCGGTCCAGTGCATGGGGGCCCTCAGGTATCAAAATTGCTAATACGGAGTCGAAAGATAGCACTACCTTGCTAAGTCGAAATAGGAAATAATTATGCCCGCGCGTCAGCGCGAATGCGTCGAGCAGGAGGTCCGCGTGAGCCAGCAACTGGCTGCAGCGCTGGTCGGCGGCGCCATGATGATGGCGGCCGGCAATAGCGCGCTTGCCCATCATTCCTTTGCAGTCTTCGACATCCAGCACCCCCTGGAGCTGCAGGGAACGGTGAAGCAATTCAGATTCACCAGCCCGCACACCTTCATCATCCTGGAGGTGAAGACCCCGGACGGCTCCATCATGATCTGGAACCTGGAAGGCGCGAGCCCGAACATCATGGTCCGCAACGGCTGGACGAGCCAAAGCCTCAAGTCCGGCGACGAGATCAAGGTGTCGATCGATCCGTTGCGCAGCGGCGCGCCCGGCGGCGCCTGGACCGGCCAGAAAACCAATTTCAGCGACGGCCGGCCGGTCGTGTGCTGCGTTACCGACGGATTCTAGCGGCCAGCCCGGGCCGTCGCGTTCATCATGCGTGCAGCGCCGCCACGATGCGTTCCCCGAACGCCCGGGTCCCGAGCGGACCGCCGAGATCGCGGGTGCGGCCGGCCGGATCCGTGATGGTGCGCTCGAGCGCGTCCTCGATGGCGGCGGCGGCCTGCGTGAAGCGCTCGTCGTGCTGGCGCTCGCCGAGCCATGCCAGCAGCATCGCGGCCGAGCCGATGAGCGAGGCCGGATTGGCCCGGTCCTGTCCGGCGAGATCGGGGGCCGAGCCGTGCTGCGCCTGCGCCACCGCATGGGCGCTGCCGGCATTGAGCGAGGCGCCGAGCCCGAGACTGCCGGCGATCTCGCACGCCTGGTCGGACAGGATATCGCCGAACATGTTGGTGCTGACCACGACGTCGAAGGCGCTGGCGTCGCGCACCAGGAGAGCCGCCATGGCGTCGATGATCCGCTCTTCATAGGCCACCGCCGGAAAGCGCGCCGCGACGGCACGCACGCATTCCAGGAACAGCCCGTCCGACACCCGCAGCACATTGGCCTTGTGCACCGCCGTCAATTTCCTGCGCCGCTGCATGGCGAGCGCGAATGCGACCTCGGCGATCCGCGTGCAGCCGGCGCGGGTGATCTTGCGGACCGAGAGTGCCAGATCCGGGGTCGGCATGAATTCGCCCGGCCCTAAGAACATCGAGCGGTCGGCGTAAAAGCCTTCCGTGTTCTCGCGCACGATCACCAGGTCGACCGGCGAGCCGCAGCGCGGCGGAAACCCGCCGCGGGTGCGCGCCGGGCGGATATTAGCAAAAAGATCGAGCCGCTTGCGCAGCTCGCCGGATGGATTGAGGCCGCCCTCGGCGACCGGCGGATAATCGTTGTGGGACACCGGCCCCAGGATGACGCCGTCGGCGGACTGCGCTGCCTCGAGCACGGCCGGCGGGAACGTGGTGCCCTGCTGGCGCAAGGCCGCAAGCCCGATGGTAGCGGTGGCAAACGCCAGGCCAAGACCGAACCTGCGGTCGGCCGCGCCCAAAACCTCGACCGTCACCGCGCTGATCTCCGGCCCGATGCCGTCGCCCTCCAGGACAACCAATTTGGTCACTGCTGCTCCTTTGCGAATTCAACGACTCGCACCAAGCCGCAGCGAGCTCCCTCGCCCCGCTTGCGGGGAGAAGGAGCGCGCCGCATCTGGATTTGAGTCATTCAATCAAACAACCGCCCCCTACCCCATGGCCTTGCGAATCTGCTCGGTGCGCCGTGAGGCCTCGGCCATCAGGAAGCCCACGTCGGTTTGCGTGGTGACGAAGCGGACGCCTTTCTTGATGAAGCCGAGCTGGCGCTCCAGGTCGCGCTCGCCGCCGAGCCCAGCGAACTTGCCCGCAGCCGCCGCGGCCGCAATCACCCGCTCCACCGCCGCCACCACCTCCGGATCCCCGAACGCGCCGGGCTTGCCCATGGCGGCCAGCAGATCGTTGCAGCCCACATGCAGCACGTCGACGCCGGCGACCGCCGCGATCTCCTCGACGTTTTGCAGGCCCTCGCGGGTCTCGATCATGCACACCACCAGGGTGGATTCGTTGAGGGCGCGCACGCTGTGGGACAGCGGCACCGGCCGGTAGTCGAAATTGGGATAGCCGCCGGCGACCGAGCGCTTGCCGATCGGCGCGAACTTGCAGGCATCGACTGCGCGCCTCGCCTGCGCGGCCGTATTGACGTCGGGGAAGATGATCCCGGTGACCCCGTTGTCCAGCATCAGCGAGATGCTGGGATCATCGCAGCTGCGGGCGCGCACCAGCACGGCGGTGCCGCAGCCGAGCCCGACCTGCGCGATGTGCCCGATCGTCTCCAGCGAAAACAGCGAATGCTGGCCGTCGATGAAGATGAAGTCATGCCCGGTCGACCTGGCGATGCGCACCACGTCGCCGGAGCGCGCCAGCCGCACGATCATGCCGAGCGACACGTCGCCCGCCTGCATGCGCGCTTTCACCGGATTGACGAGGTCGGGGAGTTCCGCGGGGGGCATTCTCGTCCTCCGTTCTGGGCTGGAAGTTCCGGGGCCGGCGCGAGGACGCTCGAATAGGCGCTCGCGCGCTCAATGCCAATAGGGCGGATAGCCCGAGGCCTTGCCCTCGGCCTCCAGCAGCCGCAATAGCGCGGGCCATTCCAGCACCCCATAGGGGCGGCGGGTGCCGGGCTGATAGAGATGGGCGGTATGGGTGAGAACGTTCTCGCCCGGCATGCACAGCTCGGTGCGCGCCGCCATCGCGTCGACTTGGCTGCGGCACGACAGCTCGAGCTGGTACATGGTGTTGAAAGCCTGCTGAATGGTCGCCCCGCAGGTCAAGAGGCCGTGGTTGCGCATGATCATGGCGTCGTGCGGCCCCAGGTCCGCGACCAGCCGCACGCGCTCGTCGAGATCGACCGCGGGGCCCTCGTAGTCGTGGTAGCCGATATGGCCGCTGAACCGGATCGCGGTCTGTGACAGCGGCAGCAGGCCGCACTTCATGGCGGAAACCGCCATGCCGGCGCGGGTATGGGTATGCAGCACGCAGGCCACCTCCGGGCGCGCCCGGTGGATCGCCCCATGGATCACGTAGCCGGACTTGTTGATGCCGTAGTCGGTGGCAGGCTTGTGCAAAATGTTGCCCTCGAGATCGATCTTCACCAGGCTCGACGCGGTGATCTCCTTGTAGAGCAGGCCATAGAGGTTGATCAGCAGATGGTCCGGCGTGCCCGGGATACGCGCCGTGATGTGATTGTAGATCAGATCCTGCATGTCGTATTTGTCGATGAGTCGGTAGCAGGCTGCGAGGTCGAGGCGCGTCTGCCATTCCGTGGCGCTCACCTCGTCGCGGATCGACTTGAAATCGGTCTGGTAGTTCATGGATGTTCGTTTGCCCGTGTGCGTTCGAAAAATCGCAGCGTAGGATAGGTTGAGCTCTTGCAAAACCCGTCAGCTCGCCGTCCGATGAAATGCCGCCGGTGGGTTACGGCGCCATCGCGAGCGGAAAGAAACGTCAACGCCCTGCGGCGCCTAACCCACCCTACAGTTCCCCGATCGGCACCATACCCTTGACCCGGCACCAACGCCAAGCCAATGACAGGCCGGCACTTCACCGCCTCCACCGCCCCAGCCCGCAGGCCCAACATGCAGATCGACGGCTACGAGATCGACATCCTGGTGCAGGGCTATCCGGGCAAGACGGTGTGCCACGGCGGGCTTGGCTGGAGCACCATCGTCCTGATCCGCGGCCAGGGCCGGGTCGCGCTCGTCGATACCGGCGGTTTCGGGGTCCGCAAGCTCTTGATCGAGCGCCTCGCGCGCCACGGCCTCAAGCCCGCCGACGTGACCGACCTGCTGGTGACCCACGCGCATCACGATCACTGCATCAATTGGACGCTGTTCTCGCGCGCCCGCATCGTGGTGGGGGCGCAGGAATTGGCCTGGGCCGTGCAGGAGCCCTGGGGCGAGACCGCCGTGCCGGAGCTCTATGTGCGGGAGCTGCAGACCTGGCCGACGGTGCACAAGGCCGCCGACGGCGAGGAGGTGCTGCCCGGCGTCATCGCCCATATGGCGCCCGGCCACACGCCCGGCCACCTCATGTTCGTGCTCAGCGGCCGCGACCGCGAGGTGATCTTCACCGGAGATGCCGCCAAGAACCGCGCCGAGCTGGTGTGCGGCCATGCCGACGCCAGCTATGACGCCGCCGTGAGTTCGGCCTCGATCGCGAAAATCTGGAGCTTCTGGCGGCGCCGGCCCGGCAACGTGGTGGTGCCCGGGCATGATATTCCGATGGTGCAAAAGGATGGCCGAACCGAGTATCTTGGGGCGCGCGAAGCCGCCATCAAGGCGTGGTTCGGCGACGACCTGGAGACCACGACGACGATCGAGCTGACCGTCGCGTGAACCCGATGCTGGAGGAATGACCATGCGCAAGGCCTGTTCACTGCTGGTCACGATCGCGGGCCTGGCGCTGGCGCTCGCCGCGCCGGCCGCCGCCCAGGACTATCCCGTCAAGCCGGTGCGGCTCATCGTGCCGTTCCCGCCGGGCGGCAGCAATGACGTGGTCGGGCGCATGATCGCGCAGCAGCTGAGCGACCGCCTCGGCAAGCAGGTGGTGGTCGACAACCGCGGCGGCGCCGGCGGCGTCCTGGGCACCGAGCTTGCCGCCAATGCGATACCCGACGGCTACACGCTGCTGGTCATCTCCCTCGCGCACGCAGTCAGCCCCTGGCTCTACAAGCTGAACTACGATCCGATCAAATCCTTCGCGCCGGTCTCGATCCTGGCCAGCGGCCCCAACGTGCTGGTGGTCCATCCGGATCTGCCGGTCCATTCGGTCGGCGAGCTGATCGCGCTCGCGAAGCAAAAGCCGGGCGAGCTCAACTATGCGTCCGCCGGCATCGGCAGCTTCCAGCACATGGGCGGCGAGCTGTTCAAGCTCACCGCCGGCGTCGACATCGTGCACGTACCCTACAAGGGCGGCGGCCCGGCCATGACCGACGTCCTCGGCGGCCACACCAAGATCATGTTCAGCTCGCTGGTGCAGACATCGGGGTTCGTCCGCAACGGCCAGCTGCGGGCGCTGGGAACCGGCGGCTCCCACCGCAGCTCCGTCCTGCCCGACGTGCCGACGATCGCGGAAGCCGGGTTGCCCGGCTACGAGGCCACCAATTGGTGGGGCATCGTGGCCCCGGCCGGCACGCCGCCGGCCATCGTGGAAAAGCTGCACAACGAGATCTCGGCGGTGCAGAATTCCGAGCAGACCAAGAAGCAGTTTGCCACCGAGGGCGCCGAGATCGTGCAGATGGGCTCGGCCGAGTTCGGCACCTTCATGGCGAGCGAGATCAAGAAATGGGAACGCGTCGTCAAGGAAAGCGGTATCAAGGCGGAGTGAGCCGGAGCGGCCGAAGGAGCGACACTACCTGCTCGGATTGAGGATTTCGGTGAGGCGGCGCACCACCTCGGGCGATGCCGCGGTGGTCAGCTTGATGTAGTCCTCGATCTTGCGCGCCGGGGTCGGATCGACCTCGATGCCGACCTTCTCGGCATCCGCCTTGAAGTCCGGGTCGTCCTTGAGCATGTCGAACGCCGCCCGCAACGCCGCCAGCCGGTCCGCCGGCACGCCCGGCGCCGCCAGGATCGGCCGCGCCACCTCCTTCAGGCCGAAATAGAGCTGCGCCACCTTGCGGTCGGTGTCGTCCTTGATGAAGTCGATGGCGAGCGGCACGTCCGGCAGGTCGGGCGACTTGCGCAACGCATTTTGCAGCAGGAGGTTGATCTTCTTGCCCTCCAGGTAATCCGCATGGCGCGCCTTGATCTCCGACCACGACCAGTCCGCGGTGCCCTGGATCTCGCCGCGCTCCATGGCGAGCGAGACGTCGCCCTGCCCCGGATAGCCGCTGACGATCTTGAACTTCGCCCCGATGGTGGCATTCAGCAGCCGCGCCGACGCCTCCAGGTCCGAGGTCGCGCCGGTGCCGCCGACGATCAATTGCTTGGTCAGGAGATCCTGCGCGGTCTTGACCGGCGCCGTATACCACGCCGCCACCAGGGAAATCTCCGGCGAGACGCTGCCGATCCAGTTGATCTTGGTGACGTCGAACTGCACGTTGGACTGCTTGGTCAATTGGGCGAGCAGCACGCCGCGCTGGACCAGCCCCATGACGGTGCCGTCCTGCGGCGCCACCCGGACGATCCGGTTGGTCATGGTGAGGCTGCCGCCGCCCGGCGTGTTCTGCACGATGGCGCCCGGATTGCCCGGAATGTGATTGACGATATGGCGCGCCACCAGGCGCATGATGGCGTCATAGCCGCCGCCCGGGCTGGAGCCGACCATGAAGGTGATCTGCTTGCCGCGATAGAAGTCGGCGACGCCCTGAGCGGCGGCCGGCCGCACCGCCATCGTGCCGATGGAAGCGGAGGCAATGAGCGCCGCCAATGCGGCGCGGCGCGAGAGTTCGGATTCAAAATAACGCTGCATGTCTCTCCTCTGGCGGCTGATCTGGGGCGCCCGGGGGGACAAAGACACAGATTGCCGAAAAAGGACACAGGCCGGAATGTCGCTGCCCCGGGGGCCGAAACTCATGAGCGCCGGGCTGAGGCGCGACGCCGCCGCGAGTTCCTCCCCGCCCTGGTGGGCGGGGTTGGGGGCGGGGGTCGCGAGTTGTGGCACTTCCGTGCCCTACGGCACGCCCCCCCACCCCAACCCTCCCCACCAGGGGGAGGGAGTCCTCGCATCATCACCGCCGGCCTAAACCGACCCCTTGGGGCCCGCCCGCTTACTTCAGCTGGTCGGCCACCTTGTCGATGCCGGCCTGGGAGCAATCGTCGTCCTTGCCGGGAGAGCCGGACACGCCGACCGCCCCTACCACGTCGTCGCCGACCTTGATCGGCAACCCGCCCGGCAGCGCCAGCACGCGGGTGTATTCCTCCGAGGCGTGCGCCGCCTGGTCGTCCATCATGCGCTTGAGAAAGGCGGCCGAAGGCGCCCGGAAGGTGCGGGCCGTGAAGGCCTTGCGGTCGGCGCCCTCGGGGGTATGCAGGCCGGCACCGTCGCCGCGCAGCATCACCATTTGCAGGCCGGAGCGATCGATCACCGCGACCGAGACCTTGAAGCCCATGGACTTGCACTTCTCCATGGCACCATTGGCGATCGCCTGCGCCATTGCCAGGGTAAGGTTCTTCTCAACGGCCAATTGCGCCTGCGCCGATGACGACAGCAGCGCGGCCGCCGCGATCGCGCCAAGAAATTTCATTTTCGATGACACGGGACATCCTCCTTGTTGGTGCTTCGCCCCCGACACGTTCCGCGATTGCTGCGACAGCATCGCGACAACACCGGCGGGTCACGACGAGGAGATCAATTCATCGCCGTGCCCGGTTCGCGATCGCTTGCAGCACGAGCCATTTAGAGCATTTTCAGGAAAAGTGAAACCCGGCTTTCTGTCCGAAAATGCGACAATGCAAAGATGCTGGAGCGGTTTCTCTTTCCGGCCTCTGTGAAACCACGCCGGCCGCGCAGCGTCGCGGAGACGTCAAGCGGTAGCAGCCATCGCAAGATCAATCGCTGTCGCTCGCCCGGTTGGGCGCAAATTCGCCGGTGGATTCTTTTTTCGGCAGCACGATGCCCGCCACCATCCGCGATCCGCCGGCCGCGGTCGCGCGCTCGCCAGGTCCCCGGTCGATATAGCGATCCACGATGGTGAGGGGTCCGGGCTTCACCTGTCGATACACGCGCGCCAGGTACTCCCCGATGATGCCCAGAAAAATGGCGTTCATCGCCAGCGAGATCAGCATCAGCATGACCAGCGTCGCGAAGCCGGGCGGCCAGCTCGCCTGGTAGCGCACCAGATATGCGATCATGGCAAGCAGCGCCAAGGCAGACAGCGCAAGCCCGGCGAAGCTCGCGAGCCGAAGCGGCATGATGGAATGGCTGACGATCCCGTCGAGGGCGAGATTGATCAGGCTGCCCAGCCGGAAGGCGCTCTTGCCGGCGCGGCGCTCGGCACGATCGTACGACACGCCGATCTGCCGATAGCCGAGCGAGGCGATGTAGCCCCTGAGATAGGGCGCCTCGTTGTGGTAATCGTGCAGGAGGTCGAGCACGCAGCGGTCGATAAGGCGAAAATCGCCCGCATCCGGCGGCAGGTTGTCCGTGCTCAGCCAGGCGATGAGGCGATAGAACACGTGCCGCATCACCCGCAGATGAAGCGTCTCGGGCCGCGACCGGCGGACTCCGAAAACGATCTTGTAGCCGGCTTCCCACAGCCGCACGAAATCGAGGATGAGCGCGGGCGGGTCCTGCAGATCGCAGTCGATCTGCGCGGCCGCCGCCCCCCGCGCCAGACGGTAGCCGGTCAGGATCGAGCGTTGGAAGCCGAAGTTCCTGCTGAACCGGTAGACGCGAACGCGCGGATCGCGGGCCGCCAGCTGCTCCAGGCGCTCGAAGCTGCTGTCGGTGCTGCAATTGTCGGTGAAGACGAATTCCCAATCATAGCGGTCTTTGATCTTCTGCAGCACGCCGTTGACCGCCTCATAGAGCGGCTCGATATTGGCTTCTTCGTTGTAGACGGGTACCACGATGGAAAGCAGCGTCATGGCGGACCCGTCCTGGCCCGCGCGAGCTGGATGGCGCAGGGCTGATCTGTCGTTGACCGGACTCTAGTCAATTTGCGCCATCTCAGCCAGCGCAGCTTGATTGCCGCGGGAATCCGATGCGGGGGCACAGTGATGCAGCGGCATGAACCCTCGAATGCCGAAACGTCCGATCATTTCCAGGGCGGGCCGCCTCCCCCGCAGCGGTGGTCGCGCCCGATGCTGGCGGCGGCGGCGCTGCCGGTACTGGTCGTTCTGTTTCTGTATATTCGGAGGCCCCTGACGCTGGGCTTCTACAGCGACGACTGGCGGGTTTTTCTGCATCCGGAGCCCCGGTCCGCGCGCGCCTGGTTCGATCTGCTCATCATGTACCAGAATCGGCCGATGTCGGGCCTGACAGGCTGGCTTGCGCAATTCGTCAGCGGCGGGGATCCGGCCTGGGCGCAAGGCGTCAATACAGTGCTGATGATCATTTCTGCGCTCCCGCTCGCATGGTTCACCTATAGGCTCGCCGGATCGCTCACCCGGCGGCATGATGCGCGGCTTTGGGGCGCGGGCATTACTGCCGCCGCGTATCTGGCGTTTCCCTGGACGCTGGGCTTTTCAGCCTGGGCGACTGCTGCCCTTTCGATCGCACCGGCGGCTTTCCTCTTTTTCCTTGCCGCCTGCCTCCTGGCTGGACCCGACGCAGACCGGCTGCCGACCCAGCTGCTGGCGTGCCTCCTCATGGCAGGGTCGTTCCTCACCTATGAGTCGTTCTACGGGCAATTCATTTTTGTCCTGGCCTTGGTGGCGGTCGCCCAGCCGGCTCGCGAATTGAACTGGATGATGCTGCAGCCG
>DASYFD010000180.1:0-23816 GCA_036498625.1 Xanthobacteraceae bacterium | reverse complement strand
TCGGCGGTGATCGCGGCGCCGGTCGGCGCCAGGCGCTCCTGCATCACCTTCAGGGTCTTATCCACCACCTTGCCGGCGAGCCCCGGCAGCACGGTCGAGACCACGCCGACTTTGGCAATGCGGTAGGGCGCGACCCGGATCAGCGGCGCCGCCGTGCGGGCGACCGCGAGCGCGCCATCGCGCGCCGTGCGCGCCACCGCGAACGGGATGATCTTGACGGTCGCGATCATCTCGCCGGCGACCACCGGCTTGTAGGCCGGCAGCGTCGCGAAGGTGATCGATTCGTCGACCAGATTGAGCTGGTCGATCGCGTCCTTGTCGACCACCAGCACGCCCGCGAGCTCGGCGAACAGATTGGCGCGTCCGGTGAACGCGCGAGCGATGCGGGGGCCCTCCCCGGCCACCGCGGCCGCGATCTCGGCGGCGGCCACGTCCTCGGGCACATCGTCCGGCTCGAGCCGCGCCACCACGATCTCGGCCACCTCGGCGGCCTGCAGCGCCGCGACCTCGGCCTTGCCGATGGCGGTGCCCTTCTTGAGCACCATGGCGCCCTTGCGGATCGAGTGAACCGCGATCCCGCCCTGCGCCTCCGCGACCGGCACCGCGCCGAACTTCATGGTGCCGCCCCGGCCGGCAGCCGCAGCCGCGCCGTGATCTCGCCGATGATCGCGACCGCGATCTCGGCCGGCGAGACCGCCCCGATGGCGAGCCCGATCGGCGAATGGATGCGGGCGAGCTGCGCCTCGGTAATTCCCTGCCCCTTGAGCCGCTCGACCCGCCGCGCATGAGTCTTTTTCGAGCCGAGCGCCCCGATGTAGAAGCAGTCGCGCGCAAGCGCATGAGTCAGCGCCGGATCGTCGATCTTGGGGTCATGGGTGAGCGCCACGAAGGCGGTGTAGCGGTCGATGGCGAGCGGCGGCAAGGCGGAGTCCGGCCAATCGGCGATCATCTTTACGTCCGGAAAGCGCTCAATGCTGGCAAAAGCCGTGCGCGGATCCACGATGGTGACGTCATAGCCGGCGAGCTTCGCCATCGGGGCGAGCGCCTGGCTGATATGCACAGCCCCGGTGATGACCAGCCGCGGCGGCGGCACGTGCACGGTCAAGAACACGCGGCCTTGCGGGGTGTCCGCCATGCCGCTCTTGCCGGTGCGCAGATGCTTCTCCAAGAGGTCCTTGAGCGCATCGCCGGGGGCGTCGGCAGCCTTCACCAGCCGCTGGGTGCCGGTCTCGACGTCGGTGACCACGATGGCGGCGCGGCGCGCCGAGCGCTCGGCATTGAGAGCGACCAGGATGGCGAGCTTCACGGGTGCCTCATCGGAATGTGCCGCGCGGAAATGGCTGGGCGCATGTTACTCGACCTTCTCCAGATAGACCCGGATGGTGCCGCCGCAGGACAACCCCACCTTCCAGGCCGTCTCGTCGGCGACGCCGAATTCCATTGTCCTGGGCTTGCCGTTCTCGATCACATCGAGCGCTTCCGTCACCACCGCGCCTTCGACACAGCCGCCCGAGACCGAGCCCAGGAAGTTGCCCTGATCGTCGATGATCAGGTTGGAGCCGACCGGCCGCGGCGCCGAGCCCCAGGTCTCCACCACGGTGGCGAGCGCCACCCCGCGCCCGGCCTTGCGCCAGTCCTCGGCCGCCTTGAGGATATCTTCGTCCCGCGCGAGCGTGCTCATGGGTGCCTCTCGATCATGTCAGCTGCCGCATCATATAGGCATTGCCCCGGGCGCGGGCGCGCTCCTTCTCCCCGCGTGCGGGGAGAAGGTCGGGATGAGGGGGCCCTTCCACGAGTCTGAGCTTGTGGAAACGCCCCCTCACCGAGCCGAGTTCTGGTTTTCCTCCGTGCCGCGTCGCCCTCTCCCCGCAAGCGGGGCGAGGAACGCTGCACCATCGCTGGGAGGGTCCCGACCATCCTTACTTTACGCCACCTTCTGCAGCCACGCCCTGCCGTCGGCACCCCTGCCCGACAGCGCGCGCACCAGCTCGGCCATGGAGTCCAGATTGTGGATCGGGCGCAACTCGTCGACATGGGGCAGCATGGTGCGGATGCCCTTGGCCTTGGCCTCGAAGCCGGAAAACCGCAAGAGTGGATTGAGCCAGATCAGCCGCCGGCAGGAACGGTGCAGGCGGTCGATCTCGAATGCCAGCCGGTCGTCCGGATCGCGCTCGAGACCGTCGGTGATGAGGAGCACGATGGCGCCCTGGGTCAGCACGCGGCGTGCCCACAGCTTGTTGAACACCTGCAGCGAGCTCGCGATACGGGTGCCGCCGGACCAGTCGGCGACGCTGGCCGCGCAGGCGGCAAGCGCCTCGTCGGGGTCGCGGGCCTTGAGCGCCCCGGTGACATTGGTGAGCCTGGTGCCGAACAGGAACGTCGCCACCCGCTTGCGCGCGTCGGTCACGGCATGCAGGAAATGTAGGAATAGCCGGGTGTACTGGCTCATGGAGCCGGAAATGTCGATCAGCGCCACGATCGGCGGCGGCTTGCGGCGCGGGCCCAGATATTTGAGATCGATCACCGCGCCGCCGGCCTTGAGGCTCGCCCGCAGCGTGCGGCGCATGTCGATCAGTCGGCCGCGGGGATCGGGCTTGAGCCGCCGCGTCTTGACCTCGTCGAGGGAGAGCACGAGGCGCTCGATCGCCACCTTGGCGGCTGCGATCTCGGCCGCCGACATCTGGGCGAAATCCTTCTGCTGCAGCACCTCGCGATCGGACACGGTGAGGCGGGCGTCGATCTCGATGTCGCGCGTGTCGCTGGCGAATTCGCGCAGGCTCGAGAACAGCGCCTCCTCGATGCGCTGCGCGCCCGGCCTGGGCGCCTCGGGGGCGGCCGGCGGCGCCTGCGGCAGCAACGAGGCCATCAGCTTGTCGAGAAACGCGCGCTTGCGAAAGAAGATGCGGAATGCCTGATCGAACAAGAGCGAGTGCTCGTGCCGCTTCACGAACACCGCATGCAGCGTCCAGTAGAAATCCTCGCGCGAGCCGATGCCGGCCGCTTGGAGGGCCGCCAGCGCATCGAGCACGGTGCCGGATCCGATCGGAATGCCGGCCGCACGCAACGCGCGGGCGAAGTAGAGGATGTTCTCCGCCAGGCGGCCGTCCGCTGCCGGCGTGCTCATTCCGCCGCCCTTAAGCTCGTGCGCAGCTCCTCGAGCAGCTCCTTGGCCTTGGCGCCTTCGATGCGCGCGATGTCATCCTGATATTTGAGCAGCACGCCGAGCGTGTCGGTGACGGTCGCCGGATCGAGCGCCACGACGTCGAGCTCGGCGAGCGCGGCCGCCCAGTCGAGGGTCTCGGCGACGCCCGGCGCCTTGAACAGATCCTGCTTGCGCAACGCCTGGACGAAATGCGCCACCTGCGCGGATAGCGTCGCGCTGATGCCCGGCACTTTCGTGCGCACGATCGCCAGTTCCCGCTCGGCATTGGGATAGCCGACCCAGTGATAGAGGCAGCGCCGCTTGATGGCGTCGTGGATCTCGCGGGTGCGGTTGGAGGTGATCACCACGATCGGCGGATGGGTGGCCTTCACAGTGCCGAGCTCGGGTATCGTCACCTGGAAATCGGCCAGCACCTCGAGCAAAAAGGCCTCGAACGCCTCGTCGGCGCGGTCGAGCTCGTCGATCAGCAGCACCGGGGCGCCGGCCGGATCGGGCTCGAGCGCCTGCAGCAGCGGACGCTTGATCAGGAAGCGCTCCGAGAAGACGTCGTGCTCCAGCCGCTCGCGGTCATGCTCGCCCTGCGCCTCCGCCACCCGGATGGCGATCATCTGCGCGGCGTAGTTCCATTCATAGACCGCGGCCGCGACATCGAGCCCCTCGTAGCATTGCAGGCGGATCAGCCGGCGCCCGAGCGTGCCGGAGAGCACCTTGGCGATCTCGGTCTTGCCGACCCCGGCCTCGCCTTCGAGAAAGAGCGGACGTCCCATCTTGAGGGCGAGGAACAAGACGGTCGCGAGCGAGCGGTCGGCGAGGTAGTCGGCACCGCCAAGGAGCGCGAGGGTTTCGTCGATCGAGGTTGGCGGCGATTTGGCGGTGGGTTCGGTCATGGGACTCTAGTTGTCATGGCCGGACTTGTTCCGGCCATCTCGATCGTGGAGGCACCGCCAGACAAGTAATAAGCGGGATGGCCGGAACAAGTCCGGCCATGACAAACATCATGACAAACACCGTGACAAACAAATACCGACCGCCTCAGCCCGCCACCGCCGCCGCCACCGCGCGGCGCGCCAGCACGCCGACCAGGTGCGCCCGGTACTCGGCGCTGCCGTGGATGTCGCTGCCCATGCCCTCGGCCGGGATCGTCAGCCCGTCGAGCGATTTCGCCCCGAAGCGCTTCTTGAGCGCTTCCTCGAAGGCGGTGACGCGGAACACGCCGTTGCCGCCCGCGCCGGTCACCGCCACGCGGATTTCCGAGCTGCGCTTGGACACGAACACGCCGACCAGCGCATAGCGCGAGGCCGGGTTGCGGAACTTCACATAGGCGGCCTTCTGGGGCGTCGGGAACATCACCTTGGTGATGATCTCGTCGTTCTCCAGCGCGGTCTCGAACAGGCCTTTGAAGAAATCGTCCGCCTTGATGCGCCGCTTGTTGGTCACGATGGTGGCCCCGAGGCCCAGGCAGCCGGCCGGATAGTCGGCGTTGGGGTCATTGTTGGCGACCGAGCCGCCGATGGTGCCGCGGTGGCGCACCGCCGGATCGCCGATGCACCCCGCAAGCGCGGCGAGCGCCGGGATGGCCTGCTGCACCAAAGGTGAGTTCGCCACCTCGGCATGCAGCGTCATCGCGCCGATGATGACGGAGCGGCCTTTGACCTCGATGCCGCTCAGCCCCTCGATCTTCGACATGTCGACGATCTGCGGCGGCCCGGCCAGACGCAATTTCATGGTCGGGATCAGGGTGTGGCCGCCCGCCAGGAGCTTGGCTTCCTCATGCTTGGCCAGCAGGCTCGCCGCTTGCCGCACCGTGGTCGGCCGGTGATAGGTGAATGCGTACATTTTAGTCCTCCAAAAACCTGTCGTCTCGATCTCGATCGTTCACGCCGCCGCGCGCTGCCCGTTTACCTTCCGCAGCGCCGCCCACACCGCTTCGGACGTTGCCGGCATCGCCAAGGCCTCGGTGCCGATCGCGTGGGTGAGCGCATTGATCACCGCGGCCGGCGCCGCGATCGCGCCGGCCTCGCCGCAGCCCTTGATGCCGAGCGGATTGGATGGGCTCGCCGTCATGGTGGTGGCAATCTTGAAGCTCGGCAGGTTGTCGGCGCGCGGCATGCAGTAATCCATCATCGAGCCGGTGACCAGCTGGCCCTCCCGGTCATAGAGCGCGCCCTCGAGCAGCGCCTGGCCGATGCCCTGCGCGACGCCGCCATGCACCTGGCCCTCCACGATCATGGGATTGATGATGGTCCCGAAGTCGTCGACCGCGGTCCAGGCCACGATCTCGGCTGCGCCGGTCTCCGGATCGACCTCGACCTCGCAGATGTGGCAGCCGGCCGGAAAGGTGAAATTGACCGGATCGTAGAAGGCGCCCTCCTTCAACCCGGGCTCCAGCTCCTGGCCGGAGAACTTGTGCGCCACATAGGCGCTGAGGGTGACGTCACCCCAGGCGAGCGACTTGTCGGTGCCCGCCACCGTGAACTTGCCGTCCTTGAGCTGGATGTCGCCTTCGGCGGCCTCCAGCATCTGGGCGGCGACCTTCTTGGCTTTGCTCTCGACCTTGTCGAGCGCCTTGACCAGGGCCGAGATGCCGACTGCACCCGAGCGCGAGCCGTAGGTGCCCATGCCGAACTGCACCTTATCGGTGTCGCCGTGAAGGACGCTCACCTGCTCGATCGGGATTCCCAGGCGCTCCGCCACCACTTGCGCGAAGGTGGTCTCGTGGCCCTGGCCTTGGGCCTGGCTGCCGGTCAGCACCTCGACCGAGCCGGTCGGATTCACCCGCACCTCGGCGGATTCCCATAATCCGACGCCGCAGCCGAGCGAGCCGGCCGCCTGGCTCGGCGCCAGGCCGCAGGCCTCGATATAGGTCGAGAAGCCCAAGCCGCGCAGCTTGCCCTGATGGTGGGACTGTCGCTTGCGCGCCTCGAAGCCCTTGATGTCGGCGATCTGCAGCGCCTTCTTGAGCGAAGCCGCATAGTCGCCGGCGTCGTATGTCAGGATCACCGGCGTCTGGTGCGGAAAGCTCTTGATGAAATTCCGCTCGCGCAGTGCGACCGGATCAATTCTCAGCTCGCGGGCGCCGATCTCGACCAGCCGCTCCACCACGAAAGTCGCCTCCGGCCGGCCGGCGCCCCGATAGGCATCGACCGGCACGGTGTTGGTGTAGACGGCATCGACCTCGCAATAGATGGCCGGGATCTGATACTGGCCCGACAGCAGCGTGGCATAGAGATAGGTCGGAACCGAGGACGAGAAGGTCGACATATAGGCGCCGAGATTGGCGATGGTCTTGGCGCGCAGCGCCAGGATCTTGCCGCCTTCGCCGAACGCCATCTCGGCGTGCGTGACGTGATCGCGGCCGTGGGCGTCGCACAGGAAGGCTTCGCTGCGGTCGCACACCCATTTCACCGGGGTGCCCACGCGCTTGGAGGCCCACAGCGCCACCACCTCCTCGGGATAGATGAAAATCTTGGAGCCGAAGCCGCCGCCCACGTCGGGCGCGACCACGCGCAGCTTGTGCTCGGGCGCGAGCCCGACGAATGCGGAGATGACCAGGCGCGCCACATGCGGGTTCTGGCTGGTGTTCCATAAGGTGAAGCTGTCGCTGCCGGCATCGTAGTCGCCGATCGCGGCGCGCGGCTCCATCGCGTTCGGCACCAGCCGGTTGTTGACGATATCAAGCCTGGTTACATGCTTGGCCGCCTTGAAGGCCGCATCGACCGCGCCGGCGTCGCCCAGGTGCCATTGATAGATGGTGTTGCCGGGCGCCACCTCGTGAATTTGCGGCGCGCCTTTGGCCTGCGCCTTGGCGGTATCGGCGACCGCCGGCAGCAGCTCGTAATCGCAAACGACCTTCTCGGCCGCGTCCCTCGCCTGCGACAGGGTCGCACCCACCACCACCGCGACCGCATCGCCCACATGACAGGCCTTGCCGGTCGCGAGCGCGGGATGCGGCGCCATCTTCATGGGCGAGCCGTCCTTGGAATGGATCAGCCAGCCGCAGATGAGGCTGCCGATCTTGTCGGCGGCGAGCTCGGCTCCGGTGAGCACCGCCAGCACTCCCGGCATCGCGGCGGCGGCCTTGGTGTCGATCTTCCTGATGCGGGCATGGGCGTGCGGCGAGCGCACGAAATAGGCGTGCGCCTGACCGGGCCGCTCGATGTCGGCGGTGTAGCGGCCTTTGCCGGTGATGAAACGCTGGTCCTCTTTACGGCGCACCGCCGCGCCGATCCCGGTCGCGCTCATGGCGGTCTCCTTTCGCAGTCGACTCTTGCGGTCAACGATGGGCAGCCCCGAGGGCCGCCCCTACTCGGCTGCTCGCTTCCCGGCGCCCTGCTCCTGACCCATGGCGCGCGCGCCGGCGGCGATGGCTTTGACGATGTTGTGGTAGCCGGTGCAACGGCACAGATTGCCCTCGAGCTCATGCCGGATGGTCTGGTCGTCGAGGTCGTGACCCTTGCGGTTCACGATGTCGATGGCCGACATGATCATGCCCGGCGTGCAATAGCCGCACTGCAAACCATGATGCTCGCGGAACGCCTCCTGCATGGGATGGAGCGGACCGTTCTGCGCCGCCAGACCTTCGATCGTGGTGACGTCCGCGCCGTCGAGCTGCCAGGCAAAGACCGTGCAGGACTTGACCGCCTTGCCGTTCACGTGGACCACGCAGGCGCCGCACTGGGACGTGTCGCATCCCACATGGGTCCCGGTGAGCCGCAGCTCCTCGCGCAGAAACTGCACCAGCAGGGTACGCGGATCGATGTCGCCGGTGACGGCTTTGCCGTTCACCGTCATCGCGACGGCTGCCATGGCATTCCTCCTCGAAATCAGGCCCGATGACCTGTTCTTGCGCCGCCAGCGGAAGGGGCGGCAGAAAAGGGACAAAATCGGGTCGATTTTGCCCCGCGACCGGCCTTTGAACAAGGTCAACCTTTGCGGCCGACCAGCTATCGAAGCTCCGGGCCGGCGGTCAAGGGCGTTGCGGCGCCGCCCGCCGGCAGTTGATCTGGTCCGTCAAGGCGCGCCGGCCGCCACCGCGGCGGCGAATTTCTGGAAGAAATCGTCGGCGGTCTTCTTGGCGGCGCCGCTGATCAGGCGCTGGCCGAGCTGCGCCAGCTTGCCGCCGATCTGCGCCTCCACGTCATAGGTCAGGAGCGTGCCGCCGGCGCTGTCGGCAAGCGAGACCTTGGCGCCCCCTTTGGCAAAGCCGGCGACGCCGCCCTCGCCTTCGCCGGAGATGCGGTAGCTGTTGGGGGGATCGAGGTCGGACAGCCGCACCTTGCCCTTCCAGCGTGCCTTGACCGGGCCGACCTTGATGGTGGCGGTCGCCTGAAATTCGGTCTCCGAGGTCATGTCGAGCTGCTCGCAGCCCGGGATGCAGGATTTCAGCACCTCCGGATCATTGAGCTTTGCCCATACGGTCGCGCGGCTGGCGGGCAGCTGCACCTCGCCCGTCATGGTCATGGCCATCAGTTTGTCTCCGCCACTAGGGTGTCTCCGCCACTGGATTGGTTCGGTTCGCAGGGGCGGGCCTTGTGCCCGCCCGCTTCTCCGCGTACGCGGCCCGACGGGCGACCACAAGGGTCGCCCCTACGAATAGAGAGGTCGGGCAACCCCTCCACTTCAATTGAAGCACACCACTCGGCTTGTCTCGGCGCTTTGATTGCTTGGTATAAGACCTTGAGCGGTCGCCGGGAAAGCGATTTCGAGAATTCCGCACGCGGCGCCGGCCCGCATCCTTGGGGGTTGGCGGCGGGCGCCGGGACCGCTAAGGGTGTGTTCCGGCCCGCCGCATGACAAATCCACTCGCGCCCTCGCTGCTCCTTGCCCCGCTCGTTTCGAGCGCCGCCATGCGTGCGATTTTGGACGACCGGGCGCGGCTGCAACGCATGCTCGATTTCGAAGCCGCGCTGACGCGGGCCGAGGCGGCGATGGGGGTCGTGCCGGCCTCGGCGGTCGAGCCGATCGCCGGCGCCTGCCGGGCCGAGCGCTACGATCTGGCAGCGCTTGGCGAAGCGGCTGCCACCGCCGGCAATCTGGTCGCCCCGCTTGTCGACGCGCTCACCGCCGAGGTCGCCAAGACCGACCCGGCAGCCGCGAGCTGCGTCCATTGGGGCACGACCGGGCAGGACGTCATGGATACCGCGCTGGTGCTCGAGCTGCGGCTTTGCATCGATGCGCTGGTCAGCGATCTCAACCGGGCCATCGAGGCTTTCACCACGCTCGCGGGCCGCCAGCGCCGCACCGCGTCGGTGGCGCGCGCATCCCTTCAGCATGTTCTGCCGATGCCGTTCGGGCTGAAGGTCGCAGGCTATGCGTCGGCGCTTGGCCGTTCGCGCGAGCGGCTCAAGCGCCTGCGCAAGGACGCCCTCCTGCTGCAGTTCGGCGGATCCGTTGGCACGCTCGCGGCGCTCGGCGATCAGGGGCTCAACGTCACCGAGCGGTTGTCGGCCCTCCTCGACCTGCCGGCTCCAGAAGCGCCGTGGCACAGCCATCGCGACCGGCTGGCCGAGCTCGCATCGGCGTTTGGCATCCTGGCCGGCACCTGCGGCAAGATCGGCCGCGACGTCTCGCTCCTGATGCAGACCGAGGTCGCGGAGGTGCTCGAGCAGACCGCCGCGCCCGCCGGCGACGGCACTTCCGTTCCGCCCAAACTCGGCCCGCGTGCCGCCGCCGCCATGGCGGTGACCGCAGCCATGATCGCGCCCCAGCTGGTGGCCACGATCCTGGCCTGCGAGGTGCAGGAGCACGAGCGCGCGCTCGGGGGCTGGCAGGCCGAATGGGCGACCTTCCCGGCGCTCGTGCTGGTCACCTCCGGCGCGGTCGGCGCGATCGCGGATCTGGCGCAGGGAATCGAGGTCGATCCCGATCGCATGCGCGCCAATGTCGACATCACCCAGGGGCTGATCATGGCCGAGGCGATCACGCTCGCGCTCGCCGCCAAGATCAGCCGGCAGGAGGCCCACCGGCTGGTCGCGGAGGCAAGCCAAAAAGCCATCGCCGAGAAGCGCAGCCTGCAGAACGTGCTGAGCGAGGACGAACGGGTGACCATGCACGTATCCGGCCCCATGCTCGGCCGCCTGTTCGAACCCATGTCGCACCAGGGCGCCGCGCAGACCTTCATCGACCGCCTGGTCGGGACGCTGAAGGCCGGCGGCAACAAGCGGGCGTAAGGTCCTGGCGGGCCGCCCATTCATCTTGGTCGCACTCACTGTTTTCATTCACGAATTCGAATTCGTTCTGGCCAAAATGGAGGTATTTACACACCTCCCAGGGAGGCGGCCTCCTTGGCCGCTTTTGCGCTGCCCGCGCGACCGGCGCCCACACCTGTCTCTCCGAGCGCCGGCCGGCGTGCCGCGTCGAAGGCTCTGATCGCGAATTTGCGCCGCGAGAGCGCGCGCCGCTCGTAGCGGTCCATCGCGGCGAGCCTCACGGCCAGATCCGGAATATGAGACGCCGCTGCACCCGCATCCGCGACCGCCTCCTCCGCGCTGGCGGCCAGATGGGCAAACGCCGCGGCGAGGAGATCGTGGCGCGCGCGCCGGATGCGGATGAGATCGACCTGCGCATGCGCCACCGCCCGCGCGAGCGCGCTGATTTCGGCTTCGGCGGGTGGATACATCTGGCGCGCCAAAGCATCGACCTGCGCCGCCGTCGCGGGATCGGCGAGAACCGGCAGGCTCAAGCCGTAGCGAAGCGCGTTGCGCGCCGAATGCGCCTTGCCGACACGAGTGTGTGGCCCGCGGCGCCGCGGCGCGGGCGCGGGATCGGCGTCGCTTCGCTGCGCACCATCCGGGCGGCGCTTCATGCGGCGCTGCGCGCAGCGGCACTACGCGCAGCCGCGCCCTCCTCCGCGAACGCAACCTCCTGCGCTTCCGCTTCCAGCACGGCCTGGCGCAACTGGCGGCCCAAGCTCGCGCGATGGCGGTCGATCTCGCGCAAAGCGGCATTGCGGCGCGCTTCCGCCGCCATGGTCATGCGATCGATACGCTCGATGTTGTTGAGCTCGGTGCATAGGCCTTGGGCGACAACGCCTTCGAGCGCGAGGCCGGCGGTGACGAGATGCTCCTCGACCGCCGCAAGGGCGCCGGGCTTGCGCGCGGCCCAGCTCCTGGCGAGCCCGTCCGCCTGTTCCCAACCGACCAGCGGCGACAGACGGAGAGCCAGCGCCATGCGGGCGCCCGCCGTCACCAAGCAAGCCTTGAGACGGCGCAGCCGAAACGCCTCCCACACCAGATCGACGATGTCGCGGACCCAGATCTCCTCGAAAATATCGGCCGGCCTGACGGCCGTGGAGATGCGGACCAGCAGCTCGTCATAGGCCCCGGCGTCCTCGCCTTCGATCAGCGGAGCGGGGCCGAATGGGACGGGAGGCAGGGCGTGCTCGCGGGGCGTCGTGGAGAGTGCGGGGGAATCGGGGACGAGGCTATTCATGGGGGCCTCCTGCAATGCTCGAGTGGGCGGGATGCGGCTCTGGTTCTGCGTTTGTTCCTATACTGGATGCGTCAATGAACTGATTTGATGCCTTGGATCAAGCGGGAATTAGAGCGGTTGGGAGTATTCGACCCGTCAAATTGAATAATTTACATTTCAGGCGAGGGCCTTTGCCGACGCCCTTGCAGTTGTCCGCGGACTCGAGCGCAATTGGATGGTTCAGCATAAACTTTCGGCCTTACCCGACAATCGGCATCGAATGTCATTTGAACGCGGAAACTGCACATCGTACCGCCACTCGCGCCGCCCCCGGACCGCTACAACCGCTCCTTCAACCTCTTGTCTGGACGGGTTTGGCGCACTGGCGTGGGCTTGTGGCTTCAAAACGCCTGCGCGACACATTCGTAGATCACGCACGATCGGAGCAATTTTTTGTGCTCAGTTTTGTTCAGCCATCCCGGGCCACGCCGTGACGGCGGTGAGCAGAACCCTCGAGTCACTTATGGGGCATCTACACGGACTCAAGCTTTTTAAAAGGGGATACCATCGGCGGCCCGATCGGTCTTGAGGCGAGGGAACTATTCGATTTCCAAGGGTGTACCGTCCCTACTGATATTCTCTACGATGCAGCGGGTCCGCTGAAACAACTCGTCGAAGGTCAGGATTTCAGGCGCTCTGACGTTCCGGCGATAAAGCTCGAAGCACGCGATCTTGTCGTCATTGCCCAGCACTTGCGCCAAGTTTCCGATCACAAGAAAGCTGCGTGGCTCGACAGCGTACACCGGCCTACCCGTATCATTGCCAGAGTCGTCTTTTATATGATCCCGGAAGCGGCTGCGCGTAAATTCAAAGACTGTCTTTTGGGTTTGGGTCACAGCATTGGAAAGCTCGTGAGACACTCCCCAGCACCCTGATCGATACTCTACTTCTTGCAAAAGGTCGGTGTCATTCTTCTTGATCTCAACGAGCACGTACTGGCTCACCTCGGCTCTTGTCAGTAAGAGTCCGTCTGCTCTCTTTCCGGCTCGGTCAAAGGCGCCTCCAGTGGTCTGGCTTTCAAGCCTTCGTCCCACCTTGTTTAGAAACACGTAGTTGAGCCCGTGACCGAAAATCCAAGAATTGCGTTCGAAAAACCGTTGCCATTCTGGCTCGGAAATGCGGGAGCTTAGATTGTTCTGAAACTCAGCAAGAGCTGCCCGCTTCGATGCAACAGCGTAAATGTCTTGATGTAGCTCCGGGCTGGTCGCGAGCTCTTTAATAAGCGCCGCGCCCTTTGTGCTCGTAAGCAGTGCTCCCAAAGCACCGATGTGAATGTTATCCAGGGAAATTCGAGTCTTCTTCGCATCGCGCAGGTCAAGACTTGAGAGGATAGAGATGAACTCCTTCATCTGAGCGACTTGGAAGTGGTTCATGTGAACATGGCCATCTTCTTGCCAGCCGTACCTTTTGTGATATTGCAACTTTGTGATCTTCAAGGTGACGAAGTCAGCGCGATCTTTGACGTAAAATGCTGAAACGGCGAGCTTGCATCGAGACGTAACCTCGATTTCGGCAACTGGCTGCTCACTCTCGCCCACAAGCGTTGCAAACGCGCCGGACCCATTTCTGGCGGGCACGGTATAGAGGGCGTCCGGCTTGTAGTTTGCAAGGTAGTCGAGTTCATCGCCCGTCATCGGATAACCCTCGAAGGCAGCGCGCGAGTTGATTCATACCGGCAGCCCGAATAAATTGTGCAGAAGCGCGTCCAGTGTTTTAAGAGGCACAAATCGGGCACGCGGGACAACGCGTAGGCTCGGCCGTTCGGCCTTGATGCCTTCGGCATTCCCCTTGGTGTGCCTCGCCACTTTCATATCGCTAATGTCCGGCAGCGGGTTGCCGGGATGCCCGCCGAACCAAAGGTAGGATTGAAAATGCAATCCCGGCGTTAGTATGATCCATATGACGCACCCGCTGGGCTTTTCCATCAGTCTTAGACTGACCTTGGTATTCGCGGCCTTGCCATCCACCATGACTGTCTTCAGCTGAATGTGCCGGACTATCTTGCGGTAGCTCATTACGATGTCATAGCCGCCAGCATCAAATTCAGACCGGAGTACTTCGACGTCCATCACGCCGAGTTGCCAAAGCCGTCGCAGAGCGTCACCGACGAATATATGCTCGACGATCCGCTCTCGTAGCGTCGAATGGATGTAATTGGAAGTCGCGTGCATGTCCGATCCTACCCGTCCGCGTCCGTCGGAAAAGGGGGCAATATAGTCCCACAAGCAACTAATCCCGTGTTCTGAGGAATTGTGGCTGGGGGCGTTGACTTGTGCCATACTTCGCCAATGTTCCAAAATGCAACGCGCGGGCTACGCCTCGAAGGTACGGACTTCACTTACCTTACTGAGGGCGCCTACGGAATCGTCTTTCATGATCGAAATCGGGGCCGAATCCGTAAAGTATATCGGACGCGATGGGATGCCGACGTGGATCACTGCCGCGAAGTATTCGAGGCTGAAACCGCAGCCTACCAAATCGCGTCCACGACGTCTGAGCTAAAGGACATCGTCCCGGCCTATTTTGGTATTCGCGCAGGCCTGACGGTCGTTGGTGCGGATGGCAAAGACGTTACTAACGAGTTCTATCGTGATCTCGCATTCGAGGCTGAGTTCGTGAATTGCTCGTTCGAAAAAATTTCAGCGTCGAGCCCAGACGAGCATAGGCGAGTTGTCGCCCTGTTCCGGAAGCACGGCATCAAGCATGTGATAGACGCGTCAGTATGCCTGGAAGATGGGCATATCAGCAAGGTGATCGATTTTGCCACGAAGGAAGTCGAGTTGTGGCACAAGGACTCCGTCTAGCGACTAACGTTCTACTGAGGAATCGCTTGCAGTGCTCAGATTCGGCAGCGCCCTGATGCTAATTTGCCCCTGCGAATCAAGGCCTCTCGTGGTGCCCTGCCCGATCGCATCCCCCGCCTTCTTGCGATCCGATTCAAACAAGTGCCATGACCGTCCATGGTCAATTGCAAGCTGCTGTGGCCGGTGAAGGTCTGCACCGTTTTCGGGCTAAGGCCCGCCTCGATCCAGCATGACATGGCGAAGGGCCGCTGAGGACGCCGACCCGACGATAGTCCCGCGTTCCGGCGCCGTTCGCCGCACGACGAGCGGCAAATGGGCATGCGGACGATGCGCGCCTTGTGCTCGCAGCCGCTGGAATCCTCACCTGCGCGGCCCACACCCGCGGGCTTGACCCGCGGGTCCATCCATTTCGCAAGAAGATGGATTGCCGGGTCAAGCCCGGCAATGACGCCGAACTGGTTCGATTTGTCCGCGATCGCCGACTCGTCGCGACATTGATTTGATTGGTGTCGGGTTCGCCTCCCGGCGAGCTAGACCACTTTTTTCAGGATTGCTTCCATCCCCGTCTTGTCGAATGCGCACAGCGTCTCGGTGCGCACATTGCCGAGCTTCCCGACGCTCAGGCCGAGCGCGGTGACGGTCTCGATGTCGGGCGCATCCAGAATGCTGATCATGTCGTAGCTGCCCAGCGTCCAGTAGAAGTCCTTCACGGCCGCCCCGGCCTTCTTGGCCGCGGCCATGAAGGCACGGGCGCGCTCGGGTGAACCTTCGACGCCGCGAATTCCCTGATCGGTGAAACGAGAGAGCACGATAAATGTGGCCATGTGGACCTCCCATCAATGCGTTTGTACTGGCATCGCCGGAATCGCTTGCCAAGCCGCTGGAAAAAAGCGGAAGCAATCCGGATGCCGGAGGAGAGATTGCACCATCACCCGGTTGCCGCACAACCGGGGTCCGGGGCTTGGAGCGGTTTCCGCTCGGGTTGAATGCCATCGCCGTGCATAGGCCGCGAGGTGCGTCAGGGCGTTTACGCCATGGCCCGCGAAGACGGGCGTGAACGCCCTGATGAACTTCGCGGGTTGTGGCGTAAACGCCGATGTCGATAAGGTAGCACTGTGCCATCCTCATCGAGATGGCCGGAACAAGTCCGGCCATGACAATTCGAAGGCCGTCGAACTAGCGGCCATGACAAATTCGAAGCGTCGACCTGCCGGCCATGACAATTCGAAGCGTCGACCTACCATGACAATTGGAAGCGTCGAACCTGAACGG
The DNA here is from genome assembly GCA_036498625.1 of Xanthobacteraceae bacterium. GTDB lineage: Bacteria > Pseudomonadota > Alphaproteobacteria > Rhizobiales > Xanthobacteraceae > VAZQ01. The sequence continues at coordinate 8,108 of DASYFD010000180.1, read as the reverse complement.
AAAATGCGCTAATGCCGCCGGATGAATTCGAGCACCTTGTCGTTGAAGGTGCCCGGTTGCTCCCATGCCATCGCGTGCCCGGCATCCTGAATCACGGCCCACTCGTAGGTTTTCAAATGAGCGGCCCAGATCCGCATCAGGGCCGGAGGGGCGAGCAGATCGGCGTCGGCGGCGATGACGAGCGTCGCGGTGGGGATGGCCGCGATCTTCGCGAAGGTGTTGGGTGAGCGCAGCGGCTGAGCGGGGGCTCCCGGCTGGCGCGAATGCTCCTCGATCTCGGTCCAGCGCCTGGTGCCTTCCGGGTCGGCGCCTCGATAGGACGGCCCGACCTCCAGATAGGCTGCAGGCTGTTTCCTGATATCGGGAATTTCGATGCGCGCGATGAAGTCGGCGATCTCCTTTTCCGATACGTTTCCGGTGCTGCCGCCGATCACGAGGCTGCGAAGACGCTGCGGATGCCATGCGGCATAATCCAGGGCCGCGAAGCCGCCGCCGGCGACGCCGAGCAAATGGAATTTGTCCAGCCCGAGATGGTCCGCGAGCGCATCGAGATCGCCCGCGATGCTTCCGGGCTGCGGCCCGGTCGCGGCATCGGCCAGGCTCCTGCCCCAGCCCGTGCGGTCGAACGCGATGACACGGTATCCGGCCCGTGCGAAGCCCGTGCTTTGGTGCTCCCAAACCGCGCTGGTGCCGGTGTTCGGGTGCAGCAGAACGATCGGCGCCGCCGTGCCGCCGGTGTCGGTGAACCACAATTTCACGCCGGGAAGCTCGGCGTACCGGCCGGAAACCGGCTCCTCGGCGGCAGGTGCCGATGCCGGGCATGCCGCCAGCGCCAGCGTTGCGGCGAAAAGAAATCCATGTGGGCCGCGACCAAGCTTGCGCATCTCACCTCGCATCGAATTTTCGCCCCGCATCGTTCCTTGACCATGCGGGACCACGGCCTCGCCCCGCCGCCGATCGCTCACACGGCTCAGAAATCCGGCTTGTCCGCCACCGGCATGTGATAGTCGAACAGATGCGTATTGTTCTCGGGACAGATCTTCTCGTAGAACTCCTGCTGCACGCGCCGATAGTGCCGCATTCCGCTCCAGGGCTCGTAGAACGCCTCGGGGTCGTCCACCGTGAAGATCACCTCCATGGTCTGGCCGCCGTCGACCATTCTCCAGCGTTCCACGACGTGCAGCTTCTCGGTGTGGGGCGTGCGGTAGACGTCGACGACCGTCTTGTCGTTCAGGCCGATGGTGTCGACGACGAGCGTGTCGCCTTCGTAGTGGCCGACCGACTCGCCGTACCATGACGGCTTCGGGTTCTCCGAGTGGGGCACGTCCATATAGACCCGCCGGACCTGGTTGTCCTCCGTCCAGAATATCCAGACCTCCTTGGGGGTTTGCAGGAACATGACGGGGTCCGGCCCGCCATAACCCATGAAGAAGGGAACGCCCGCCGGCACGCAGCTCGATTGCGGCGTGAAGGCGCTCTTCAACCCGGCCAGCAACTCGTCGATGTCTTTCTTCATACGCTCCTTCACCCAAGGCTTCAGATTCGGATTGGAGAGGTCGGCGATCCGGAAGGTCGGTGCTTTGGCGACGCCATTGGGAACGAAAGGATGCGCCGGATCGCTGACGACCGGCGGCAGGCGGCCTGGCACGGGCTCGAAGAACGGACCGCCGCCGTTGCGTCCGACCCACCCGGCCAGGTTCGAGGAGAAATCCGGCGCCGGCGCCTTTTGCTGCGCGGCTGCCGGCGCGATCGGCGCCGCCCCCATCAGGCCGATCAGGATGCTGCCGGCGAGGACCCTTGCGCTCCAGGTGAACCAGCACATTTGTTCCTCCCTCAAGGCGATCTGTTTGATGAAAGGATCAGGAGCGTTCACGGTTCCCCCACCGCCAGCGCGGTGGCTCGCCCTTGAGCCAGCACACCCCGGTAAGCAGCGCGCAAAGAACAGCCACATAGGCGAGATAGAAACCGATGGACGTGGCGGGCAGTAGCAGGAAAGAGCCAGCGAGCAGCAGCGCAACGAAAGCCGCCAGGACCAGCCAGCCTTGCCAGGAACCCGGAATCCCCCAACCCCAGCCATAGCGCTTGGCGGGAAACCAGTACTTGGGTTCGGTTTGCATAGGAGCGCCTCCTGGTCGGCCAGCAGTCCACTGCCGCTGGCAACATCAACATGCGTCAGCTGTACCCCGACAATTGGACTCCTTTGCCGGCGACCGAGCGCGCCGACGCGGCAGCGGGCGCGCGCGCGCAGCTCAAAATATAGCACATCAGGGCATGGCGGTACGGGGCTTGAGCTGGCCGGAGCATTGCGGGAGATCGGGGCGCAGCGCGGGTCGAACCCGTTCGTCAGCGCAGGAATGACTCCCTCCCCGGACCGAAACGATGTAGCCTGATGACGGATGGAGCCATCGCAACCGGGAAAAAGCGAGGCTGACATGCGGGTACGGCTGGAATTGTTTCTTGCACTAGCTTCGGCGATCGCATGGGCGGGCGCGCTTGCGCCTCCCGCCGCTGCGCAAGGGACGGCGCCCGCGGTGGCCACGTCGGGCGGCGCCGCGCAAAGCGCGGCATCGATCCCGGATTTCTCCGGCCTTTGGGCGCATCCCGGGCTCGGCTTCGGCCCCCAGCTCTCGGGGCCCGGGCCGGTCAGAAACAAATCGCGGACACCCTCCGGCGCCAGCAATTTCGACCGGCTGGTCGGCGACTACTCAAATCCGATCCTCAAGCCCGAGGCCGCCGCGGTGGTCAAGAAGCTCGGCGAAATCTCACTGTCGGGCCGCGCGTTTCCGGACCCGGACAACATGTGCCTGCAAAATCCGTTGCCCTATATTTTCTGGAATTTCTTCGTCCAGCTGTTGCAGCAGCCCGACAAGGTCACTCTCCTCTATGCGCACGACAGCGACTTCCGCACGGTGCGGCTGAACCAGCCGCACCCGGCGAAGGTCATCCCGTCCCTGCACGGGGACTCGGTCGGCCACTACGAAGGCGATACGCTGGTCATCGACACCGTGGGGGTCCGGCTCGGGCCGTATCGTTCGATTGATCGCTTCGGCACCCCGTACAGCGAAGCCCTGCACGTGGTCGAGCGCTATCGCCTGATCGACTACGAGGCCACCAAGGAAGCGCTCACGCTGGCAGAGAAGGAATGGCCGCGCTCCGGCGGGGCCGTGGATCCCAACTACCGGGGCAAGGGCCTGCAGCTCGAATTCACGGTGGAGGACCCCGGCGTCTTCACCATGCCCTGGTCGGCGACCATCACATATGGCCGCAACGCAAATCCGTGGGAAGAGAGGGTCTGCGCCGAGAATGTGCAGCACGACTATCAGCAGAACCAGTTTTCCGACAAGGACGCGCATCTGCCGACCGCCGACAAGCCGGACTTCTGATCGGAGCGCGCCGCGCGCTCGGGCGCATGGTCTGTAAAACGGCCTGCCCTTGCGAACGCGAGGGGGACGCAGGGCTTCCGACAAGGCTTGCCCCCGCGCAGCGGGGGATATGCGCAAGCGCTTTAGTCCGCTCTGCCACCAGATTCGGACAGTTGTTCGGCCGGTATCGCACCGCCGGTGTGGGCCATGAGCAAACATGACCGATTTGCCGTACGCCGGCATAAAAGGGGGGGCGACGGGCGTTGTTGGCCGTCGCCCGCTGGTGTCCGACTTCCGCTCAGGGTCACACTCGGTAATCCTCAGAACGAGCGAATGTTTTCCGCTCTACTCCGATGACCGGACTCTCTAGACGACGATCCCCCACTTCCATTCGCCCTTGCGAGATGCGCCCCCACTTTCGTACTCCGCCGCACTGCGGTAGCATCTGATAACTGACCTTCCTGGGGGATGTGCCGCAATCCTGCTCATTGCCAAGCGCCGCGCCGGCGGCGGGCTTGAAATACCCCGCTCGCGCCAAGCGCAGGCGCGCCCTTCAATCGAAGGTACTTAGTCATAGCTCGTGAGGAGGACAGTCATGAAGCACGGCCGCTTGCCAATATTCGTCGCCATCGCTCTTTGCATGGTCGACCCGACAGCCAAAGCTGCGGATATTTCTCCGGTCGGAACGTGGAGGCTCAAGACCTTCTCCCAACAAGTGTTGGACACGAACGAAACGATTCGGCCTTACGGAGACAACCCGGTCGATGGATATATTCAATATTCGCAGAGCGGCTACATGGTCGTCTTTCTTTCGGTCGTGAACCCCAAAATGCCGGCCCCTCCCTTCACGGACGCGGAGCGTGTGGAGATACACAAGGGCATATTCGGCGCATACGCAGGCCGATACAGTGTTGAGGGGAACAAGGTGACCCATCACATCGATGTGTCCTGGCGGCCAGACTGGAATGGTGACAACCAAATCAGGTATCTCGAGCTCGACGGCAGCAAGCTGACCATCAAGACCGCACCGCTGATCGCCAGCCAGACTGGAAAGCGGGTTGTTAGTATCCTCACATTCGAAAGGGTGGACTAGTCCTTCCAGCCACGATTCGCCGAGACCGTTGCCGGAGGGTCGGGTCCACCCCCATAACCGGACGCGCTGGCCGGCGGTCCGTGCTTCCGGATAGGCCAAGAGCAGACCGATGCACTGCAAAAAAATGCTCACCGCGCCTCGTGCGGGCCTAGTCTAGCCCGCTCTTCCTATGGTTCCGGATTGCGCCTCGATCCTTGCTGAAAATCGCAATGAAAATTACGGGTCGAGCGTAAAGCCGGACGCCTTCACGACAAGCCCCCACCGATCGTAGTCGGAACGCTGAAGCTCCATGAGCTCGACAGCGGTCGTCCCGGTGGGTTGATAGCCCATTGCAAGGATCCGCGCGCGAATATCAGGCGCCTGCACGATTGCCACGATGACCCGGTTGAGTCGCTCGGTAATCTGCGGCGGGGTTTTGGCGGGGGCATAGACCGCCCACCAACTCGGCGCCAAGATATCGATTCCGCTTTCCCGAAAGGTCGGTACCTCCGGCAACAACGGAGATCGCGCTTCGTCCGTGATGGCGATGATGCGTATCCCGCTGGACCTGTGATGCTCCATCAGCTCCGGGGCCGAAGCAACATACACAGGCACGCGGCCAGCCATAAGGTCTGGCAGGGCGGCAGACGTGCCGCCGCGATAAGGGACGTGGCGCAGCTCCAGCTTGGAGAGGCGACCGAATTCCGCCCCCACAAAATGAGCTGCGGTGCCGACCCCGGGGGACCCATAAACGGCCTGGTCTGGATTGGAGCGAAACCAGGCACCCAGCTCCTGCAGAGAATGGACCGGCGTCTGCGGGCCAACCGCCAAACCTTGGTCGAACTTCATGATCTGCGAGATGGGGAGCAGATCGGCAAAAGGGTCATATCCAATATCGGGTTCCAGGTGCGGTTGAAGGATGATTTGCCCCCCGGCGGCAAACAGAAGCGTGACCCCATCCGGGGCCGCCTGTTTGACCACAATGAGTCCGATCCTGCCGCCGGCACCCGTGCGGTTTTCCACGATGACGCTGCGACCGAGGCTCGCCTGTAGGCGCCCCGCAAGCAATCGCGCGACGGAATCCGCGGGCCCGCCCGCCGCAAACGGCATCACGATCCTGAGCGCTTGGTCTCCCGCAAAGCCGGAAACAACAAGCTGAGAAAGCGTGAGGGATCCGACACCTGCAAGGATCGCCCGGCGTGAGAAATCGCCCATATCGTCCTCCAGCTTGGGGCACGTGAAACTACCGGGTTCGCGCTATGACAATTAGACCGTTCGACTATGAAAGGAAGTGAATATATGCTATCTGGATATAACCAATCTGCATAGGTGGAGGATGCGGCAGAAAAAGGATGCGCAGGCGCTGAGGATCAAGCTGAGAGACCTTCAGATGGTACAAGCGCTTGCCGAGGCCGGAAGCATGGCGGCGGCGGCCGAGCGGCTTGCGCTCTCCCAACCCGCGATCTCGAAGGCCATGTCCGAGCTGGAGCATGGCCTGGGAGCGCAGCTTCTGGACCGTAGCTCGCGCGGCGTCGTCCTGACCGAGAGCGGACGTGTGCTACTGGAGCGCGGCCGGGTCATCCTGGACGAGGTTCGTCTGGGAATAACCGAAATTGATCACCTTTCTGACCCAACCCAGGGAGAAGTACGAGTCGGGACCAGCGATCCGGCCGCGGTGGTGGTTTCAGAAATTATCAACGCCTTATCACGACGGTATCCGCGGATCACCTATCAGATACTGATCGACGAACCTACGACGGCTATGCGGAATCTCCGCGAGCGCAAGACCGACGTGCTGGTCACGAGATGGATCGCGACCGACGATAACGACGACATGAAGGCGGAAATTCTCTACGAGGCCCCACTGGCCGTTATGACGGATCATCGTCATCGACTGCTTCGGCGAAAGCCAATATCCTTGGCCGATTTGATGAACGAGCCCTGGATTCATTCACCGCCGGATTCGCTTCTCGGGCGTTCGGTCAAGGCTATTTTTGGTCGAAACAAGCTTATGGTCCCGCCAGCGGCCGTGACGACGAATTCAATGTATATGAGGCTGAATTTGCTCGCGACCGGGCGATTTCTGTCCATTCTTCCAGTGACGATGCTGCGTCACCCGTCAAACCGGGCCTGGCTCCGCGCCCTCCCGGTCGATCTCCGCGACTCTGGATCGGCTGCGTGCATTACACTGAAAAAGCGCCGCCCGGCGGGAGCTGTTAAGCTGTTCGTGGAGGAGAGCCGCGCGGTTTGCAAGACAGCCTTCTGGGCCGCATGAATCCTGCGGTTGATCGTGGTGACGCCTGCGCCGGCCATTGGGGATTAATTAGCAGCAAAGGCATCGTCGACAAGCAGTCCTTGAACCGCGCCGCAACAGGACTTCCGAGATGGGGTCAAAAGCGCCGGTCGGGCCACTTCCGCCGACCGTCCGGTTTACCCTCGAATGCCGACATTCTGCTGCGGTGCCGCGAACCGCCGCTGTGGGCCAAAACCCGACATGTCCAGCAGCGGAGTGGTGCGCCGCTTGGCGCGCTTGTCCAAGAACAAACGGCGCTATTTATTCACGCAAGTTCGGTATTGATCTGGGAATTGGGTTAGTATGACTCGCACCCATCGAATGCAGTCGGGGACAACCATGAGGCAGGTGTTGCTATCAGCCGCGCTAACCGTCGTAACAATCGTAACCGGCGAAGTCTTTGCCCAGGGTGCAATCGATGCCGAAATCGCACCAATGGGAAAGTTGCGCTATGGGCTGAACGCGTCAAATGCGGCTTTGTCGGTGCACGCGTCGGATGGCAGCGTCAGCGGCATTTCCATCGATCTTGGCAAGTTCATCGCCAGGAGGCTTGGCGCATCTTTTGAACCCGTTGTCTACACGACCACCGGCGATTTCACGCGCAGTTTTGACAAAGGTGAGTGGGACATTACCGTCGTTGGTACATCTCCAGGAGCCAAGGAAAAGTTTTCGTTTACGCCGGACGTTTTACTCGTCGACTACGTGTACCTGGCTGGCCCCGGCCGCGTATTTACGGGCGTTGCCGACGTAGATCGGCCGGGGATGAAGGTCGGCGCCTCCGAGAACGGCTCGGGCAGCCAGTTTCTCAAGCGGACACTGAAATTTGCAGAGCTCGTGCTCGGAACCGGAAGCGTCGCGAGCGAGGTGGAGCTCTTAGGCACCGGGAAGGTTGATGTCTATGGCTCCAACACCAATAATCTTTTGCTGGTCGCAGATCGCCTGCCCGGAGCAGCATTCGTGCCCGGAGCGTTCTTCACCGTTCACTTCGCGGTGGCGATGCCGAAAGCAAGATCGCTCGCGGCGCAGGGAAGGCTCACGGCTGTCGTCAAGGATGCGACGACAACCGGCTTGTTGCAGAACGCGATCCAAAAGGCCGACCTGAAGGGCGTGCGCGCCCCGGTGGATTAAGCAAACCATGGCCCTCGATTTGGGTCAGTGCGGTGGTGCCGGCTGGTCCGCCGACTGTCCGCTTCGCCTCCATTGCGGGCATCCTGCTGCGGTGCCGCGAACTGGCGGTTTGGGCCAAGAGGAGACATCCCGCGCCCAGCAGCCCCCTTCCGTATGCACGGGAAGGTAGAGTAGCTTCATGTGAAGTCAGCTCCTGCACTAATGCGATCAAACGAGGAACACGCCATGCCCTGTAGAAATTTGATCGGTGCGG
>DASYFD010000179.1:0-10465 GCA_036498625.1 Xanthobacteraceae bacterium | reverse complement strand
CTGAGCGTGGCGCGGGCGGTTGCCGGCGTGCATCGGGTCGTCGCCGTCGAGGACGTCAGGAAAGTGGTGCCGGAGCCGTTCTACGGCCCCGCCTTCCACGATCAGCCGATTCTCGCGCTCGACAAGGTGCACTACATGGGCGAGCCGGTCGCCGTGGTGCTGGCGGCCGATCCGCACGTCGCCGAAGCGGCGGCGGCGCTGGTGGTCGCCGACTACGAGGAGCTGCCCGCCGTCTATGACGAGGTCGAGGCCATGACCTCGGCCGCGATCGTGCACGACGTGCTCAAGCCGGCCGGTACCTTCCCGGACCTCAAGCATCTGCAGGGCCGCCAGAACACCAATGTGGCGCTCGATTTCCATCTGCGGCGCGGCGACGTGGCGAGCGCCATGGCGCAGGCCGACCACGTGTTCGAGCACACCTTCCGCACCCAGCAGGTGCTGCACCTGCCGCTCGAGCCGTTCGTGTCGGTGGCCGAGGCCACGGGCGGCCGCAATGACGGCAGGCTCACCATTCACACCGCCTCGCAGTCGCCCTCCTTCGTGCGCATCGAGATCGCGCGCCTCCTGGGCTGGCCGGAAAACCGCGTGCGCGTGAAGGTGCCGTATCTCGGCGGCGGCTTCGGGGCCAAGCTCTACATCAAGCTCGAAGCCCTGGTGGCGGCGCTGGCGCTCCTGGTGCGGCGGCCGGTGAAAATCTCGCTCACCATGGAGGAGCAGTTCTACACCCTGACCAAGCATGCGAGCACGTTCCGCATCAAGAGCGGGGTCAAGGACGGCCGCATCACGGCGCGCCAATGCGAGGTGTGGTGGAACGGCGGCGCCTATGCGGATATCGGGCCGCGCATCACCCAGAAGTCGGGCTTCACGGCAACCGGGCCCTACGACATCGAGAACGTGCAGATCGATTCCTATTCGCTCTACACCAATTTGACGCCGGCCGGTGCGTTGCGCGGCTTCGGCATTCCGCAGCTGGTGTGGGCTTATGAGAGCCACACCGACATGATGGCGCGCGAGCTCAAGCTCGATCCGATCGCGTTCCGCCGCAACAACCTCCTGCGCGAAGGCCGCCCGCAGGCGACCGGCACGCCCATGCAGGACGCCGCCATCGAGGCGGTGCTCGACCGTCTCGCCACCCGGATGAGCTGGGGCAAGGCCTTCGCGCGCGGCACCGGCACCATAAGGCGCGGCCGCGGCATCGCCATCGGGTTCAAGGCCTCGATCTCGCCCACCACCTCGATGGCGATCGTCAACGTGGCGGCCGACGGCAGCGTCACGCTCTATTGCAGCACCGTCGACATGGGGCAGGGCTCGGACACCGCCAACGCACAGCTGGTCGCCGAGGTGCTCAATATCGCGGCCGAATCGGTCACGGTCGTGCATCCCGACACCGACGTGACGCCCTACGACATGGCGACCTTGGGCTCGCGCTCCATGTTCCACATGGGCAATGCGGTCAAGCTCGCCGCCCAGGATGCGCGCGACAAGCTCGCCGCGCTCGCCCGCGAGCTTGGGCTGCCGGAGGGCACCAATGTGCCGGTCGCCGAGCTGTTCCAGAAGAAATACAAGATGCAGGCCGGCAACATCATCGGGGTCGGCAGCTACATTCCGGCCTATGCGCCGCCCGATCACGCCACCGGCCAGACCCCCAACGCGACGCCGTTCTGGATGGTCGGCGCCACCGGGGCCGAGGTCGAGGTCGATACCGAGACCGGGCAGGTGCGGGTGACGCGCCTCGTCAACGTCGCCGACGTCGGCCGCGCCGTCAATCCGCGCATCGTCGAGACCCAGCTCTCCGGCGCCGCCGTCATGCAGCTCGGCTTCACCATGCAGGAGAAGATCGAATTCGACGGCGGGCAGATCGTCAATGCCTCGCTCGCCGACTACAAGATTCCGAGCATCCTCGATATTCCGCCCGACATGCACAGCGAGGTGGTGGAGGCCGAGCAGCATTCCGGTCCGTTCGGCGCCAAGGGGGTAGGGGAGAGCGGCACTTTCGGGGTCTCGCCCGCCATCGCCAATGCGATCGACGACGCGGTCGGGGTGCGGCTCACCTCGCTGCCGCTCACCGCCGAGACCCTCTACCGGGCGCTGCGCGCCGCCGACAACGATCCGCTGGAGGACTAGCGTTGAGCCGCACCATTCGCTTCACCCTCAACGGCGAGCCGGTCGCGGCCGAGATCGCGGCGCACCAGAACCTGGTCGAGGTGCTGCAGCAGCGCTTCGATCTGTTCGGCGCGCGCGAGAGCTGCGCCCAGGGGCTGTGCGGCTGCTGCACCGTGCTGGTCGACGGCGCCGCGGTGTCGGGCTGTCTGTTCCTCGCCGCGTTTGCCGATGGCAAGCAGGTGGTGACCATCGAGCACCTCGGCGCCGGCGGCAGGCTCGACCCGATCCAGGAAGCCTTCATCGCCTGCGGCGCCTTCCAATGCGGCTTCTGCACCCCCGGCTTCATTTTGATGACGGGCCAGCTCATCGCCGCCCATCCGGACCCCGACGACGACACCATCCGGCACTACCTCGCCGGCAACCTCTGCCGCTGCGCCGCCTATCCGGAGATCATCGAGGCCGTGAAGCTGGCTGCCCGGAATATGCGCAAGGGTGTATGATAGGTAGGTAGGCCATCGTCCGCCTCAGAGTCTGTGAAGGAAACTGGCGAGAACACGAACCGCTCGTCCCCGCGGACGCGGGGACCCAGCCTTTGCCTATTGAAAGTCCGTGCAGTTTGGCAAAGTCTCGATTCCCGCGTCCGCGGGAATGAGCGGACGGGGCAATTCCTTCGCACTCTCAAGATGAGGTCAAGCAAAGCTGGGGAATCACCATGCCAAGCATCGCCGCTGCCGCTCCTGGTCCCTGGTACGGCACGCTCACCCGCGTTCAATGGAAGACGCTCGCCGCCTCCAATCTGGGCTGGATGTTCGACGGCTATGAAACATTCGCCCTGATCCTCACGGTCGGGGTGGCGCTGCGGCAATTGCTCGATCCGGCGCAGTATCCGCAAATCCCGGCCTATGCCGGCACCGTCATTGCGGTCACCCTGCTCGGCTGGGGCATCGGCGGCATTCTGGGCGGCATCCTGGCCGACTATATCGGCCGCCGCCGCACCATGATCTACGCCATCCTGGCCTATTCGCTGATCACCGGCTTGAGCGCGCTCGCCTTCGACTGGATGTCGTTTGCGCTGTTGCGCTTCCTGGTCGGCATCGCGATCGGCTCGGAATGGTCGACCGGCGCCTCGATCACCGCCGAGGTGTGGCCCGATCACGCCCGCGGCAAGGGCGCTGGCCTGATGCAATGCGGGCTCGGCATCGGCTTCTTTCTCGCCTCGTTGATCTGGCTCTATGTGGCGCCATTCGGCCCCGGCGCCTGGCGCATCATGTATGTGATCGGGGTTCTGCCGGCGTTGTTCGTGCTGTGGGTCCGCACCGGCATCCCGGAATCGGAACCCTGGGAGCGCACCGATCAAAGCCGCCGCCTCGCCCGCACGCGCCAGGAGAGCGGCGCTAGCTTGGGGGCGGAGGAGCAGGCGCTCACCCGCTTCACCCTGACGGAGCTGTTCGTCGATCCGCAGAGCCGCCGACGCGCCGTCCTGGTGTTTCTCATGTCGTTGACCACCACGCTCGCCTGGTGGGGCATCTCCACCTGGGTCCCGCCCTATATCGGATCGGTTGCGGCCAAGGCCGGGCTGCCGGCGCAGCAATGGGCGAGCTATGCCGGCATGACCTACAATCTCGGCGCCATTCTGGGATATGCGAGCTTCGGCTTCCTGGCCGATCGCTTCGGCCGCAAGCCCGTCACCATGGCGTTCTTCGCCGTGGCGCTGCTGCTCACCCCGGTGCTGTTCCTGTGGACGCAGGACCTGGGGCTCTTGCTCACGGTCGCCGCCATCAACGGTTATTTCAGCCTCGGCCAGTATTCCTGGATGCCGGTCTGGTTGCCCGAACTGTTTCCGACCCGCATCCGCGCCACCGCCATGGCGTTCGCCTTCAATGCGCCGCGCTTCATCGCCTTCCTGGGCCCGCTCTTGGCCGGCCAGCTGATCGTCTATTTCGGCGGCTTCGGCACGGCGGCCACCATCGTGGCCACGATCTACGTGCTCGGCCTAGCGGCCGCGCCGTTCCTGCCGGAGACCCGCGGCAAGCCGTTGCCGGCGTGAGCACCGTCGAAATGACTTGACGCCGCGCCCCTTATGCGGTGCAGCAACCGCGGGCACGCGGCACGGGCACGGCCCCGAAACTTTTCCCGGGCTTGACCCGGGATCGTTCCAAACTCTGAGCTTGGAACGATCCCCGCTTTCGCGGGGAAAAGCATCAAGGTCGGGGCTCACGTCCGGCACCCGCAACCGGCGCGACGACAAGAAGGTGGCGAATGATTGAACGCAAGCCGGTGGCATTCGGCGATCTGCGCGGCTGGATCGAGGCGCTGCGCCAGCATGGCGAGCTGCACGAGATCGATGCGCAGGTGGACTGGAACATCGAGCTCGGCACCATCATGCGGCTGGCGCAGGGTCCCGGCACCGGGCGGGCGCTCCTGTTCAACAACATCAAGGACTACAACAAGCCCAACAGCCGTTGTCGGCGCGTGTTCGGCTCCGCGCTCAACAACTATCGCCGCATCGCCATCATGCTGGGCCTGCCGCCCGACACCCATCCGCGCGAGCTGGTCAAGATCAGCCGCAACATTCTCGAAGGCACCATCGCGCCCCGCATTGTCGCGAGCGGCCCGGTGAAGCAGAACATCGCCACCGGCAAGGATGTCGATCTGTACGAGCTGCCGGTGCCGTACTGGAACCGGATGGATGGCGGCCGCTATCTCATCACCTATGCGGGCGTGGTGACCAAGGACCCGGCAACCGGCGTGATGAATGTCGGGGTCTATCGCGGCATGCTGGCGGCGCGCGACAAGATTCCGATCCTGATGTGGCGCGCCCAGCATATCGGCCATCACGCCACATCGTGGCTCGCCGCCGGCCACAAGGAGATGCCGATCGCGGTCGCCATCGGCTGGGAGCCTTCGCTCGGCTTCTGCGCCGGCTCGCCGGTGCCCAAGGGCATCTGCGAATACGACGTGATGGGCGCCATGCGGGGCGAGCCGGTCGATCTCGTCAAATGCGAGACCGTCGACCTGCATGTGCCTGCCTCCGCCGAGATCGTGATCGAAGGCTATCTCGGCCTCGATCCCGAGACCTACATGATGGAAGGCCCCTATGCGGAATTCACCGGCTATCTGGCGAGCGAGCGCTCCCCCAAGCCGACCATCCGGGTGACCGCCATCACTCATCGCGACGATCCGATCCTGCGCGGCACCATCGAAGGCTGTCTGCCGGGCAGCTATTCGGAGAACGCGGTCGGCTCCTCCATCATGCGCGCCGCTACCGCCTGGAACGTGCTCGACCGCTCCGGCGTGCCCGGCATCACCGATGTGTGGTGCCCGCCCGTCCAGGCCGGCATCAATGCGCTGGTGCGCATGCAGCAGAGCTATCGCGGCCAGGCCAAGCAGGCCGCCAACGCGCTGTGGGGCTCGACTGCCGCGCATGTGCGCTACAAGCACGTCACCGTGGTCGACGACGATATCGACATTCACGATTATGCCGCGGTCGACTGGGCGATCGCGCACCGCGTCAATGCCGGCGAGAACGACATTGTCATCATGCCCGGCACCTTCGGGCTCGGCCTCGATCCCTCGACGCGGCGGCGCGACCGCAATCCGGCGCTGTTCGGCACCGGCAAATGGAACCGGGTGCTGATCGATGCCACCATGAATCTCGACTACGATCCCGACCCCGACCTCGGCGGCGAGCGCTTCCCGCCGACGGTGTGGCCGAGCCAGGATGACGTTTCGTCCGTGCAGGCACGCTGGAGCGAGCTGGGATTGGACAAGCTGAAGCGGTGAGGAGGCCGGCGGCCGTTTATCCGCATCCAAACCTGTGAGGGACTTGTCGAATCCCGTCCTTTCCCGCTCGTCCCCGCGGATGCGGGGACCCAGGCTTTGACGCAAATTCGGAGCGGATCAGATTCTCTTGCGAATGTTGGCAGGAAATTGCGGCCTCTATTCCCGAGCCGGTGGAATCTCACTCTTTTTTCATAAGAGACTGGGTCCCCGCTTTCGCGGGGACGAGCGGGGAGGCGCCGTGCCAGGCGATTTCCCGAGCGGGATTCTCGCGCGTTCTGAGAATCTCAGCTCGCCAATCCGCCGAGGCCTTTATCGAGCACATACTTCCCTGCGGGCGGGGCCGGCGGCTTGAAGATGTCGCCGTCGGCGGCGACGTCGTCCAGCAAATTCTTTAGGCCGGCGAGCGAAATCTCGCCGGTCCTGGAATAGGTCTTCTCCTTGACGAAATAATCGTCGTAGACCGCCGCGCAGATCGCCTGATCGCGCTTGGTGTATTTGGCCAGAATCTCGATCGCGGCATTTTTGTTCTGCGGGTCCCACAGCCAGCGATGGCCATCCTGGATCGCCTGCGCGGCGCGCTTGCCGGCATCCCCTTTGGCGGCCCAGTCCCGCCCGGTGATGTAGAGCACGGTCGGGTAGTCGCGCATGCCGCTGTAGCGCGCCAGATCGGCAAAGCCCTCCCGGAGCGCCAGATCGGCGGAGGGACGAAACAGAACAGCGGCCGCGATCGAGCCCTTCTGCAGGGCGGTGACCTTGAGCGGCGAGGTGCCGACCCCGATGAAGCTGTAGTCGTCCTTCTTGAGGCCGGCCTGCTCGAGCAGCTGCGCCGTCAGCCAGACCTCGCTGATGCGCAGCGACGACACCCCGATGATCTTGCCCTTGAGGTCGCCGAGGCTCTGGATTCCGGCTGCGCCCGCCAGCACCCAGTCGGCCCGGTTCATGGGCGCCGAGATGGCGGCGAGGTTCGCGCCGCGCTCGATCGCGGCGACCGCCGCTTCCGGCTGCGTGCTGGAGATCTGATAGGCGCCGGTGATCAGCATCTGCATGGATTGGGGCGAGCTCTGGATTACCCCGATCTCGGCCTCGAAGCCGACATTCTTGAAGAAGCCGCGCTCGACCGCCGCGCAGGCGATCCAATGCACCGAATTGGCCGGCACGCAGCCGAACACCAGCGGCTCCGCCGCCGCCAGGATCGCGGGCCGGGCCAGCGCGGCGCCCGTGGCGGCGCCCACGAAAGCGCGGCGGGACAGTTTCATTCGGCGGCCTCCTTGGCGACGCACGAAAGTCTTGCATGCGTGTGCGACACCGGCAAGCGCGCCAACGCTCTTCCGCTGCGGGCTGAATCCAGTACAGTGCGGCGCTGTTTTTTCGCCGGGAGGGCCATGGCCGTGCATGAAGAGACCGTTTCGATTCCTTCGGCGGGCCTGCGCCTGCATGGCGTGGTCAGCGTGCCGGAGGATCTGCCGCCGGGCGCGCGGCGCGCCGCCTTCCTGGTGCTGCACGGCTTCGGCGGCAACTGCAAATCGCAGAACGTCCTGCAGCCCACCCGGGTGCTGGGCGAGTTCGGCTATGTGACCTTGCGCTTCGACATGCGCGGCTGCGGCGAGAGCGAAGGCGAGTTCGGCCGCGTCATCTGTCTGGAGCAGGTCGAGGATCTCAAGAACGCGGTGACGTTCCTCGCCCGCCATCCGGCGGTCGATCCCGACCGCATCGCCGTCATCGGCTCGAGCTTCGGGGGCGCGGTCGCGGTCTATGGCGGCGGCGTGGACGAGCGCATCGCCGCCGTGGTCTCCAATGGCGGCTGGGGCCATGGCGAGCGCAAGTTCCGCGGCCAGCACCCGACCCCGGAGGCGTGGGCGCGCTTCACCGCCATGCTGGAGGAGGGGCGCGCCCACCGCGCCCGCACTGGCCAGTCCCTGATGGTGTCGCGTTACGACATCGTGCCGATCCCCCAGCATGTGCGCGACAACCTCGCCCGCCAATCGGTGGAGATGTTCACTGCGAGCCACGTGGAGATGTTCCCGGCCGAGACCGCGCAAAGCATGTTCGACTTCCGCGCCGAGGACGTGGTCGGCGCCATCGCGCCGCGGCCGCTCCTGCTCATCCACAGCGCCTCGGACTCGGTCACCCCGACCGAGCAATCGATCGAGATGTTCCGACGCGCCGGACAGCCGAGCGAGCTGCATCTGTTCAGCGGCCTCGATCATTTCCTGTTCGCGGAAAACAGCGCCCGGGTCTGGGGCGTGATGCGGGACTGGCTCAGAGATTATTTTCCAGCGACGTAGGGGCGCCCCATAGCCCGTCGAAGACGGGCGTAGACGCCCTTATGGTGGGCATCCGAATGCAGGAGAGGGCAGCCACAAGGGCTGCCCCTACGCGAGCGCGGCATCAGCATGACCATCCGCATCGGCACCTCGGAACGCGACGGCACCTTTCACAGCCAGGGCCGCGCACTGAAGACGATCCTTGACCGGCAGCCGCAGCTCGACCCGGTCGAAGTGCTGGAATCCCATTCCGCCAGCGTCGACAACGCGCAGCGCCTGCATGCGGGCGAGATCGAGCTCGGCTTCATGGCCTCGAACTGGATCGGGCGCGCCAAGCGCGGCGAGGCCCCGTTTGCCGTGCCGGTCGATCTGCGCATGGCGGCCCCCATGAATGCGGGCCCGTTGTTCTTCATCGTCCGCGCCGGCGCACCCATGCGCACGGTGAGTGACTTGCGCGGCAAGCGGGTCGCGGTCGGCTTGCGCACCAGCGGCATGGTGCAACACGTGCACGCGATTTTCGGCGCGCTCGGCCTGAGCTTTGTCGACTTCACGCCCGCCTACCTCGATTTCGCCGCCGGCGCTGACGCGCTCGCGGCCGGCGATGTCGATGCCCAGTTCCAGTGCCCGATTCCGAACCAGGTGATGACCGATCTGGCCGCGCGCGTCGACCTCGCGGTTCTCCCCTATGCGGCCGGCCAGATCGAGACCGTGATGCAGGCGGTTCCGCACTATCGGGCGACCGTGATGCGCAAGCACGCGATCCGCGGCCTCGAGCAGGACACGGCGCAGCTCGCCGTGGTGAACGTCCTCGCCACCCATGCGCGCGTGCCCGAGGCGTTGGTGCATGACGTCGTGGCCGCCGTGATCGCGGCGGCCGACGAACTCGCCGGCCTCAACCCGCTGTTCGTTGGCTTGGCGGATTTGCTGGAGCCACTGCGTGTGCACGGCCCCAAGGCGCTCGCGTTCGGCGGCGTAGCCCTGCACCCCGGCGCCCTGCGGGCGTATCGCGAGGCGGGATTGGTGGAGTGACATGAAATGCGCTTCCGCCCGCTCGTCCCCGCGAAGGCGGGGACCCAGTCCGCTCGCAAAAATGAACTGAGTTTCCGCTCGCGCAAGTAGGAGTGAGGCGCATGTGCTTTCCAGGCGCGCCCGAGGATGCCGCCTGATTGGCACATCTTACGAAGAGACTGGATTCCCGCTTCCGCGGGAATGAGCGGGAAATACCGCGGCTGAAGCGTACGCCGTTCGCCCCCGCGAAGCGGAGCCGCTTCTGCTCAAGGCCCGATATCCTCTGTTAGATCACGCCAGTCCGGGTTGGTCTTCTCGATCAGATCGACCTTCCAGATTCTGTTCCATTTCTTGAGCTGACGTTCGCGTTGAAATGCGCTCTCCCGGGATTCGTGGCGTTCAAACCAGACCAGCAGCTTGACGCCGTACTTTCGCGTGAAGCCGGGTACTGCGCCGATTTGATGCTCCCAGATTCGGCGGGCGAGATCGTCGGTCATGCCGATATAGAGCGTGCCGTTGCGGCAGCTCGCGAGAATGTAGACGTAGAAGCCCATGAAAATTTGCTCTTTGTCCGTTTAGTGGTCCGTGCAGGCTGAAATTCAGCCATTTTTGCGAGCGGACTGGGTCCCCGCCTTCGCGGGGACGAGCGGAGTTCCCTACTGCGGCTCGATCTTCGCCTGCTTGATCACCTGGCTCCATAGCGCGGTCTCTTCGGCGAAGAATTTGGCGGTGTCGGCGCGCGTGGTGGCGCCGGGGTCCAGCGAGAGGTCGTGCAGTCGGTCGCGCATGTCGGGGCTGCTCAGCACGTCGAGCGTGTCGTGATTGATCCGTTCGGCGAGCGCTGCGGGCGTGTTGGGCGGTGCCACCAGGGCGAACCAGGTGATTGAGCGGAAGCCGGGCAGCCCGGCTTCCGAGAAGGTCGGCACCTCGGGGAGCGCCGGCGTGCGTTGGAGGTCGGCGACGGCGAGAATCTTGATCATATGATTGCGGTAGAGCGGACCTGAGGTGGTGGGGGTATCGAAGAACAGATCGACGTTGCCGGCCATCACGTCGGTCAAGGCCGGCTGCGCGCCGCGGTACGGCACATGCACCATCTTGATGCCCGCTAACGCCTCGAGCTGGCTCGCCGACAGATGCGCGGTCGAGCCGACGCCCTGGGACGCATAGGACAGCCGGCCCGGATTGGCCTTGGCATAGGCGATCAGCTCCGTGAGCGATGTTGCCGGCAAGTCGTTGCGCACCACCAGGATGTTGGGAATCTTCGCCAGCAGCGTGATGGGAACGAAAAGGTTCGGCCGGTAGCCGAG
>DASYFD010000178.1:0-15447 GCA_036498625.1 Xanthobacteraceae bacterium | reverse complement strand
TTCTGGTCCGGGCCGACCCTGAGGTTCAGGCGTCGAACCTGCAGATCGAGCAATTCGGGATCAAGCTTACGGTGCCGACCCTCCTCGGTGCCTTCACGGACGTGCGCGGGTGGGCGGCCATCGACGTGAAGTTGCGCGGCCAGCGCTTTCGTTTCGTGACGACGCACCTCGACTCCTCCGTGCCGTCGATCCGGGTGGCGCAGGCCAAGGAGCTGCTCTTGACCGCCGCCAACACCAGCCTTCCGGTGGTCATGGCCGGTGATTTCAATATCGCCGCCGACACCGGGCTCGATCCGTCGTTCCCGGCCTATCAGGCCATCATCAACGCCGGGTTCACCGAGGCGTGGCAGAGCAAGCGCGCGCCTGATCCGGGCTTCACCTGCTGCCAGGCCGAGAACCTGCTCAACCCGGCGTCGCTGCTGAACCATCGGATCGATCTGGTCCTGTTTCGCGGTGGGTTCGGCGTCGCCGACATCAGCCTGATTGGCAATCAGCCGGCCGACCGCACGAACTCTGGCCTGTGGCCATCCGATCATGCGGGCGTTGCGGCGACCCTTCGATTGCCATCCCGTCAAGCGGATAACCGATAGGCCAACGGACGGCTTCGGCCGACAGAGCAAGCGAGAGCCTCATGAGCAAATCAGCGATGTACGAAAGATTCCGCACGCCGATCGGACAATGGCGGCTTCCCGAAATGGCGGCGTTCTTCGCCCTCGTCCTGTCGTCGCTGGCACCAACCCCAGCCTCTGCCGACGATGGTCTCGCCCTGCGGGTCATGAACCAGAACCTCTATGCGGGCTCGTTCTTCCAGGAAATAACCGCCGCCAAGACTCCGAGCGAGATCGTCGCTGCCGCGACGCTGACCTACCAGCACATTATGGCCACGAGGCCGGCCGAACGCGCCGTAGTGATCGCCGACGAGATCGCCAGGCTGCGGCCCGATTTCGTCAGCCTCGAGCAGGCCGCGATCCTGCGCACCGGCACCGCACCGCCGGCCACCGCCGTGACGTTCGACCTGTTGCAATCGTTGCTGCACGAGCTCGCGGCGAGAGGCGTGCGCTACGAGACCGTGGCGGTGACGCCGGGTATCGACGCCGAGGTGCCGACCGCGCTCGGATTCGACATCCGCCTCACCCTGCGCGACGCCATGATCGTGCGCGCCGATCTGCTCGAAGGAGGCCATGTCAAGCTGTCGAACCTGCAGATCCGCCATTACGTCGCGGCGTCGAATGATACCGAAGGGTATGCGACCATCGACGTCACCTGGCGGGGACGCCAGCTCCGGTTCGTGACGACCCACTTCGCCCTGGTTTCGCTCGCGCCCGCGCAGGCGCTGGAGTTCGTTCAGACGGCCGCGAATACGACCTTGCCGGTCGTGCTGGTCTGCGATTGCAACGTCAACCCGGACGATCCCACCGATCCGATCTTTCAGAACTTTCCGGCCTACCTGCTGCTGAAGAACGCCGGCTTCGTCGACGCGTTTCGGACGGCGCACCCCACCGATCCAGGCTTCACCTTCGGCCAGGCCGAAAACCTGCTCAATGTGACCTCCACCATGAGCCATCGCGTCGATGTCGTGCAGTTTCGTGGACCTTTCACGGTGGAGGATGTGCAAGTCGTGGGCGCCTCGCCGGCTGATCGCACGCGCCTCGGCCTGTGGCCGTCCGACCATGCTGGCGTCGTGGCGACCCTGACGCTGCGGTCCCCCCGGTGATGACGACTAGAGGGCAAATCCTTTGATACGAGCAGCAACTTCACACCGGGCGGCGCGACAGCGACAGCCAGATGCCGCCGCCGATTAATGTGAGGCCCGAGAGGCGGCCCAGCAGCTTGGCGCGCGCGGGCTTCATGAACCAGACGCGCCCCAGGCCAGCCAGGACGGCCCAGCCTGAATCGCTCACGGCCCCCAGCAGCACCGCAACCACGCACATGGCGGCGAGCTGAGGTGCGACCGGCAGGGCCGGATCGACGAATTGCGGCAGGAACGCCGTGAAGAAGGCGATCGTCTTCGGGTTCAACAGCGCGACCAGAAATCCACGCCCGAATTGCACGCGATCGCTCGGCGGCAACGGTGCCGCGCGACCGGCGCCGCGCCAAGCCTGGATGCCGAGCCAGATCAGGTAGAGCGCGCCGACCCCGCGCAACAATTCGAACCAGTAGAGCGCGTGATTCAAGATCCAACTCAGCCCGAGCGCGATCACGGCCAGCAGCACGGCGGTGCCGCAGGAAGTTCCGGCCACGGTCACGAGCCCGGCCCGCATGCCCTTGTTCACGCTGGTCGCAATAACCAGGGTCACTATCGGCCCCGGGATCAGGAACAAGACCAGGGTGATGAGCAGAAATGCCGCGAACAACTGCCAGTTCATCGATTCCCCTCCCCGCAAGTGGAGCATATTACGGACGATATCCTGCCGCGTCTCGGGTGGCGGCACCGCGCGACGAGGTGATTTCGGGCGAGGAAAATGCTAGAGCGCGGCATACAACCGCGTCACGCGCTCACTTTCGGCGTTGGGCGGCTCCATTCTCAAAACCATCGGATCGAAGCTCGAGCAAGTCGGTCCTGCCCCCACCGCTCACGCAAGCCCATACAGTCGAGATCATTCACAGTGAACATATCCCACCCAGTCGGCAAATCGCATACCCGCGCGATGGCGCAATTCGTCTCCAGCCTGCGGTACGACGCCATCCCGCGGCCGGTGCGCGAGCGCATCAAGCTCCTGATCCTGGATGCGATCGGCTGCGGCGTCTTCGGCGCCGGCCAGCCCTGGTGCACGATCCTGCAAAGCACGCTCGGCGAGCTCGACGCGACGCGCACCACGACGGTGTGGGGCACGGCGCTGCGTCTCTCTTCGCCGCACGCCGCCCTCGTCAATGGGACCCAGGTCCAGGGCTTCGAGCTCGACGACGTCCATCGGCAAGGCGTCCTGCATGTGGGCGCCGTCACGCTGCCGGCTTTGATCGCGGTCGCCGAAAGCCATGCGGGCCTGTCGGGCCGAGACTTCCTGACCGCGGCGGTCGCCGGCTATGAGATCGGACCGCGCGTCGGCATGTGCATGGGCCAGGAGCACATCGGCCAGGGCTGGCACTCGGGCGCAACCGTGGGCGTTTTCTCGGCAGCGGCCGGCGCGGCGCGGGCTCTCGCCCTCGATGCCGAGCAAACCGTGCACGCGCTTGGGATTGCCGGCACCCAGTCGGCCGGCCTGATGGCCGCCCAATACGGCTCCATGGTCAAGCGCATGCATGCCGGGCGCTCGTCCCAGAGCGGGCTCTATGGGGCGCTCCTGGCGCGTAACGGCTTCACCGGGATCATTGACGTGTTCGAGGCGCCCTATGGCGGTTTCTGCACCACCTTCTCGCGCTCGACCGATCTGTTCGATCTCGACGAGCTCAGCGCTGGTCTGGGCGAGCGCTTCGAGACCATGCGCATCTCGCTCAAGTTCTATTCCTGCGTCGCCAGCAATCATACCAGCCTGGACGCGATCCGGGCGATAAAGGAGCGGCGGCCGTTCACCCTCGACGAGCTCGACAAGATCGTGATCCGCGGCTCGCAAGTCACCGTCGATCATGTGGGCTGGCCCTACCGTCCCGAAGGCCTGACCTCGGCGCAGCTCAACCTGCCGTTTTGCGTCGCCACGCTCCTGCTCGAGGGCGACGTGTTCGTGGATCAGTTCGAGCCGGAAGCCTTCACCAACCCCATCCGCATGGAATTGTCCAAGAAGGTGGAGGTCGTGCATGATCCGGCGATCACGGCGCTCGGCTCCAAGTTCCGACACAAGGTCAGCGTCGAGGTGCATCTCAAGGACGGCACGATCGAGCGCGAAACCCGCGAGCTCCCACGCGGCGGCGAGGACGCCTTTGCGCCGGCCTCGGACATCATCGAGAAGTTCAAGAAGCTTTCCCGCGCCACCATGTCGGCAACTCAGCAGGCCGACTTGATCGACATGATCCTCAACATGGAGAGCATGCCCGATATGCGCCGGCTGCCCGAAGCGCTGCGGACGAAGTAACGCGGGATTGCCGGCGCGGCCCACACAGCTGCAGACCTTACGGAAACAGCGCCACCTGCTCGAGCCCGGTGGCTTCGGGAAATCCGAGCATCAGGTTCATGTTCTGCACCGCCTGACCCGATGCGCCCTTGACCAGGTTGTCGAGCGCGGCGCCGATGATGGCG
Organism: Xanthobacteraceae bacterium; assembly: GCA_036498625.1. Taxonomy (GTDB): domain Bacteria; phylum Pseudomonadota; class Alphaproteobacteria; order Rhizobiales; family Xanthobacteraceae; genus VAZQ01. Next base: position 11,276 of record DASYFD010000178.1, on the reverse strand, counting down.
CGGCCCGCAATGCGGTCCTTGACCACCCCGATGAAGGTCTGGTTGGAGCCGCGCACATGGCGGGTCTGCGGCATGGCGCCGAACGGCAGCACGTGCACGAACGGCTCGTTCATGTATTGGTTTAAAAGTATCGCATGAAGGTCCTCGGGGCTCCGTTGCCCGCGCACATAGATGGTCGACAGGATGCCCCGGTTCATGGGCACCAGGTGCGGCGTGAAGCTCACCACCACCTCGCGGCCGGCCGCCCGGCTGAATTCCTGATCGAGCTCGGCCATGTGCCGATGGTGGCCCACCCCGTAGGCGTGAATGCCCTCGGACACTTCCGAGAACAGCATCTCCTCCTTGGCGGCACGGCCGGCGCCGGTCATGCCGGATTTGGCGTCGATCACGATCTCGTCGGGATCGATCGCCTTGGCGGCCAGCAACGGAATGAGCGCAAGCTCTGCGCAGGTCGTGTAGCAGCCCGGATTGGCCACCAGCCGCGCCTCCTTGATTCTTTCCCGATAGGCCTCGACCAGGCCGTAGACCGCCTCCTGCTGAAGCTCGGGCGCCTGATGGGCATGGCCGTACCAGCGCGCATAGGCGGCCAGATCGGCAAGACGGAAATCGGCCGAGAGATCGACCACCTTGACGCCGCGCGCCTTGGCCAGCACCTCCTTGATCACCTTCTGGGTGGTGCCATGGGGCAGCGCGCAGAAGATGAGATCGAGCGCCGTGCCGGCCCAATCCAGGCTCTCGATCGAGACCAGCTTGGGCAGCCCGAATGGCGAGAACTGCGGGAAGACATCGCGCATCTCCTGGCCCGCCCGCCGATCGGCGGTCAGCAGCGCGATCTCGACGCCGGGATGGCGCAACAGCAGCCGCACCAGCTCCGCGCCGGTGTAGCCCGAAGCGCCAAGCACGCCGATTTTTGCCTTGGTTGCGTCCCGCATGGTCGATCCTTTGCACAGTCGAGCACGTCGACCGGACAGCGAATACCGCGGCGAACCTCAGAGGGGAAGCGCCGCGGACCCCTGGCCCGGCGGCGCGCAGGCGATCACGCGCGCGCCGGTGCCTCGGCACGGCGGCGGAACAAGCTCTCTGGCGCGATCGTCGTCATCGCAGGCCCTATAGACGCGCCGCGCCCGATCGTCAATGTTGCCGCGACAAGCGAATCAACAAGCCGCCCGCCACCCGCTGACAGTCCTTTCAACGCCGCAGTGGGAATCCCATGAGCCCGATCGCAACCGCCCGGACCCGGCTCTTCAGCGTTTTCCAGGAACGCCAGGCGGAGCTGCGGCTCTGCGTACGGGTGACGGCCTCCGCCGTGCTTACCCTGGTGGTGGGGCAATGGCTCGAGGTGCCACTGGTCTTGTGGGCGGTCCTGACCGCCGTCATCGTCACCCAGACCAGCGTCGGCCGCTCTCTCAAGGCGACGATCGATTATTTCATCGGCACGCTCGGTGGCGCCGTCTATGCCGGCATCGTGGCGGCGCTCATCCCGCATGCGAGCGAATTGGCGCTGCTGGGAGTTCTGGCTCTCGCGGTGGCGCCCCTGGTGCTGCTGGCCTCGATCAATTCGAGCTTCAACGTCGCGCCGTTCACCGCCATCATCGTGGTTCTGGCTCCCACCATCACCCATTCGACGCCGATCGAGTCGGCCTTCTACCGCCTTCTCGAGGTCGGGCTCGGCGCCCTCATCGGTCTCCTGGTTTCGATGACCGTATTTCCGGCACGCGCCCATGCGCTCGCGATCGAGGACGCCGCCCGCATGCTCGACCTGGTGGCGCAGGCACTGATCGACATGTTCGCGGGCTTCACCGGAACGCTCGATACGGCCGCGGTCCAGCCGATCCAGGAGCGGATCGGCAAGTCCATTGCAAGGCTCGATGTGATCTACGCCGAGTGCAAGCGCGAGCGGATGACCCAGCTCGCCTATGAGGCGGATCCGGGACCGCTGTTGCGCACGCTGCTGCGGCTGCGCCACGACCTGGTGATCGTCGGGCGGGCGGCGGTGGTGCCGCTGCCGCCCGCGTTGCAACCGCGCCTTGGGCCACCGCTCGAGCACCTGGTCGCGGCTTCATCCGGCTACCTGCGGAACAGCGCGACCGCGCTGCTGGCGCGCAGCGCGCCGCCCGCCCTCGACGCCACCGATGCGGCATTCGAGGACTATGCCGCCGAGATCGTCGAGATTCGTCGCGAAGGTCTGATGCGCGTCCTGCCGGGCGAGGCGCTGGAGCATCTCTTCACGCTCGGCTTTGCGCTCGAGCAGCTGCACACGCATTTCAGAGACCTGGAGCGGTGGGCAAGCGAATGGGCGCTGCCCGCCAAGGCCGCGCACCCGAAAGTCAAAGGCTAGACGCGCACCATGCCCGACCCCTCCCTCGTCGCTACGCTCAGACGCGTCGCGCAATCCCAGGACGCGCTGCTTGCGATATTCGTCGCCGCCATCTTCCTGAGCGCGGCGCTCCTGTTCCTGGTCGAGCCGATGTTCACCAAGATGGTGCTGCCGCGGCTGGGCGGCTCGCCTTCGGTGTGGTCGGTGGCCATGGTGTTCTTCCAGACCATGCTGCTCGCCGGCTACGCCTATGCGCATGTCCTGACGCGCTGGGCTCCCGGCCGCATGTCCATCCTCATCCATCTGGCGGTGATGGGCCTGGCGGCCTTCACCTTGCCGCTCGCCATCGGGACCGGCCGGCCGCCGGCGGAAGGCCAGGCTTTCTGGCTGCTCGGCCTGTTCACGGCCTCGATCGGGCTGCCGTTCTTCGCGCTCGCCGCCAATGGGCCGCTGCTGCAGGCCTGGTTCGCGCGCACCGATCATCCCGATGCCCAAGATCCCTATTTTCTGTATGCGGCGAGCAACATCGGCAGCTTTCTGGCGCTCCTCTCCTATCCCACCGTAATTGAGCCGCTGATCACCTTGAGCGGCCAAACCAGAATCTGGTCGGTTGCCTTCTACATTCTGATTGCTTTGATTATCTTGAGCGGCGCCCTGTTGTGGCGAGTCCCCGGCAGAGCCCGCGCCGCGGCGATCGATCGGAGTGCCGCCGCTTCGGCTGCGGACGCTCCTACGTGGCGCGACAGCCTCACCTGGTGTGCATTGGCGACCGTGCCGGCCGGATTGCTGATCGCCGTGACCGCCCACATCTCGACCGACGTGGCGGCGGTGCCGCTGCTCTGGGTGGTGCCGCTCGCGCTCTATCTGCTGACCTTCGTGATCGTGTTCCAGCGGGCGCCGCTGATCCCGCACTGGCTCGCGGTCGGCCTGCAGCCGCTCTTCATCATCGCGCTGGTCGGCGTCATGATCCTCGATCCGGGCCGGATCCTCGCGTTCGTCGGCATCCCGATGCCCGATCCGATCAAGGTCATCATCGGGATCATCGGACTGCATTGCGCGGTCTTCTTCGTCAACGCGCTGGTCTGCCACGGCGAGCTGGCACGCCGGCGGCCGGCGGCGCACCATCTCACCATCTTCTATCTCTGGATGGCGGCCGGCGGGACCATCGGGGGCATCGCGGCCGGCCTCGTCGCGCCCTTTGTGTTCAGCTGGGTCGCGGAATATCCGATCCTGATCGCGCTGGCGGCGCTGTGCCGGCCCGGCCTCGCGCTGCCGCGCCACCGGCAGGGCCGCCAGCTCATGCTCGGCGCGCTCGCCGTGACCGTGCTGGTCATGATCGCCTTCAGGCTATTTCACCCCGACTACGAGGAGAGCCGGTTCAATTGGATCATCGGCTCGTTCCTGGCGGTGGCGGTGCTGTTCTGGCGCGCCCCGGTGCCGTTTGCCGCCACCATCGCGGTGGTTCTCTTCATCAATCACACTTATGTGGACGTGAACGGCTCCATCTCGTTGCGCAGCTTCTTCGGGGTTCACAAAGTCGCGGATTCCGACGACGGCCGGTTTCGGGTGCTCAGCCACGGCACCACGCTGCATGGCGCGGAGCGAATCCGCGACACCAGCGGCAACCCGGTCAGCGGCCGGCCCGACATCCTGATGTACTATTACGACGGCTCCGCCATGGCGCAGGTGATGGACGCCGTGCGCGCCCGCAACGCCGGCCCGATCCGCTATGCGGTGGTCGGGCTCGGCGCCGGCAGCCTCGCCTGCCGCGCCAGGCCGACCGATACGGTGCATTACTACGAGATCGATCCCGCCATCATCCAGATCGCGCGCGACTCCGGATTGTTCCATTTCCTGTCCGCCTGCCGGCCGGACGTGCCGATCATGCTCGGCGATGCGCGCCTCACGCTCGCCGACGCGCCCGACGGCTCCTACGACATCATCTATGTGGATGCCTTCTCATCGGATGCCATTCCGATCCATCTCCTCACCCGCGAGGCGATGGCCATCTATCTGCGCAAGCTGACGCCCCACGGCATCGTGGTGGTGCATGTGTCGAACCGCTTTCTCGAGCTCGCTTCCGTGGTCACCGGCATCGCGGCGGCCAATGGTGCCGTCACCAGGGTGAATGACGGCTCCGACTTCACCGAGCGGGAAAGCGAGTACCTGTTCGTCGGAACGGTTGCGGCGGTCGCCCGCACCGACCAGGACTTCGGCGCGCTCGCTTTCTCCAACTATTGGCCCCTGCAAACCCCCGACTTGAAGCAGTGGGTGTGGACCGACGATTATTCCAATGTGGTCGGTGCCGTCATCCGCCAGCTGAGAGCGACAACAACCGAGGAAGCACCATGATTTCATCCCTGCTGTTGCGCGTCAGCACCGTGCTGCTGCTGTGCGGTCTCGTCTTTGGAATCACCATGGGAATGCGGGAGGACTTCACGCTGGCGCCGGCGCACGCCCATCTCAATCTCATCGGTTTCGTGCTGATGTTCATGGTGGGGCTCTATTATCGGATCGTGCCGGCGGCCGGCGAGAGCTCGCTCGCGAAAATCCAGGCCGGCTTGCATGTCGCCGGCGCCATCGTGTTTCCGTTCGGCATCGCGCAGACGCTGCTGGGCGGCTCGGTGGGGTTCACGATCTTCGGTTCGCTGATCGTGCTGACCGCCATGGCGTTGTTCGCCTGGATCGTCTTCCGCACCACGGCGGCCTGACGCCGCCCGGCGCCTGTTCCGGCGCCCGGTAACCAGCCCGCCCCCCCTGCCCGCAACCCGATCACGATCCGGCCATGCCCGTGGCATAGTCGGGTCGACTGATTCGCATCTTGATTCGGGGTGGTACGCCCCCTGCGAAGCCTCGATTCGACCGGAAATCAACGAATTCGACAGCCAACGAGCCGAAACATGGCCAAGACCGCCAAGAAACCCGCTTCACGCAGCAGCGACCTGTTCGAACCACCCGAAGCCGCCCGCCGGGCCGGGCGCGACAAGGCTGCCCGCCCGCCGGCACGCCCGGGGGGCGAGGCCGGCTACATGGCGCGCGACATCGAGGTGCTGGAGGGGCTCGAGCCGGTGCGCCGGCGGCCCGGCATGTATATCGGGGGCACCGACGAGAAGGCGATGCATCACCTGTTCGCCGAGGTGATCGACAATGCCATGGACGAGGCGCTGGCCGGCCATGCCCACTTCATCGAGGTGGAGGTCGGGGCCGACGGCTTTCTCACCGTCACCGACAATGGGCGCGGCGTCCCGGTCGATCCGCATCCGAAATTCCCGAAAAAATCCGCTCTCGAAGTGATCATGTGCACACTTCATGCCGGCGGAAAATTCGGCTCCGACGTTTATTCCACCTCCGGCGGCCTGCACGGGGTCGGGGTGTCGGTAGTCAATGCCTTGTCGGAGCTCCTGGAGGTGGAGGTGGCGCGCGGCGGCCAGCTCTACAGGCAGGTCTATGTGCGCGGCAAGCCGAAGTCCGGGCTGGAGAAGCTCGGCAAGGTCGCCAATCGGCGCGGCACCCGGGTGCGCTTCAAGCCCGATCCCGACATTTTCGGCGCCAAGGCGAAATTCAACGTGCAGCGGCTGTTCAAGATGACCCGCGCCAAGGCCTATTTGTTCGGCGGCGTCGAGATCAGATGGAGCTGCGCGCCCGAGCTCCTGCAGCACGGCGAGGAGGTGCCCGCGAAGGCGACGTTCCATTTCGTCGAGGGACTCAAGGACTATCTCGCCAGCAGCATCGTGGGCCAGACCCTTGTGCATCCCGACATCTTCTTCGGGAAATCCCAGAAGCCGGGCGGCCACGGCACGGTCGAATGGGCACTCGCCTTCTCGGCCGATGCCGACGGCTTTCTCTCCTCCTATTGCAACACCATCCCGACCGCCGACGGCGGCACCCACGAATCCGGGCTGCGCAGCGCGCTGACCCGCGGCATCAAGGACCACGCGGAGCGCACCAACCAGGCCAAGCGCGCCGCGCCGGTGACCAGCGAGGACGTGATGGCGGGCGCCGCCTGCATGCTCTCGGTGTTCATCCGCGAGCCCGAGTTCCAGGGCCAGACCAAGGACCGCCTGGCGACCGCAGAAGCCGCCCGCATCGTCGAGCAGGCCATCAAGGACCCGTTCGACCACTGGCTCGCCGGCAATCCCGCCCAGGCCAACAAGCTGCTGGATTTCGTCATCAACGGCGCCGAGGACAGAATCCGGCGGCGGCAGGAGAAGGAGATTTCGCGCAAGAGCGCGGTGCGCAAGCTGCGGCTGCCCGGCAAGCTCGCCGACTGCACCAATACGGCGGCGCAAGGCTCAGAGCTGTTCATCGTCGAAGGCGACTCGGCCGGCGGCTCGGCCAAGCAGGCCCGCGACCGCGCCTCCCAGGCGGTGCTGCCGCTGCGCGGCAAGATCCTCAACGTGGCCTCCGCCGGCCGCGACAAGCTGGCGCAGAACCAGCAGCTCTCCGACCTGGTGCAGGCGCTGGGCGGCGGCACCGGGGCGCAATACCGCGACGAGGATCTGCGCTACGAGAAGATCGTGGTGATGACCGACGCCGACGTCGACGGCGCCCATATCGCCTCGCTCCTGATCACCTTCTTCTACCGGCAGATGCCCAAGCTGATCGAGAACGGCCACCTTTATCTCGCAGTGCCGCCGCTCTACCGGCTCTCGCATGGCGCCAAGACCTTCTACGCCCGCGACGAGCAGCATCGGGACGAGATCATCAAGAAGGAGTTTCACGCCAACGCCAAGGTCGAGATCGGCCGCTTCAAGGGGCTGGGCGAGATGATGGCGGCCCAGCTCAAGGAGACCACCATGGATCCGAGGAAGCGCACGCTGCTGCGGGTCACCCTGGTGACCGACGACCGCGGCGAGACCGCCGACTCGGTCGAGCGGCTGATGGGCACCAAGGCGGAGGCGCGCTTCGACTTCATCCAGGAGCGCGCGGAATTCGCCAGCACCGAGGAATTGGATATTTGAGGCCGCCCCCAGGGAACCGGATTGGCGGCGCATCAACGCAAGCAAAGACGTGGCTGCCTTTGGTTTGAACTGCGCCTTGCCGGAGTCCGTCTACAACCCTTGGGAGTGTGGGGGTGTGGGAAGGGGTCGCATGGCGCGATCAAGAAATGATCAAAAAGCCGCTGCACGGGGGCGGCAAACCGGATATCCTGCACCCGAACGTCCCAGGCAGCGACAGCTTGGACGGTGGGGCTCCCAGTAAAGCAGAAATTCAGGAATCACGGACTAAGGAGCCTCGACAAGGCCTCAACCGGAAACGCTCCCAAGGAGAGATTCATGCGCATAAACGGCAAGTGGCTCGCCACCACGGCGATATTGACTATCGGAATAGCGTTGGCGCCGCCTCCCGCGCTGCACGCACAGACTGGCGTTGCGCTCATGGGCCAGGTCTCCTCGTCGGAGGAAGGCGCCATGGAGGGTGTGCTGGTCAGCGCGCGCAAGACTGGCGCGAGCTTCACCGTCACGGTGGTGAGCGACGACAAGGGCCACTACGCATTTCCGGCCGCCAAGCTCGAGCCCGGCCACTATACGCTGAGCATCAGGGCAGCCGGCTATGATCCCGAGGGCACGCTCGCCGCCGATGTGAGCGCCGACAAGCCGGCCAGCGCCGACATCAAGCTGCACAAGACCAACAAGCTCGCCTCGCAGCTTTCAAACGGCGAGTGGATCATGAGCGTGCCGGGCTCCGAGCAGCAGAAGATGAACCTCACCAATTGCGTGAGCTGCCACACCGTCGAGCGCATCGTGCGCTCGACCCACAACGCGGACGAGTTCGCCGAGCAAGTCCTGCCGCGCATGGCCCGCTATGCCAACCAGAGCATGCCGATCCACCCGCAGGTCAGGCAGGCCGAGCGCCTGCTCGAAGAACGCGGCGACCAGCGCAAGCAGGCCCAGCTGGCGACGGCCAAGTTCCTCGCCAGCATCAACCTGAGCGAAAGCGACACCTGGAAATACGAGCTCAAGACGCTGCCGCGCCCGAAGGGTCGCGCCACCCATGTCATCATCACCGAATACGATCTGCCGCGCTCGACCGCCGAGCCGCACGACGTGATCGTCGATCGCCAGGGTATCGCCTGGTACTCGAATTTCGGCGAGCAGACCTTCGGCAAGCTCGATCCCAAGACCGGCAAGGTGACGGAGTTCCAGGTACCCGAACTCAAGAAGGGCTGGCCGACCGGCATGCTGGGGCTGCGCGCCGACAAAGACGACAATATGTGGATCGGCATGATGTATCAGGGCGCCATGGCCAAGTTCGATCCCAAGGCGGAGAAGTTCCAGATCTTCAACCTGCCGCCCGAGATGAACAAGGACATGGCCCAGGTCAACATGGTGCGGGCCGAATCCATCGGCGTCGATGGCAAAGTCTGGTCGCAGAACAACGGCTTTGCGGCCGTGCACCGGCTCGATGTCGCCTCCGGCGCGATCGAGACCATCGCTCCGTTCAAGAACGCGGGCGTCGGCGAGAACCACAACATCTACGACATCATGCCGGACTCCCATAACAACGTCTATTTCACCGACATCGCCGCCGATTACATCGGCCGCGTCGACTCCAAGACTTCCGAGGTCAAGCTCTATCCGATGCCGACCAAGCCGGCCGGACCGCGCCGCGGCATGATGGATGGGCAGGACCGGGTCTGGTTCGGGGAGTTCCGCGGCAACAAGATTGGCATGTTCGACACCAAGGCCGAGAAGTTCCAGGAATGGACCATGCCGACGCCCTGGTCGGCACCCTATGATGTCACGCTCGACAAGAACGGCGAGGCTTGGACCGGCTCCATGTTCAACGACATGGTCGACCGGCTCGATCCCAACACCGGAAAGGTCACCGAATATCTGCTGCCGCGGGAGACCAATATCCGCCGGGTCTTCGTCGACAACTCGACCTCGCCGGTGACGTTCTGGGTCGGCAACAACCACCGCTCAGCGATCGTCAAGCTTGAGCCGCTGGATTAGGCCGCGACGCGGCCGTGTAGGGTGGGTTGAGCCTCTTGGCGAGACCCACCAACACGGCGGAAAGGCCGGCGCGCCCGCTTCCCGCGCTTGCCAGCATTCCCAGGCACCGAAATGCGAAGGGCTGCCCCCGAGGGGGCAGCCCTTCCATTATCGAGCCGGGGTTTAGCTTCCGACTTTAATCCGCTGCATCAAGCAGCCGGCTGCACCAGCAGCCGGTGCCGCCTAAGCAGCCAAACCCTCGATCGAGATGACGATCCAGGACGCGGAAGCAGACCTCGGCGTGAGACAATGAGACACTGGATCACCTCCTTTCGGTTGTTAACGATTCTGCCAATTTATCGAGGCTTCCCGGATTGTCAAAGAGCCGGGCGCGACTGGCAGGGGATTAAAAAACGATGCGCTGGGTGGCTTTGAACCCAGCCCCGCCCGTCGGCCCGCCGCCCCCGAGGCCGCCAATCATAAATGCTGGCACTCGCAGCATTCGAGTGCTAAGGGAGTGCCAGCGCGACACGGGGCCGGCCAATCGCGACCAGCAAGAAGACTTGCGGGCTTCTGTGACCAGCTGAATTCAAACAATATTATCAACCAGATAGGAGGACTTCCGATGAAGTTTCGTCCGCTTCACGATCGCGTTGTGCTCGAGCGCATCGATGCCGAGGAAAAGACCGCCGGCGGCATCATCATTCCGGACACCGCCAAGGAGAAGCCGCAGCAGGGCAAGGTCGTGGCGGTTGGACCGGGCGGGCGCGATGAGAACGGCAAGCTCATCCCCATCGACGTCAAGACCGGCGACCGGGTGCTGTTCGGCAAATGGTCGGGCACCGAGGTCAAGATCGACGGCGTCGAGTACCTGATCATGAAAGAGAGCGACATCATGGGGGTGCTCACCGGCGGCGCCGAAACCAAGAAGAAGGCCGCCTGACCGCCCGCGATCCTCTGAATTCCGCACTTTGATCAACCCGGCTCATGCGCCCGCGGCCCTGCCGCCGCGCCGATGAAGCCGCACCGAAAGGACTTCTGAAATGTCTGCCAAGGACGTGAAATTCTCGGTCGATGCCCGCGACCGCATGCTGCGCGGCATCGATACTCTGGCCAGTGCCGTGCGCGTGACGCTCGGCCCCAAGGGCCGCAATGTGGTGCTCGACAAGAGCTACGGCGCGCCGCGCATCACCAAGGACGGCGTGACCGTCGCCAAGGAGATCGAGCTCGAGGACAAGTTCGAGAACATGGGCGCCCAGATGGTGCGCGAGGTGGCCTCCAAGACCTCCGATTCCGCCGGTGACGGCACCACCACAGCCACCGTGCTGGCCCACGCCATCGTGCGGGAGGGCTCCAAGGCGGTCGCCGCCGGCATGAATCCGATGGACTTGAAGCGTGGCATCGACCTCGCGGTCGAGGCTGTCGTCGCCGACCTGCAGAAGCACTCCAAGAACGTCACCTCGAACGAGGAGATCGCCCAGGTCGGGACCATCTCGGCCAATGGCGACGCCGAGATCGGCCGCTTCATCGCCGACGCGATGAAGAAGGTCGGCAACGAGGGCGTCATCACGGTCGAGGAGGCGAAGTCGCTCGCCACCGAGCTCGAGGTGGTCGAAGGCATGCAGTTCGACCGCGGCTACATCTCGCCCTACTTCGTCACCAATGCCGAGAAGATGCGGGTCGAGATGGAAGATCCCTACATTCTCATTTACGAGAAGAAGCTTTCCGGCCTGCAGGAGCTGCTGCCGCTGCTCGAAGCTGTGGTGCAGGGCGGCAAGCCGCTGGTCATCATCGCCGAGGACGTCGAAGGCGAGGCGCTGGCGACGCTGGTGGTCAACAAGCTGCGGGGCGGCCTCAAGGTCGCGGCCGTCAAGGCGCCCGGCTTCGGCGATCGCCGCAAGGCCATGCTGGAGGACATCGCGATCCTGACCGGCGGCACCATGGTGTCGTCCGATCTCGGCATCAAGCTCGAGAACGTCACCGTCGCCATGCTGGGCCGCGCCAAGAAGGTGATGGTCGACAAG
>DASYFD010000177.1:0-18011 GCA_036498625.1 Xanthobacteraceae bacterium | reverse complement strand
CTGGCGATGCGGCGCGACGGCCAGATGGTCGAGGGGATCGGCGATCTGGCCGGGCTCGCGCGCACCAATCCCACCATGGCGTTCTTCCTTGCCATGCTGCTGTTCTCGCTCGCCGGCATTCCCCCGCTGGCTGGTTTCTTTGCGAAATTCTACGTATTCACGGCAGCCATCAAGGCCGGATTGATCGTGCTCGCCGTGATCGGGGTGGTGACCAGCGTGGTCGGCGCCTATTATTATCTTACCATCGTGAAGATCATGTATTTCGATGAGCCCGCCAGACCGTTCGCCCCGATGGCCTACGAGCTCAAGGTCGTGCTTGCCGTCACCGGGCTGTTCAACCTCTTGTTCATCGTCTATCCCGGTCCGCTCATCGCGGCCGCCACCGCGGCGGCGAAATCGCTTTTTTGAATGATCGAATCGCAGGCTTGAATGATGGAGCTGGATCCCAGAGCGTCCGCGGCCGGGGTGCGGCTGCGGGTCTATGAGGAGATCGACTCGACCAATGCCGAGGCCCTGCGCCTGATGCGGCAGGGCGAGCACGGGCCGCTCTGGATCACCGCCGAGCGACAAAGCGCCGGCCGCGGCCGGCGCGGCCGCAAGTGGATTTCGGTTCCCGGCAATCTGCACGCCAGCCTGCTGCTGGCGGATCCGGGGCCGGTCGTCCATTGGCCGCAGCTTTCGTTCGTGGCGGCGCTCGCGGTGCATGACGCGGTTGTCGAGCTCGCCGCGGAGATCAGGCCGATGCTGGAGCTGAAATGGCCGAACGACCTCCTGCTGTCGGGCGCCAAGTTCGCCGGCATCCTGATCGAAGGCGAGGGCCGGGAAGAGGAGGGGGCGGTGGCGATCGGCATCGGCGTCAATTGCACGGCCCATCCGGCCGGCGCCGCTTTTCCGGCAACCGATCTCGCCGCCGGCGGCGCGAATGTGCCGGCGCCTGCGCTGTTCGCGGCGCTCTCGGTCAAGATGCCGGGACGGTTGGCGCAATGGAACGGCGGCAACGGCTTTGCAACCATCCGTGCCGACTGGCTTTCCCGCGCGGCCGGGCTCGGCGAGGACATCCGGATCGGTCTCGCCGACCGCGAGGTCGCCGGCCGCTTCGAAGGGCTCGACGATGCCGGTTGCCTGGTGCTGATCGCTCCAGATGGCGGCAAGGCGGTCGTGGCCGCGGGCGATGTCATTTCATTTGGAGCCTCGCGATGACGTCCGATGCGATCGCGAAGCGGTAGCGCCTGATGGTCAACAAAGGAGACGAGCTGGTTTTCGCACCGCTGGGAGGTGTCGGCGAAATCGGCATGAATCTGGCGGTCTACGGCTTCGGTGAGGCCCATCGCCGGAAATGGATCGCGGTCGATCTCGGTGTCTCGTTCGGGGGCGACGACCTGCCCGGCATCGATCTGATCATGCCGGACATTCGCTTTTTGATCGAAGAGCGCCGCAATTTACTCGGTCTCGTGCTCACCCACGCGCACGAGGATCATTTCGGCGCCGTGCTCGATCTGTGGCCGCGGCTTAAGATCCCGGTCTATGCCACGCCGTTCACCGCGGCGCTGCTCGAAGCCAAGCGGCACGGGGAGCCGGGCGCCCCCGAGGTGCCGGTCACGATCGTGCCGCTGGGCGGGCGCTTCTCGCTCGGTCCCTTCGACATCGAGCTCGTCTCCGTGGCCCATTCGATTCCGGAATCGAACGGCCTCATCATCCGCACCCCGCTCGGCACCGTGCTGCATACCGGCGATTGGAAGATCGATCCGACGCCGGTGCTGGGGCCGCCAACCGACGAGCCCAAGCTGCGCGCGCTGGGCAAGGAAGGTTGCCTGGCGCTGGTCGGCGATTCCACCAATGCGGTGCGTGAGGGCCGCTCGCCGTCCGAGATGGAGGTGGCCAAAACGCTCGCCGAGCTGATCCGCACCGCGCCCGGGCGCGTCGGGGTCACCACCTTCGCGTCCCATGTGGGCCGCCTGCGCTCGATCGCCAAGGCGGCGGCGGCCTGCGACCGCGAGGTCGTCCTGGTCGGCCGCTCCATGGAGCGGATCGCGCAAGTCGCGCGCGAGACCGGCTATCTCGAAGGCATCCGGGACTTCCGCTCGGTCGATGTCTTCGGCTATCTGCCGCCCGAAAAGGTCGTGGCGCTGTGCACCGGCAGCCAGGGCGAAGCGCGCGCGGCCTTGTCGCGCATTGCCGAGGACGATCATCCCGAGGTGAGCTTCTCGTCCGGCGACCGTGTGATCTTCTCCTCGCGCGCCATTCCGGGCAACGAAAAGGCGGTGATGCGGGTGATCAACGGCCTGGTTGCGCTCGGCGTCGAGGTCATCACCGATCGCGATCACCTTGTGCACGTTTCGGGTCATCCGCGCCGGGCGGAGCTGCAGGACATGATCGGCTGGGTGCGGCCGCAGATCCTGATTCCGGCCCATGGCGAAACCTTGCATATGGCGGCCCATGCCGCGCTGGCGCGCCGCGCCGGGGTGCCCAATGTGATCACCTGCCGGGACGGCGACCTGGTCCGGCTGGCTCCGCAGCCCGGCATCGTCGGCGAGCTGCCGGCGGGACGCCTCTACAAGGACGGCTCGATCCTGATCGGAGCGGAGGAGCGCCCCGTCGCGGACCGGCGCCGGCTCGGGTTTGCCGGCATCGTCTCGGTCGCGGTGACGCTCTCGCAAAAGGGCGAGCTCGTAAGCGGCCCCCGCCTCGAGCTCACCGGAATTCCCGAGGCCGATGCGGCCGGCACCCCGATGTTGCAGATCGCCGAGGAATCCGTGGCGGGCGCCTTCAACTCCATGCCGAAAGCGCGCCGGCGCGACCCCGACGCGGTCGCCGAGGCGCTGCGCCGCGCGGTGCGCTCTGCGATCGGCTCGGCCTGGAAGAAGAAGCCCATATGCCACGTCCACGTGCTGACGGTATGATCGGTGCGTACCGGGCGCGCGAGCGCGCCCGGCGGAACGTGAAACCGGTGCCGGGCCACACCACAAAGGAAGCGCGCCAATGCACATCGGACGGCTCAACCACGTAGCGATCGCGGTCAAGGACATCGCCAAGGCGGCGGGCATGTATCGCGACACGCTCGGCGCCGAGATATCCCCGCCGGTCGCGCAGCCCGATCACGGCGTGACCACCGTGTTCGTGCTGCTTCCCAACACCAAGATCGAGCTGCTCGAGCCCTTGGGCGATGCATCGCCGATCGCGAAATTTCTCGAGCGCAGTCCCGACGGCGGCATCCACCATCTCTGCTACGAGGTCGACGATATCAAGTCGGCGCGCGACCGGCTCAAGGCGCAGGGCGTGCGCGTGCTCGGCGACGGCGAGCCGAAGATCGGCGCCCACGGCAAGCCGGTGCTGTTCCTGCACCCCAAGGATTTGTGCGGCACCCTGATCGAGATCGAGCAGGCCTGAGTGTCGATCTTCACGGCACTGGCGATCTATTTCGTGATCTGGTGGATCGTCCTGTTTGCCGTGCTGCCGTGGGGCGTGCACAGCCAGCACGAGGCCGGGGAGATGGCGCCCGGCACCGACCCGGGCGCGCCGGTACTGCCCAAGCTCAGGAGCAAGCTGGTCTGGACCACCCTGGTATCGACCGTGGTGTTCGCAGCCTGGTTCGTGGTTTATTTCTATCGGCTGATCACGCTTGATCAGCTCGCCGGCTGGCTCGGCATGACAGATTGATCAACAGCGCGCGTGTCGAGGTCTCAAAAACAAAAGAGCAGGGCCGAGGCCCTGCTCAAAACGAAACGAATTTCCCATCCGACCGAATTTGTTTGAGTTTCTCGACCGAGATTCCGGCGACTTGAAGCGCCTTTTGGGGGAGGTCCTCCCACGACTTGGACCGCGTGGCGGCCCGAGCTTGTTCCCGAGCGCCTTCCGCAATTGTGGACGTTATTGGATATCGCGGCGATTTGCCACTACAATTTCGAATTGCGGCTATCGAATATTTGGCAGCCTTTCGGTGATTTTACCCGACCGGGGCTTCCGAAAGCCTTGATGGCCCTTGTGTTTTCGCCAATGATCCGGCTTCTGTCCGGAACCCGGTCCCCCTCCGATTCTCAAAGCTCGCCATGCGATTATCGCGCTACTTTTTACCACTGCTACGTGAAACCCCCAAGGAAGCGGAGATCGTTTCCCATCGCCTGATGCTGCGCTCCGGCATGGTGCGGCAGGAGGCCGCCGGCATCTATGCCTGGCTGCCGCTCGGCCTGCGGGTGCTGCGCAAGATCGAGGAGATCGTCCGCCAGGAGCAGAACCGCGCCGGCGCCATCGAGCTTCTGATGCCGACCCTGCAGCTCGCCGAGCTGTGGCGCGAGAGCGGGCGCTATGACGCCTACGGCCCGGAAATGCTGCGCATCACCGACCGCCACGAGCGGGACATGCTCTATGGGCCCACCAACGAGGAGATGATCACGGAGATCTTCCGGGCCGCGGTCCGCTCCTACAAGGATTTGCCGCTCAATCTCTATCACATCCAATGGAAGTTCCGCGACGAGCAGCGGCCCCGTTTCGGCGTCATGCGCGGGCGGGAATTCCTGATGAAGGACGCCTATTCGTTCGACGTCGACGAGGCCGGCGCGCGACGATCCTACGACAAGATGTTCGTCGCCTATCTGCGTACCTTTGCCCGGATGGGGCTCAAGGCCATTCCCATGGCGGCGGAGACCGGTCCCATCGGCGGCGACCTGAGCCACGAATTCATCATCCTGGCCGAGACAGGGGAGTCGGGCGTCTACTGCAACCGCGATGTGCTCGATCTCGCCGCTCCCGGCGACGACATCGATTACCAGGCGGACCTCACCCCCATCATCCGGCAATGGACCGGCCTTTACGCGGCCACCGAGGACGTCCATGACCCGGCGCGGTTCGAGCGCGAGGTGCCGGCGGACAAGCGCGTGCACACCCGCGGCATCGAGGTCGGCCAGGTGTTCTATTTCGGCACCAAATACTCCACCCCCATGAAGGCCTTGGTGGCCGGATCCGACGGCGTCGAGCGGCCGGTCCATGCCGGCTCCTACGGGGTTGGGGTCTCCCGTCTGGTGGGCGCCATCATCGAGGCGTTCCACGACGACGCCGGCATCAAATGGCCGGAGCCGGTCGCGCCGTTCCGTGTGGCGATCCTCAACCTCAAGCAGGGCGGCGCCGAGACGGATGCGGCTTGCGAGCAGCTCTATGGGGCGCTTACAGGCCGCGGCGTCGATGTCCTCTACGACGATCTGGACCAGCGGCCGGGAGCGAAATTCGCCACCGCCGACCTGATCGGCATGCCGTACCAGGTCATGATCGGGCCGCGCGGGCTCGCCGAGGGCAAGATCGAGATCAAGCGGCGCGCCGACGGCAGCCGCGAGCTCATGAGCCCGGCCGACGCGCTGGAACGGCTCGCCCCGCGGCCGCCGGCCACCTGAACCCTGTGCGTATCTGCCGTTTTGCGCGTTTATTCCTTTGACGGCCGTCGATCATGGCGTGAAACGGCCAGAATCATGTGAAACTCGGGTCGGGGAGAACTTCATGACTGAGTCGACCCGGACCCGCCCCTTCGCGCCCTTCGAATGGATGCTGTCGCTGCGGTACCTGCGCGCCCGGCGCAAGGAAGGATTTGTCTCGGTCATCGCCGGCTTCTCGTTTCTCGGGATCACGCTCGGGGTTTTGAACCTCATCGTGGTCATGGCGGTGATGAACGGGTTCCGCACCGAGCTGCTCGACAAGATTCTCGGCCTCAACGGTCACCTCCTGATCCAGCCGCTCGAATCGCCGCTCACCGACTGGGAGCCGGTCTCCGACCGCATCTCCATGATCCCCGGCATCCGGCTGGCGGCACCGATCGTCGAGGGGCAGGCGCTTGCGTCCTCGCCGTTCAACTCCGCCGGAGTGCTGGTGCGCGGCATGCGGGCGCGCGACCTCGTCAGGCTCGGCTCGATCGACAAGAACATCAAGCAGGGAACGCTCGAGGGCTTCGACGAAGGGCAGGGGGTGGCGATCGGCCGCCGACTGGCCGATCAGCTGTCGCTGCGCGCGGGCGACAACGTGACCCTGGTCGCGCCGCGCGGCGCGGTGACCCCGATGGGGACGACCCCGCGCATCAAGTCCTACAAGGTTGCCGCCGTGTTCGAGATCGGCATGTCCGAATACGACGCTTCACTGCTCTATATGCCGCTCACCGAATCGCAGGCCTATTTCAATCGCGCCGGCGACGTGACCGCGATCGAGGTCTATATCGACACGCCCGACCGCGTCGATCGCTTCAAGGACTCCGTCACCGCCGCCGCCCAGCGCCCGATCTTCATGATCGATTGGCGCCAGCGCAACGCCACCTTCTTCAACGCGCTGCAGGTCGAACGCAACGTGATGTTCATCATCCTCAGCCTGATCGTGCTGGTGGCAGCCTTCAACATCATCTCCGGCCTCACCATGCTGGTGAAGGACAAGGGACCGGATATCGGCATCCTGCGCACGATGGGCGCCACGCAGGGCTCGATCATGCGGGTGTTCATGATCACCGGCGCGTCGATCGGCGTGACCGGGACCCTCATCGGCTTCCTGCTGGCGGTGCTGATCTGCCTCAACATCGAGTCGATCCGGCGGTTTCTATCCTGGCTCACCAACACGGATCTGTTCTCGCCGGAGCTTTATTTTCTGTCGCGCCTGCCGGCCGAGCTGGACTGGCGCGAGACCTCGGCGGTGGTGGTGATGGCGCTGGCGCTGTCGTTCCTGGCGACGCTCTACCCCGCGTGGCGCGCCGCGCGGCTCGATCCGGTCGAGGCGCTCCGCTATGAGTGAGACGCCCAGCAATGACTGACGCGCCGGCGAGCGGCGAGCCACCGCCCATCCTGTTTCTGCATGCGATCGATCGTCGCTACCGGCAGGGCGCCGCCACGCTCGAAATCCTGAAAAACGCCGAGCTCGCGGTATGGCCCGGCCAATCGATCGCGCTGGTGGCGCCGTCGGGGGCCGGCAAATCGACATTGCTGCATATTGCCGGCCTGCTCGAGCATTCCGACGCGGGCGAGGTCTATATCGACCAGGTGGCGACCTCGCGCATGTCGGATACGGCGCGCACCCAGATCCGCCGCAACGATATCGGTTTCATCTATCAGGCCCACCACCTGCTGCCGGAATTTTCCGCGCTCGAAAACGTGGTTCTGCCGCAGATGATCCGCGGCCTCGCCCGCAAGGAGGCGGTCACGCGCGCGGCCGAGCTGCTGTCCTATCTGGGCCTCAAGGAACGCCTCCAGCATCGGCCGGCGGAGCTTTCCGGCGGCGAGCAGCAGCGGGTGGCGATCGCGCGCGCGGTCGCCAATGCGCCGCGCATCCTGCTTGCGGACGAGCCCACAGGAAACCTCGACCCGCGCACCTCCGACCAGGTCTTCGGCGCGCTCAGCCAATTGGTGCGCGCCTCCGGCCTCGCCGCCATCATCGCCACCCACAACCGGGAGATCGCGGCCCGCATGGATCGCCGCGTCACCTTGAAGGATGGGCAAGTGGTGGAGATGGAGTGAGGGCCGGATGAGCAACTACGTCGACTATTGGGTCGCGGTGAAGCGTCGCGCGCACCTGCCCAAGCCCTACACCTGGGAGATTCGATCGAGCGGCCGCACCGTGGCGGTCATGCGCTGCCATGTTCCCTTCCGGAAACAAGTGATGGCGCGCATCAGTGGCGAGCGGGCGCTGCGGCGGCTGTTGCAGAAGCTCAACGGCTGATCGGAGCCGCCGGCCCCGCGGCTTCCCATCGGCCGGAAACGGAGTTCTCGCGGATGGCGGTTTTCATCGCCCTGCTGCGCGCCGTCAATGTCGGCGGAACCGGAAAATTGCCGATGCAGGACCTCAAGACCGCCTGCACGAGGGCCGGGCTGAAGCGCGTTGCGACCTACATCGCCAGCGGGAACGTCGTCTTCGAAACCGATAGATCGGCGCCGGAGGTGAGGGTCCTGCTCACGAAGCTGTTGCGCGACCGGTTCGGCCTGACCAGGAACCACGTGCTCATTCGCACGCCGCACAGCCTGGCCAAGGTGATCGGCGGGAATCCGTTCGCGGCCGCCGCCGCCGAGCGGCCCAACTGGCTGATGGTCAACTTCCTGGACGATCTCCCGCCATCCGGCGTGGCCGACGCGCTCTACACCTACCAGGGACCGGAGCGGCTGAAGCTCGACCGCGACCACCTCTACATCGACTACGTGCAGGGCGTCGCGCGATCAAAGCTGACGCCATTTCTCGACAAGACACTGAAGGTGCCCGCGACGGGGCGCAACTGGAGCACCACCAACAGGCTGCTCGAAATGGCGCGCGCGCTCGAAGCTTGAAGCGAAGGGAATCGCAACGCAGCCAGCCGCCCCGCGACGGGCTGGTCCGCGAGCTTGCCGCGCTCAAGTCCCCGGTCGAGCCGAAGGCGGCGCGCCTGCGCGCCGGTTCAGAGGCCCAGAGAGGCCTTGATTTGGGGGATATGGGCAAAGGCCGAGACCGCCGCCCAATTCGCAATGACCGCGCCGACGGCGAGCACCACTGCGGCGCCCAGGAACATCAAAGGGCCCGGGCGTGAAGGCGGATAATCCTCGCTCGGGTTGCGCCATGCATTGGGGTCGGTCATCAAAATCTCCGGTCGCGGCTCGCCCGCGCAATCCCCATTAAGGCAAAGGCCCCGGCGGGGGGACACCGGGGCCAGTCGACCTCTCATATAGCTACACGGGCAGGATACGCCGAGGTCAATTGCACATTAATCATAGCGTCAACCGGCGATCCATACATGTGGCAAACTGTCCGTGCTCCGCCGCATCATATGGGTTGATTATCGCTTATGCGGACAATCTAATGAAAGAGCGGAATTTCGGGGGCGAAAATGGGCTTCAAGATCGGCGATACGGTCCAATTGAAATCCGGAAGTCCACGGATGACAGTGACTGTCGTCGGCATGACGGCCGACGGACGCGAGATTGTCGAATGCGCGTGGTTTGATGGGACGCAACGCCAGAACGGCAGCTTTCCGCCCGACGCGCTGCGGGACTCGCCCGTCTCGAAGCAAGCCCGGCCGGCATAGCGCCTTCGCGTATCTTTGAATCCCTCACACCCTCCTGGCAGACTGATCCGGCGCAAGATCAATGCTTGCGATTGGGTGTACCTTGCGGCGGTGCCGCGGGCAGGCACCTCTGCTCCGCCAAGGTCGCGAGGTATTGGTGGCGGCTCTGGAGCGCAGCGACTTCCTTGCCGGCCATATCCTGGAATCCATCGCGAACAGCAGGGGCCAGACCACCAGGCCGACCACACCCGCGGCGACATTCTGACCGACCTTGAGGCCTTGCTCGGAGGCAAGCTCTTTCTGGTTGTTGGCTTCGATCTCGGCCGTGATGGCCGTGCAATCGGAATTACGATCCTGCGCCTGCACCACCGCGACCGGTTGCGGCGCCCGGCCCGCGCAGCCCCCCAAAGCCATCGCGATACCCATCGCCATCGCCAAACCAATTGTACGCATCGGCGTGCCCCCGCTCGGTTGTGGGCCGCTGGACAATCCCCATGAGGGCGCAAGGCCCCGGGCTTATTCCGGGCTGAAGATAAGCGAGCAGCCCCTCTTGACTAGAACATAATAAGAACTATGTTCTCTTTTCGTTCTTTGCAAGAGGAGAGTTGCATGTTCCGAATTTTCGCCGAAGAGGCCGCCGCTTTGGCCTCGCTCGCGCTGTTTCTCGGCATGGTCGCGATCTGGGCCCAGGTCATTGCCACCCTGTGACTTCAGGTTTCGAGGTCGGTCGGGCTCCGGCCGCCGGGCGGGGAGGGCGCTGGCCAGCCTCCCGGATTGGTGCCGGCATGCGAGTCCGGATCGATGATGCGCGAAGCCCCGGGGCTCGGCGCCCAGCACACCTGGGACAAGGCGTTGGGGATAAGACCCTTGGGAATAAGGCCCTGGGGATAAGACGCAACGGCCGCATGTTTTCGGCTGTGGCGATGGACAAAGACATGCCGTGACCCGCACGATCACCCGCTCAGATTCGCGAGGGCTCCATGGCAGACCCTACTTTCGTGCACCTTCACGTGCACTCGTCCTATTCCCTCTTGGAGGGTGCGCTGCCGATCGCGCGGCTGGCTGAGCTCGCCAAGGCCGACCGGCAGCCCGCGCTCGCGCTTACCGACACCGACAACATGTTCGGCGCGCTCGAATTCTCCGACAAGATGGCGGGCCATGGGATCCAGCCGATCATCGGCTGCGCGCTGGCGGTGGATTTTGCCGACCAGGAGGCCGGTCCGCGCGCGACCGGCGGTCTGCCGCTCATCCGTCCGCGCATCGTTCTCCTGGCCGCCCGCGAGGCCGGCTATCGCAGCCTGATGCGGCTCAATTCGCGCGCGTTCCTGGAGACCCCGGCCAATGAGCCCCCGCACATCAAGCTCGCCTGGCTGGAGGCCGAGGCGCAGGGGCTGATCGCGCTCACCGGCGGCCCCAGCGGTCCGCTCGATGCCGCAATCGTGGCCGGCCAGGGCAGCCTCGCGGCGGCGCGCTGCGCCGCGCTGCTGGCGCTGTTCGGCGATCGGCTCTATGTCGAGCTGCAGCGCCACGGCACCGCAGCCGAGCGGCTGGCCGAAGCCGCCCTGGTCGAGTTGGCCTATGCGCAGGGCATTCCGCTGGTCGCCAGCAATGAGCCGTTTTTTGCGACCCGTGACGATTACGAAGCCCACGACGCGCTGATCTGCATCGCCGAAGGCCGCTACGTGGCCGAGACCGACCGGCGCCAGCTCACCGCGGAGCACCGGTTCAAGACCCGCGCCGAGATGGCGGCGCTGTTCGCCGATCTGCCGGAGGCTTTGGCCTCCACCATCGAGATCGCGCAGCGCTGCGCGTTCCGGCCCCGCATGCAGGCGCCGATCCTGCCGCGTTTCTCGGTCGGGGCGGACAGCACCGCCATGGACGAAGCCGACGAGCTGCGCCGGCAGGCGCAGGCCGGGCTCGAACGGCGCCTGAGCGTCCATGGGCTGGCGAGCGGCCGCAGCGTCGAGGACTATCGCGAGCGCCTCGCCTACGAGCTCGGCGTCATCGCCAGCATGAAGTATCCGGGCTATTTCCTCATCGTCGCCGATTTCATTCAGTGGGCCAAGGCGCAAGGAATTCCGGTCGGCCCCGGCCGCGGCTCGGGTGCCGGCTCGCTGGTCGCTTATGCGCTCACCATCACCGATCTCGACCCGATCCGGTTCGGCCTCCTGTTCGAGCGCTTCCTCAATCCCGAGCGCGTGTCGATGCCCGACTTCGACATCGACTTCTGCCAGGACCGGCGCGACGAGGTGATCCGCTACGTCCAGCAGAGATACGGCCGCGAGCACGTGGCGCAGATCATCACTTTCGGCACCCTGCAGGCGCGCGGCGTGCTGCGCGACGTCGGCCGCGTCCTGCAGATGCCCTATGGGCAGGTCGACAAGCTGTGCAAGCTGGTGCCGCAGAATCCCGCCAGCCCGATCTCGCTCAAGCGCGCCATCGAGGACGAGCCGCGCCTGCAGGCGGCCCGCGACAGCGACCCGGTGGTCAAGCGCGCGTTCGACATCGCCCAGCGGCTCGAAGGCCTGCATCGGCATGCCTCGACCCACGCCGCCGGCATCGTGATCGGCGAACGCCAGCTGGCCGAGATGGTGCCGCTCTATCGCGATCCGAAATCGCTGATGCCGGTGACCCAGTTCAACATGAAATGGGTCGAGCAGGCCGGGCTGGTGAAGTTCGATTTCCTCGGCCTCAAGACCCTGACGGTGCTGCAGACCGCGGTCGCGCTGGTGCGCAAGCGCGGTATCGAGATCGATCTCCTGGGCATCCCGCTCGACGATCCCAAGACCTTCGAGACCCTGGCCCACGGCGAGACCGTCGGCATCTTCCAGGTGGAAAGCCAGGGCATGCGCCGCGCGCTGGTCGACATGCGTCCCGACCGTTTCGAGGACATCATCGTGCTGGTCGCCCTCTATCGGCCCGGACCGATGGCGAACATCCCGACCTATTGCGCGCGCAAGCTCGGGCAGGAGCAGATCGAATATCTCCATCCCAAGCTGCAGCCGATCCTGGAGCCGACCTACGGGATCATCACCTATCAGGAGCAGGTGCAGCAGATCGCGCGCGACCTCGCCGGCTATAGCCTCGCCGAAGCCGACCTGCTGCGCCGGGCCATGGGCAAGAAGATCAAGGCGGAGATGGCCGCCCAGCGCGGCCGCTTCCTCGCCGGCGCGGTCGAGCGCGGCGTCGACGCGGCCGTCGCCAGCACCATCTTCGACGCCTGCGCCAAGTTCGCGGAATACGGCTTCAACAAGTCGCACTCGGCGCCCTATGCGCTGCTCACCTATCAGACCGCCTACATGAAGGCGAACCATCCGGTGGAGTTCCTGGCCGCCTCGATGACGCTCGACATGAGCAATACCGACAAGCTCGCCGAGTTCCGCGGCGAGGCGCAGCGGCTGGGAATCAAGGTCGAGGCGCCCTCGGTCAACCGCTCCGGCGCCGCCTTCGATGTTGAGGGCAAAACCATCCACTACGCGCTCGCTGCGCTCAAAGGGGTGGGGGCGCAGGCGGTCGAGGCCATCGTGGCGGCGCGCGGCGAGCGCGGCTTCACCGACCTTGCGGATTTCGCCGACCGGGTGAACCCGCGCGCCATCAACAAGCGGGTGCTGGAGAGCCTCGCCGCCGCCGGCGCCTTCGACGCGATCGAGGCGAACCGCGCCCGCGTCTTCGCCACCGTCGACTTCATGCTCTCCTCCGCCCAGCGCACCCACGAGGCGCAAACCACCGGCCAGTCGGAGCTGTTCGGCGGCGCGACCGCACGCGCGCCGCTGGGGCTGCCTGCGGTCGAGCCGTGGCTCCCGTCCGAACGGCTGCAGAAGGAGTTCGAGGCGATCGGGTTCTTTCTCTCCGGCCACCCGCTCGACGATTACGCGGCCGCGCTCAAGCGCCTGCGCGTCCAGTCATGGGCCGAATTCGCCCGCGCCGTGAAGGCGGGCGCAAGCAGCGGCAAGGTCGCCGGCACCGTCGTGGCCCGGCTCGAACGGCGCACCCGCACCGGCAGCAAGATGGGCATCATCGAGCTGTCGGATCCGTCCGGGCATTTCGAGGCGGTGGTATTCTCCGAAGGGCTGGCGCAATTCCGCGACGTCCTGGAGCCGGGCCGGGCGCTCCTGCTCACGCTCTCGGCAGAGCTGCAAGGCGACGATGTGCGGGCGCGCATCCAGATGGCCGAGCCGCTCGACGAGGCCGCCGCCAAGCTGCAGAAGGGCCTGCGCATCTTCCTGCGCGACCCCGCCCCGATCGAGAGCGTCGCCAAACGGCTGGAGGGATCAGCGCCCCTGCCGGCGCGATCGGGCCCGGCGAAGCCCGACGGCGAGGTATCGGTGATCCTGATGCTCGATCAGGGCACCGAGGTTGAGGTCAAGCTGCCGGGCCGCTTCCGGGTCTCGCCGCAAATTGCCGGCGCCATCAAGGCGGTGCCGGGAGTGGTCGCGGTCGAGGCGGTGTGATACCAACCGCTACCCGCAAATCGGCCGTCCCTCGCTGGCGGGGGAGGCAACGGCGGGACAAGCGAGGCGCCCGATGCATCGCCCAGTCGCCGCCGCGGTCGCCATGGCCATTGCCGCGATCACGCTCCTGTGCAGTGCCGGCGCCGCGCCGGCACAGGATGTGGCGGCTTTTCTCGCCGGACGGAGCAAGGATTGCCCGGGCTGCGACCTCGCCGGCGCCAAGCTCAAGCGGCGGGACCTGACCGGCGCCAATCTGGCGGGCGCCAACCTGAGCGAGGCCAGCCTGCATCGCGCCCTGCTGCGCGGCGCCAATCTGGCGGGCGCCGATCTCACCGGCGCCAATCTCAACAAGACCAGCCTCCTGCAGGCCAATCTGAGCCACGCCAAGATGAAGGGCGCGATGCTGTTCGAAGCGGAGGCCGGCCGCGCCGACTTTTCCGGCGCCGACCTGACCGAGGCCCTGATGGGCAGCATCCATATGCTCGGCGGCAAGCTCGACGGCGCCAACCTCACCGAGGCGGATCTGGAAGCCGCCCAGCTCGACGACGCGAGCTTCGCGGGCGCCCGGCTCGATGGCGCCAACCTGCATCAAGGACGCATGCTGCGCGCCAATCTGCGCGGCGCGGTCGCCGACAGCACGGATTTCACGGGCGCCAATATGCGCCAAGTCAATCTGCACGGCGCGGCGCTGCGCCAATCCATATTCTTTCTCGCCGATCTCGGCGTCGCCGATCTGAGCTCGGCCGACCTGAGCTATGCGGTGCTGCGCTCGGCCAATCTCACCGATGCCAATCAGGCCGGAACGATCCTGACCGGCGCCATGATGCCGGACAACTCCATTCATCCATAACGCGGGTGCCGGCTACTTGGCGGCCGCCGGCGGCCGGAACACCTCGAGCCGGGCCGAGCTCTCGAACTCGTTCTGGGTGATGCGATTGTCGTTCGGGTTCACCACGAATTGCCCGGGCTTGTAGTAATGGCGGGCCTCGATCCTGGTCACCTGGCCGTCCGCCTTCGATTCGCACGACTGCTTGACGAACAAATCTTCGACCGGCCGCTCGCCCGCGGCCGGCGGCAGGTCGACGCAGTCGAGACCCGGCGCCACCATGCCCTTGAACAATTCGACGATGCCGTAGGCCTCGATCCGGGTGCTGCCGGCGGCGCGCGGATCGTTGACGATCCGGTAGCCTTCGACCAGGCCGGCGTCGTCGATCAGCAGCGACGTGATGATCGGCTGCCCGCCCAGCGCATTGGCCTGGTAAAGCCGGATCATGATCTCGGAGCGCCGCGCGCGCGCGATATATTCAAGCTCATCGTCGTAGCGGAACCAGACCTCATGCAGGCCGGTCGCCTTGTCGAGCGGGCAGAGCGCGAAGTCGGCGAAGCTCGCGAGCGTCCGCGAGGGCGGCCCGCCATTGTTGCCGCAGGCCGGATCGACGAACTGATCGAGCGGCAAGCCGGCGACCGGCGTGCCGAGCCGGATGTCCCAGATTTTGGTCGCCAGCTCTTGCGCCCGCGCGCCGCCAAGGCCGAGCCCCGCCGCCAGAGCCGCGGCCAACAGAATGGAATGGCGACGCATGTTCAGGATATCTGCCACCGGTTTCAGCCGAAGCCGGAAACATCCGGCTTCGGCCATGGGTTGAGCGGTGAATTGCCGCGTTCGCGATCCTCGATCGATCAGAACCCGAACACCGCGACGATCGCCGTAGGCTGGTAGAGACCGCCGCCGCGCGCGCCGACCGCGCCGCCGGCGACCACGGCGACATACTGCTTGCCGCCGACGCTGTAGGTCATCGGTGGCGCCGTGATCGGGGTGCCGAGGCTGAAGCTCCACAGCTCCTTGAGGGTATCTGAATCATAGGCCTTGAAATGGCCGTCCGGGCGCCCGTTGAACAGGACATCTCCCTCGGTGCTCAGCATGCCGGACTCGCTTATGGCCGGGAACTGCGTCTTCGCGACCACCTTGCCGGTGCGCAGGTCCATGGCCCAGATCGCGCCATGGGCCGTGATGCGTCCCTGCTCCTGACAGCACGGGGGCAGTCCGACATAGTCCTTGGCCTCGTCGAGTGGCGTCTTGACGTTGGTGCCGGCCCAGCAGCCCTCGGCGCCCCCCACATAGGCGATCATGCGTTTCTGATCGAGGGTGGGCGGGAAGAAGGTCGGCGAGCCGTTGTACCAGGGGCAGGCCTCCTGGCCGGGCTTGCCGCGCATGCCGCCGACTCCGGCATAGAGCTGCACGTTGCGATTGGGATCATAGTCGACGGGCTTGCCGGTCTTGGGGTCGATACCCTTGGTCCAGTTGACCTTCTCCTGATACTGGTCGGCACGCAGGAACTGCCCATTGGTGCGGTCGAGCGTGTAGTAGAAGCCGTTGCGGGAGAAGTTCGCCACCACCTTGCGGGTCTCGCCGTTGAGCGAGACCTCGTACAGCATCTTCGGGCTCGGCGTGTCGAAATCCCAGTGCTCGTTCGGCGTCTCCTGGAAATACCAGACGATCTTGCCGGTATCGGCATCGAGCGCGATGGTGCTGGCGGTGAACAGGTTGTCGCCCGGCCGGAACTCGGGATCAAAGCTCGGGAAGGCGTCGCCGGTGCCGTAAAACACCAGGTTGGTGGCCGGATCGTAGGAGGCGGTCTGCCAGACGCCGCCGCCGCCGACCCGCCAGGCATTGTGGTTGTCCTTCCAGGTCTCGGAGCCGGGCTCGCCCGGGGCCGGGATGGTGAAGGTGCGCCAGGCCAGCTCCCCGGTATTGACGTCCCAGGCGCCGATCCAGCTGCGGGTGCCGAGCTGCCCGCCGGAGCTCTCGCCCTGCAGCACCAGCTCCTTGCCACCGCGGGTCTTGAGCGCCAGCGGGGCCGCCGTGAACCCTTGGGTCTTGGCCGAGGGCGTCCCGGTGACCGGGTCGGTGGGAGCGCGCGCCTGCACCTCCCAGGCCACCTCGCCGGAGTCGCGGTTGAGCGCGATCATGCGCATGTCGTTGGTGCCGATGAAGACCTTGTTGCCGTACATCGCGATCCCGCGATTGGTGCGCGATTGCGTGATCTTGGGATCGTAGCGCCACAGCGGCACCGCCTCGGTCCCGCTGCGGACGTCGAATTTCATGACCCGATCCCAGGTATCGGCCACATACATGAAGCCGTCGTCGACCAGCGGGGTCGATTCCTCCTTGCCCCGCAGCGTGCCGCCGGTCGAGCGTCCGCCGATCGAGACGATGAACTTGAGCTTGAGGTCCTTGATGGTGTCGCGGTTGACGTCCTTGAGCAGCGAGTGGCGGGAATTGTTGTAGTCGTGGTGGACGATGAGCCAGTTCTGCGGCTCGTCGGCGGTGTTGAGCAGGCGTTGCGCGGAGACGTCGGCGGCCAGCGCCGGCATCGCCATGGCGGCAACGGCGATCGATGCCAATGCTGCGGTTATGCCTCTTGCAGACACGATCTTCCTCCCTTGCGTTTTTTGACCGGAGGGCATGGACATGCCCGGGCGATAGGGGGTCAGCTTACCGAAAACGGCCCGCCGGCGCGATGCCAAATCGAGCGCCGCCCGGCCGGGACCCGAACCGCCCGCAACATGCTTGCTCTTGCCGGTCTCGCCCTATATAAGCCGCGCCATCTCACACGCGGACCTTGGCTTTTGCCGTCCGGTGGCTCCATCCCGCAAGGGAAGGAAGCTCACGGGTCCGCGGCGGCTCAACCGGAGAACCAATATGGCGTTACCTGACTACTCCATGCGTCAGCTCTTGGAAGCTGGTGTTCACTTCGGCCACCAGGCCCACCGCTGGAACCCGAAGATGGCGGGCTACATCTTTGGCGTCCGCAACAACATCCACATCATCGATCTCCAGCAATCGGTGCCGATGCTCCACCGCGCCCTGCAGGCGGTCAGCGACACGGTCGCCAAGGGCGGCCGGATCCTGTTCGTGGGCACCAAGCGCCAGGCGCAGGACTCCATCGCCGACGCGGCCAAGCGTTGCGCGCAGTACTACGTCAATTCGCGCTGGCTCGGCGGCACGCTGACCAACTGGAAGACCATCTCCCAGTCCATCAACCGCCTGCGCAAGCTCGACGACATGCTCGGCTCGGGCGAGGCCCAGGGCTACACCAAGAAGGAGCGACTGACGCTCCAGCGCGAGCGCGACAAGCTCAACCGGGCGCTCGGCGGCATCAAGGATATGGGCGGATTGCCCGACCTCCTGTTCGTGATCGATACCAACAAGGAGGATATTGCGATCAAGGAGGCCCGGCGGCTGAATATTCCGGTGGCCGCCGTGGTCGATACCAATTGCGACCCCGAGGGCATCACCTTCCTGGTTCCGGGCAACGATGACGCCAGCCGCGCCGTCAATCTGTATTGCGATCTCATCGCCCGCGCCGCCATCGACGGCATCTCGCGTGCCCAGGGCGATATGGGAATAGATACCGGCGCCGCCCACGAGCCGATCGCCGAGGAGCTGCCGCCGGCGGTCGACAATCCGGGCTACGAGGTGCTTTCCGGACCCCGTGGCGTCGCCGACGACCTCAAGAAGCTCGCCCACGTCTCGCCCTCGATCGAGAAGCAGTTCAACGACCTGGGCATCTTCCACT
>DASYFD010000176.1:0-1915 GCA_036498625.1 Xanthobacteraceae bacterium | reverse complement strand
AGTGGCAGAAAAAGTGCTGGCGGCGGTGCGAACAGGTCCGAGCAAGACCGAGATCCGCGAATATCCCATGCCGGACATCCCGGCGGACAGCGCCCTCATGAAGATGGAGGTCGGCGGCATCTGCGGCACCGACGTCAAGCTTTATGCGCACCCCCCGACCGACGCCCCGGTGATCATGGGGCATGAGAACATCGGCACCATCGCCAAGGCGGGCAGCGAATTCAC
Source organism: Xanthobacteraceae bacterium (assembly GCA_036498625.1). Taxonomy (GTDB): domain Bacteria; phylum Pseudomonadota; class Alphaproteobacteria; order Rhizobiales; family Xanthobacteraceae; genus VAZQ01. The sequence goes on along the minus strand of DASYFD010000176.1, from coordinate 1,690 downwards.
GCGGCGCAAGGGCTTCCGGGAAGGCGACCTGGTGTTCGTCGAGCACTATGTGATGTGCGGCAAATGCGAGTGGTGCCATCTCGGCCAGTACCGCCATTGCGAGAACACCAATTGGCGCACCAATCCGGACGCCATCCGCTACGGCTACACCTCGGCCGAGAAAGCGCCGCATCTGTGGGGCGGCTTCGCCCAATACGTATATCTGCCGTGGAACGCGGTGGTGCATCATGTGCCCAAGGGAGTTTCGGCGGAATTGGCCGGCCTGGTAACCCCGATGGCGAACGGCGTGGAATGGTCATTGTTCGACGGCGGGGTGGGCTACAATTCCACCGTGCTGATCCAGGGGCCGGGCCAGCAGGGCCTGTCGCAGACCGTGATCTGCAAGCAGGCCGGAGCCTCGCTCATCATCGTCACCGGCACCTCCAAGGACGGCGCCCGCATGGCGGTCGCCAAGGAGCTCGGCGCCGATTACGTGATCGACGTGCAGAAGGAGGATCCCCTCGCCCGTATCATGGAGATCACCGGTGGCAAGGGGGTCGACGTCTCGCTCGACTGCACCGCCGGCGCCGGCACCATCCCGATCCTGCTCGGCATCGAAGCCCTCAAGCGCAAGGGCGGCACCATCGTGGTGCAGGGCGAGATGGCGGCGTTCCCGAATTTCCCGCTCGAGAAATTCACCGTGAAATTCATCACCATGAAGAGCGCGCGCGGTCACAGCTACAAGGCCTGCGAGCTCGCGTTGGCGCAGCTCGCCTCCAAGCGCTTCCCGCTGGAGAAGATCACGACCCACAAGTTCGGATTGAAGGACGTCGATCTCGCCATCCGCTCAGTGGGCGGCAAGGGCGTGCCGGACGTGATCCACGCGTCGTTGATGCCGTGGGAGTGAGGATTCTGGCCTCCAACTGAAAGGGGGAGGGAAAAAGAAGATCAGGAAACCGCAGTCGCCGCGTTTGCGGCCGGGCGCACCGGCGCATGCACGCCGGCGCGGATCGCTTCGTCGCGGCGCTTGCGCTCGAGCGCGGCCTCGCCGCCGGCGGTCTGGTGGTAGAGATCTAGCGCCTCGAACTCGTTCTCGAGCGGCGGCGCGATCGCGAGGTCGGTATAGGTCCAGCGGTCGGGCGCGGCCTCGATCTCGGCCAGCATCGCCTTGGTGCGGCGATACATCGACCAGGCGCGCCAAGCCTTGACCAGGGTTTCGCCCACATAGCGCGGATAGAACAGCAGCGGGCTCTCGCGCCGCAGAGCGAGCCGCCGGTCGCGGCGGAACTTGAGCCGGAATATCCCGGCTTCGAGCGGGTGCACGCCCTCATATTTGAAGGCGAGATAGAACCACAGGATCGTGGTCAGCGTGGTCTTCATCCGCCCGAGCGGATTGGCGGCGGCGCGGCGCAGGATCGTGCGGATATGCTCGGGCGTGTAATAGGTCTCCCAGGCGGTCCGATAGGCCTCTTCCCATTCCGCATCCGACATTTTGGAGTGATGCGCCACCCGGTGGTTGAGGTCGTACTTGTTCATGTCGGGGTCCATCCAGACGCCTTTGGTCCAAAGGCCCTTGTGGTCCTCGGAGCCGGGCAGCGGCGTCAGGAAGAAGAACTCGAGAATGTCGAGCGGCAGCTCGCGCTTGATGATCTCGATATCGCGCTTGATCGATTCCTTGGTGTCGCCCGGAAAGCCCAGGATATAGCCCGCA
>DASYFD010000175.1:0-6771 GCA_036498625.1 Xanthobacteraceae bacterium | reverse complement strand
GTGTCAGGGACGCACGGCATTTCACTCCTTCTCCCCTGGGGGGAGAAGGTGGGATGAGGGGGACTTCGGCGGTGCGATACGCAATCATCGTAACCCCCTCACCCCACCCTCTCCCCTTCGGGGCGAGAAGCGCCGTGCGTCCCCGACTTGGACTTGCCGCTTAGTGTCTATAGGAGAGTCGTTTGCAGCTTAAGTCCACGGTCGAGACCAGAACCTATCCGGTGCTCAGCGGCGCCTTCCTGATCGCCCTTGCGGTCGCCCTGGTGCTGGTGTCCTGGGCGGTCGGGACCGAGACCTATCCCTATATTCACCGGCGCATCGTCTACCGCTTTCCGCTCGCCACCCTCGACCGGGTCTATCTGATCGCGCTCGGCATTCTGGCGCTGCATTATGCAGCCTATGTGGCGCACTATCTGCTCGTCGGCTCCCGGCAGCAGGCCGGCCCGCCGCCACCTCTCACCTTCAGCCCGGTCAAGTTCGTCATCACCTGGTTCCTGCTGATCGGGCTTGCCGGCGCCTATGCGGTCGGCGCCTCGATCGCCACGCCGGCGCTGTTCGACTCAGCTTTCGGGCCGGCGCGCGATACGTCGTTCGTGCGGGTGTGGAACCACACCTATTTCGGCTTCGTGCTGCTGGCTTCGCTGCTGGCGGGCGTCATCTATCTGAGCGTGGAGAGCGCGCGCCGACACGGGACCGCGGGCGCGTTCCGCTGGTTGGCCGAGCTGCTGTCGCTGCGCACCGGACACCGCTTCCTCGGCGTCCTGAACTGGATTTTGCTGCTGGCACTCTTGTCCAACTTCACCACCGGGTTCTTCATCCTCGGCACCGCTCCCCTGCTCTCGTTCCCGCAACTGCCGCTGCACGCCTACGCCAGCGAGAATTGGGCGCGGCTCGCCCATGACGTCGGCACCGCCTTCATCGTGGCGTCGTTCTCGGGCCAGATCTATCTGCGTCTCATTCCCGGCAATCAATGGATGCTCAAGACCATGTTCGCCGGCTACGAGACGAGGGCCTGATCGTGGAGGTCATCAAGGCGGTCCTGCTCGAGCCGGTCGGATGCCTGGCGGAGTTTCGAGCCGACGAATTCGACAGTGCGGCCGTGGATTTGCTCGGGGCCAGCCATGACGCCGAGGCGACCGGCAGCCAGGCTTATTGGCGGCTGTTAGGCCTCATGGAGCCGCGCGCGATATCGACCGAGACCGCGGCCCAACTACAGGCGTTCGAACTCCGGGCCGTGGAGCATGCGGAGCTCTACGAGGATGTCCGCTTCTGTCTCGAAGAGCTGAAATCGTTGGGGGTCGCCGCGTTCCTGGTCTCCTCGCTGTCGCGGGCCGCCATGGCGCGCTTCATCGAGCGCCATGCGCTCGCCGGTCTGATCGCGGGCTCGGTCAGCCGTGACGAGGCGGGCGGGGTGACGGCCAAAATGCTGCGCTTCGCCATCGACCAAGCCGGGCTCGATCCGGCGCATGTCATGGCGCTCGCCGACACCGCGCAGGCGCTGGAGATGACCAAGCGGCTAAAGCTCAACGCCATGCTGATGATCAACGACTACGACGAGGGCCGCGCCCTTGCCGAGCGCAACCCCGCCGGCGGCATCATCTCGCTCGCCGAGTTGCCGGACGCACTGCGGCTGATCGAGCAGCGCTCCGGCATAAGCGCCCCTTCGCGCCCGCCGCTCGCACCGTTCGAGCTGTTCGACCCGACGTGAGCTTGGCTTGCGTTCATTGCCACGGCGATTGCGGGCCGATACTTCAGTCCTATGACCAAAGCGCCCCCTTGCCTGCGGGCGCCGACGGCAGAAGTTCAAGGCCACGGGGGTTTTTCGCCACCGGCGGACCCTTTGGGGCTATAAATCCTCCGGTACATCTGGCTGATTTACCCCGCGCCTCTGCCCGAACAAGATGCGCTCTCCCAACGAGGGAGGCGCTCGTGAACAAACGATCCTTATCGGGCACTCTTGATCATCATGCCGGCAGCGCGCCGCTCGGGTCCGGGCCGAAGCCCGTTGTTTCCGATTTCCTGTTGCACCTCGGGCCGCGGATCGAGGCCGCCTGGCTGGTCATTCTTGAATGGGAGTACCGCCGGCGTTCGCGCCAGATATTGCGGTCGCTCAGCCGGCGCGAGATCAGCGATTTCTCCCTCGATTTTGCAGCAGCCGAGCGCGAGGCCCGCAAGCCATTCTGGCGCCCATGAATATCGCCCCCGCGCGCGCCGTAGCAGCCGGCACCCGTCATGACCCGGATCAAGCGGGGCGCCTTCGGCCTCCCGCCGGCAGCCGCGCCAATTCGCGGGTCGAGGGCATGCGCATGTCGGCCGCCTCCTCCTCCCGCGCAAGGTTCTCGATGATCGCCAGCAGAACACTGCGGGTGGCCGCGATGTCGGCCTTGCGCACGCCGGACACCGCAATGCCGTTCACTTCCTCCGCGAGCGGCACCAGCTGGTCGCGCAGGCGGCGGCCTTTGGGCGTGAGCAGGATATCGACGCTCTTGCGGTCGCCGCCGCGCCGACGGCGGCGAACATAACCGCGCCGCTCCATCGCCCGCAGGGCCGAGAACGTCGTCGGCTCGGTGACGCCAGCCTGCTCGCTCAACTCGCGCTGGGTCAGCCCGTCGCCTTCCCACAGGATGCGAAGGTAAGTCCAGTGACCGAAGGAGACCCCGTGGTCGGCAAGCCGCATCTGCAAGGCGCGCACCAGCGCCCGCGTCGCGTCCTTCACCAGATGGGCGAGCCGATCGTCCGGCACCGCTTCGCGCCAGTGGTGCAGGATCGACTGGGTGCCGGGCGGACGGCTCATGCCACAGGGACCTGATGCGCGAGCGTCACGTCGCGGGCTTCGCCCGCCGAGCGCAGGATCGCCAGGACCACCTCCAGGGTCGCCATCGCCCAGGCCCCGTCATGCAGCGCCGCCTGCCCGCCCACCACCGCGCCATAAAGCTCGTCGATCACCTCGGTGCGCGGCACGCCCGGCGGCGGCACCGCATCGAGCCGCGCCGTTTCGTTCTGATAGATCATGACGCCATCGGGCAGCGCGCGCAGATCGGCCTGCGCGCAGCTCACCAATAGGGTGCCGAAATGCTGGTGTGCCGGCGCCTGGGCCGCGATGGGGCGATAGTCGGGCCCGCCATAGTTGCGCGCGTTCTTGGCTGCGGCTTCCTCCGCAGTGCTCGCGAAGCGCGGCCGCGGCCGGCCGGCGTAAGGCTCCTTCCGCTGCCCCATCTCGCCGATCCAGCCCTGCAACTCGTCGGAATCGAAATGGCCATAGCCGTTGTAGGTGAGCGAGGCGAAGGCGCCGCCCGCAAAGGTGAGCAATGCCGCATAGGCGCCTTCGGTCGGCCGCGCCGGGTCCCAGGCGCCGGTTATGGCGCGCACGCTGGTCACCTGCCCGCCGCCCACCAGCCGCACGATGTCCGCCTGATGCGCCGCCTGATTGAACACCGCACCGCCGCCCTGCGTGGTGTCGAGTTCTTCCGGCCGGCGCGGACGGTAGAGATAGTCCGTGTAGTTGATGGCGTTGATCATGCGCACGGCCCCGAACGCGCCGCTCTTGACCAGCGCGCGCAACCGCGCCACCGGCGCGTCGAACGAATGGCTGTGGCCGGCCACCAGATGAACGCCCGCGCGTTGCGCCGCCGCGATCATCGCGCTGCATTCGTCGAGCGACAGCGCCATCGGCTTCTCCACCAGGAGATGCTTGCCGTACCGGGCGGCGAGCACCGCGTGGCGGGCATGACATTGGTGCGGGGTCGCCACATAGACCACCTCGACCGCCGGGTCGGCGCACAGCTCCTCGACGGTGGCATAGCTCGCGGCGGCGAAATCCGCGGCAAAGCGCGCCCTCGCCTCAGCGCGGGTATCGGCCGCGGCGACCAGCGCGACGCGCGGATCGGCGGTAAAGGTCGGCAGCATCAGGGTAAAGGCGCGGCCGAGACCGGCGACACCAAGGCGAAGCTTGCGTTTCGGAGCATTGCTCAAGGGAAGGCGCGCCTCGACAATATCATTCGGTGCTCTTATCTTAGATAGCTAAGTAAAGGCGCGCGACAGAAATCGTCACGCCGCGCCGGCCCGGAAGCGCCGCCACGCGAGGGAGCTGCTCCCATGATGACGCCGGAGGAGAACGACCTGCTGTGCCGCGTCGAGGGCGACGCGCCGATGGGCCGGATCATGCGGCGCCATTGGATCGCCGCCTGCCTGTCGGAGGAGGTGTCGCCCGACGGCGCGCCCCTCAAGGTGCGCCTGCTCGGCGAGGACCTGGTGGTGTTTCGCGACAGCGCCGGCCGCGTCGGGGTGCTCGACGAATACTGCTCGCACCGGCGCGCCTCGCTGGTGTTTGCCCGCAACGAGGAGTGCGGCCTGCGCTGCCTCTATCACGGCTGGAAATTCGACGTGGAAGGCAACGTGCTGGAGATGGCATCGGAGCCCGCCGACAGCCGCATCCCGGAGCGGGTCAAGCACAAGGCCTATCCGGCGCGCGAGGCCGGCGGTTTCGTGTGGGCCTATATGGGACCGCCGCAAGAGCTGCGCGAATTCGAGGCCCCCGCCTTCGCGCCGACCCCGGATGTGCGGGTCAGCGCCACCAAGGTGCGGGTGCGCTGCAACTGGGCGCAGATCCTCGAAGGCCAGATCGATTCTGCGCATTCCTCGAGCCTGCACTCCTCCGACATGGTGCCGGCGCAGGTGGATGGCGCCAAGGCAACGGAAGCGAACTGGCTGCGGCCATCGACCGACAAGGCGCCGCGGTTTCAGATCGAGCGCACCAGCTATGGCTTCCGCTACGCCGCGATCCGGCGCCCGATCATGAATGAATCGACGCACGATTATATCCGCACCACCGTATATATCGCCCCGTTCACGGCGCTGATCCCGCCCAACAACGTGCACAATGTGGCGACCTTGCTGACGCCGGAAGACGACAGCAGCACCATCTTCTACTTCATCGCCTGGAACGGCAGCGACAAGCCGGGCATCGATGCGCAGGCGTGGCGAAAGTTCAACGCATTGCAATGGGGCGTCGACGTCGATCGCAATTTCGACGGGATGCGCCAACGCGACAATCTTTACCGCCAGGACCGCGCCGCCATGAAACAGGGTGATTTCACCGGCATCGCCGGCATCCCGAACCAGGACATCGCGATGTGGGAATCGATGGGCCCGATCAGCGACCGCTGCAAGGAGCGGGTCGGCGCCAGCGACGTAGCGGTGGTGGCGTTCCGGCGGCTGATGGTGGAAGCCGCGCGCCGCATCAGCGACGGCGGTGCGGCGATCGGCACCGAGGAGACCCGTGTGGTGCATGCGACCATCAGCTCCTACGAAGGCGTGGTGCCCAAGACCACGAATTGGCGTAGCCTCGGCGGTGGCAGCGAAGCGCCGCTGGAGCGCGCCGCCCGGCCAGCCGTCAAGCAGGCGTAAACCGCCGAGGGAGGACCCGATGAAGAACCAGCTCGCTGGCGCACTCGCCGGCGTGATGCTTTGCGGCGCGGCGACCGCCGCCTGCGCGGACGACACCGTGAAACTGGCGGTCGGTCAGCGCGGCAACTGGGACACATCGGTGTCGGAGGTCGGCCAGCTCACCGGCATCTTCAAGAAGCACGGCGTCGCCCTCGAGATCGTCTATACCAACGGCGCGGGCGAGACCCAGCAGGCGGTGATCTCGGGCAGCGTCGATCTCGGCATCGCGGCAGGCGTGATGGGCGTGCTCGGCGCCTATTCCAAGGGCGCGCCGGTGCGCGTGATCGGCGCCGAAACCACCGGCGCCGGCGATCTGTTCTGGTATGTGAAAGCGGATTCGCCGATCAAGTCGCTCAAGGACACCGACGGCAAGATCCTCGGCTACTCGACCAACGGCTCGTCGACCCACGGCATCGTCACCGCCTTCATGCAGCAGTACAAGCTCACCGCCAAGCCGACCGCGCTGGGCGGGCCGGCCGCAAACCTGACGGCGGTGATGTCCGGACAGGTCGATGTCGGCTGGTCGGCCCCGCCCTTCGGCCTCGACCAGCTCGACCAGAAGCAGATAAGGATCATCGCCACCGGCAACGATGCCGAGGCGTTCAAGGGTCAGACCGTGCGGCTGAACATCGCCAATGCCAACTATCTGCAGGCGCACCGGGATATCGTGACGCGCTACATGGCGGCCTATCGGGAGACGGTGAACTACATGTACACCGACCCCAACGCGCTCAAGGTCTATTCGGAGTGGCTCAAGATCACCGAGGCCAAGGCAAAGCGGACGCGCGACGACTTCTTCCCACGGCCATCGATCGAGCCGGATGTGATCACCGGGCTCGATACCATCGTCAAGGATGCGGTGGCCCTGAAATTCACCGCCACGGAGCTGACCAAGGCGCAGCTCGACGACTTGATCCAGATTCCTCCGCGGTAGTCAGCAGGCGCCACGATGGCGTCGCGGGGGCGCGATTCAAGCATAGCCGGGTGTGCTTGACGCATCCGCGCAAATCAGACTATTCGGGAAATTGAAACTGGCGGGGTGTGCCCAAGGTTGGCAAGCTGAAATGGTGATTTAGCTGCTCCGCGCACCAACCACCTCCTCATCCTGAGGAGGCCGGCTCTTGCCGGCCGTCTCGAAGGATGCGGCCCGAGCAGCGCCTCACGTGTGGCCATGGTTCGAGACGCGCGGGCTTCACCCGCGCTCCTCACCATGAGGGATGAAAGAGTCAAAATTCTCTATTCAGAGGTACCCTCGCACTTGATGACACCCATCTCGGTGCTTCCCCGAGGTCAGTGCACCTGACCCGCCCCACGCCGGCTGCATGG
>DASYFD010000174.1:0-44841 GCA_036498625.1 Xanthobacteraceae bacterium | reverse complement strand
TTCGACCAGCATCTCGACCTTCCGCAGCCGCAACGACGACTTCATCAAGTCGGGGCAGGGGATCGGCATCGCCTATCTGGTGCCTGTCGATCGCGGCGGTGGCTATGCGCCAAGCCCCTATGTGGGCGAGATGCCGGCGTTTCCCGACCTCTACAAGGAAATCTACGGCCGCATGCCGTCCGGTCCGGTCTGGGACGCGCTCAACTGGTGACCAACCAGGCCGGCGAGATGACCTTCGTGGGCTTTGCGCCGCGCGGCACGCCCGGCGGCGCGATCGCGGCGCTGCGCCGGGGATTCGAGGACGCATCAAACGATCCGGACTTCGTCAAGGAAACCATGACCCGCAACCGCGTGCCCTTCAGCTATGTCGGGGTCGAGCGCGGCGAGGCGAAGCTCCGCTCGCTCGCCGACGTCTCCCCCGACGTGCTCGCGACCCTGCGGGCCGCGATCGGAAAAAGCAATTGAGCCATCCCTGTCATGCCCCACGCATGCGGGGCGTAGCGGGGTAGGGTGGGCAAAATTGCCTGACAAAGCGATCAGAGCTATGCGGCGCGGCTCAATCTTGCCCATGCGCCGCGCCGAATTTCGGGGTCGGGGACTGGCGCGTTGCTCACCTTCGAAGCTTGCCGGCAAGGCAATTGCGATGCGTTTAGAGTTTGGTAATGGTGGGGGCCGATAGTGCTGACACTGCAGCGCGTAAGGAGCCTCGGCCCCAAGACCAACTCGGGCCGGGGCTCTTTCGTTTTTTTGATCGGTTCGCACGATCCCTGAAGGCGGCCGCACCTCGCAACGGCCCCGTCTCCACCTTCCACGCATTCGCCGACTACGGTATTGTCGCTAGAGCGTGCTCGTCCTGAGCCGCGCACGGCGATGGAACGGATTGCAAAAGGGGGACACCATGCTGGACCGAAGCGCGCTCCACACCATCGCATTGGCGGCCGCTCTGGCGGCGAGCTTGAGCTCTGCCCGCGCCTTCGACGATGCCCAGTATCCGGATCTCGCGGGCCAGTGGGTTGGGGTGCGGCTTCCGGTCGGTGGCCAGCCGGGGTTCGATCCGACCAAGCCCTGGGGGCTCGGCCAGCAGGCCCCGCTCACGCCCGAATATCAGAAGGTGCTGGAGGCGAGCGTCGCCGACCAGGCGGCCGGCGGCCAGGGCAATTGGCCGACCGGCGCCGATTGCCTGCCGCCCGGCATGCCGGCCATGATGACGGCCTTCCAGAACATGGAGATCATGGTGCTGCCGGAAACCACCTATGTGCGCATCGATCACGCCCATGATTCCCATCGCCGCATCTACACCGACGGCCGCGACTGGCCCGAGAAGGTCGAGCCCTCCTTCATGGGCTATTCGATCGGCAAGTGGATCGACGACGACGGCGCCGGCCGCTTCAACGTGCTTGAGGTCGAGACCCGCTACCTGCGCGGCCCGCGTGCCCTCGATCCGTCCGGCCTGCCGACCCACACCGACAATCAGTCGATCATCAAGGAGCGCATCTTTTTCGACAAGAAGGATCCCAAGCTGCTGCACGACGAGATCACCTTGATCGACAATGCGTTCACCCATCCCTGGACGGTGATGAAGACCTACCGCCGCGACCCGTCGCCTTATCCGGTCTGGCAGGAGTATTACTGCTCGGGCGACCAGGAGCTGATCAAGCTCGGCAAGGAGACCTATTACCGCGGCGGCGATGGTAACCTCATGCCCACCCGCAAGGACCAGCCGCCGCCCGATCTGAAGTACTTCAAGCAGACCCGGAACTGACGTTCCGCGCAGCGACTCTTTCAGCCTCATGGTGAGATGCGGGCAACGCCTGCGCGTCCTGAGGCTCTCGAAGGACGAACCATGGACGCGAGCGCGGCGCCGCCCGGGCTGCATCCTTCGAGACGGCCGCGCGAAGGGCGCGGCCTCCTCAGGATGAGGGAGTCGGTGCTCAATCAATCAAAACAATTGCGCCGAGATGCTGGCGTTCTGACTTTGACGCTCCGATCCCGCTCCGAGGTGTCATGCGCCGCCAACAGGTCCGGGCAATGACAACAATGGAATCCAAGACGCCAAGCGCCGCCCCGGAGCCTTACGCACACCCGATCGACGGAGAGTTGCGCAAGGCGGTGGAGGACAAGGCCATCCCGGGCGTCGTCGCCATGGCGACCGATCGCGAGGGCGCCTTCTACCGCGGCGCATTCGGGGTGGCCGACGCCGACACTGCCCGCCCCATGACGGCCGATGCCCTGTTTCGGATCGCATCGATGACCAAGGCGCTCACCTCGGTCGCCGCCCTGCAGCTTGTCGAAACCGGCCGCCTGCGCCTCGACGATGCGGCCGAACGCCATCTGCCGGCCTTCTCCGGTCTCTGCGTCCTCGAGGCCTTCGACAGCGTCACCGGCGACTATCGGGTGCGGCCGGCCGGCAAGGCCGTCACGGTGCGCCACCTCATGACCCATTGCTCGGGACTAGGCTACGGCTTCACCAGCCCGGTGGTGCGCGACTTCAAGCCGCGCGCCGGCGAGGCGTTTCCGGTCGGGCCGCTCATGTTCGAGCCCGGCGACCAATGGCTCTACGGCACCAGCACGGACTGGCTGGGGCGTGTGATCGAAGCGGTATCCGGCGTGCCGCTCGACGACTACTTTCGCCGCCACATCCTCGAGCCGCTGGCGATGCCGGACACCTTCTACAGCGTGCCCGCCGACAAGCAGGCCCGCCTGGTCGCCACCCATCGCCGGCAGCCGGACGGCACGATCGCGAAGGACCCCAACCAGCCGCCGCCGGTATTCTCGCCCGCGATGGGCGGCGGCGGTCTCTCGTCGACCGCCGACGACTACATCCGCTTTACGCGCATGCTGCTCAACGGCGGCGCCCTCGACGGCGAGCGGATTCTCTCGCCCGAGACGGTCGAGCTGATGAGCCGCAATCACATCGGCGCGCTTGGCGTGACCGCGCTCAAGAGCGCACTGCCCGAGCGCAGCGCCGATTTCGCCTTCGTGGCCGACGGCCGCGACAAGTTCGGCCTGGGATTCCTGATCACGGCCGATCCGGTGAGCGGCAAGCGCTCCGCCGGCAGCCTGAGCTGGGGCGGGATCAGCAACACCTATTTCTGGATCGACCGCGCGCGCGGCATCGCCGGCGTGATCCTGATGCAGTTTCTGCCGTTCGCCGACCCGCAGGCGCTTGCCGTCTACGACGCCTTCGAGCGCGGCGTGTACCGGCTCGCCGACGCCATGTGACAGCCGCGACCCGGCACGGACTGTAGGATGGGTTGAGTTCTTACGAAACCCATCAACCGCCGACGATGGGTTTCGCAAGCGCTCAACCCATCCTACACTGCAGAATAACCCGAGGAGATCGCCATGTCCGAAAATCCCGATCACACCCGACGCTGGCTCATCAATGTCAGCGGCGCCGCGCTCTTGTCGAACGTGCTGCCGGCCGCGCCCGCCTTGGCGCAGGGCGCCGGCGCTGCCAAGCCGGACGCGGCCAAGCCAGCGGCCGCCAAGGAAGCCGCCGAGGAGGGCGGCAAGGAGGAGCCGCTCTCTCCGGTCACGGTGGCGCTGGCGAATTACATTTCGGGCGCGCTCGACCGCGAGCTGCCGCCTGCGGTGGTGGCCAAGACCAAGATGCATGTGCTCGACACCATCGCCGCCATGGTGTCCGGCTCGCGCCTCAAGGCCGGCGTCGCCGCCGCCCGCTATGTGCAGGGCCTGGGCGGCACCCCGCAGGCGACCGTGGTGGGCACCGGCTTCCTGACCTCGACCGTCAATGCGGCGCTCGCCAACGGCATGGCGGCCCATGGCGACGAGACCGACGATTCCCATCTCAAAGCCCGCTTCCATCCGGGCTGCGGCATCGTGCCGGCCGCGCTCGCCACCGCCGAATCCGCCGGCCGCAGCGGCAACGATCTGTTGCGCGCGGTCGCGCTCGGCTACGACATCGGGGCCCGCTCGATCTACGCGCTCGGCTTTGGCGCGCTCTATACCGAGCAGCACAGCACCCACACGCTCGCCACCACCTTCGGGGCCGTGGCGGCGGCGTCCGCCATGCTGCGGCTCGATCCGACCCAGGTGCGCCATGCTGTCTCGTTCGCGGCCCAGCAGGGCTCCGGCGTTCCTTATTGGGAGCGCGACCGCGAGCATGTGGAGAAGGCGTTCGATTTCGGCGGCATGGGGGCGAGGAACGGCGTGAGCGCCGCCACCATGGTGGCCTCCGGCATGACCGGTGTCGATGATCCGCTCTCGGGCGACAAGAACCTGTTCACCGCGCTCGGCGGCCCCAAGCCCCAGCCCGAGGAGTTCGTGACCGACCTCGGCAAGCATTACGAGATCATCGAGACCTCGATCAAGAAATGGTGCGTCGGCTCGCCGTTGCAATCGGTGCTCGATTGCGTGGCCGAGCTGTTGAAGGATCCGGAGGTGCGCGCCGGTCGCGTCAAGCGCATCGTGGTCGACATGCCGGCCGACCGGCTGCACATTGTCGACAACAAGACCATTCCGGACATCTGTCTGCAGCACCTGGTCGCGCTGATGATCGTGGACGGCGGCGCCGGCTTCGACAGCGTGCATGATTTTGCCCGCATGACCGATCCCAAGGTGCTGGCCATCCGCAAGCTGGTGCAGGCGGTCGCCAACAAGGAGCTGGTGACCGCGGTGCCGGCTCGCCAGGCGATCGTCGCGATCGAGACCGCCGACGGCCGCAAGCTCAGCCACCGCACCTACGAGGTGCGCGGCACGCCCGGAAATCCCATGGACCAGAGCGAGGTCGACGCCAAGGCGCTCGACCTGATGGTGCCGGTTATCGGCGAGGGCAGGGCGAAGGAGCTGATCGCCGCCATCGGCAATCTCGACCGCTTCGGTCCGGTCTCGGGATTGCGGAGGCTGCTGCAGGCGTAAGGCGAGGGCGGGCTGCGAGGGCAAGAATTGCGGGTCCACCTACGCCGGCCTGCGAAGTCGGATGATTACGTCCGAAACGTCAATGCGTTCCGCCGCCGCGCGGGCGACGGAATGCTTATGGTGATGAACGTCATGACAAGTGGCAACTCATTCAAGGGTGCGCGTATCCGATCTGTCGGCATGGTTCGCGGCGTGGATGAGGGAGGACACGACATGTTTAGAGTCGAAAGAACTGCAGGTCCATTTCTGTATGGTGAGTACTTTGAGGTTTTTGAAGAAAATGAAAACGATTTCAATATTGAGATAGGCGCATTCGGCTTCACCAACGAAGACAATGCCGGCAATCCCTATCCGAGCGCGCGCGAACATTTTTCTGCGGAGGAATGTTCGTCGGCGCAGGAGTTAGTTCAGCAGTATTTTTCGAATCCGAGGGCCGTTATGGACAAGTGGGAGGGCGCGCCGCATGCCAGATTCCTGGGTGGCGTTCGCTTTCGACCAGATTGGATTATCCGGAGTCATTAAAAGCAACTTGTTTTGTTGCTCCCGGTGCGAGGCTGCTTCGGCCCTCTCACCAGCCGCCGCCGCCACCGCCGCCGCCGCCATCACCCGACCCGCCTCCGCCACCCGAGCCGCCACCGCCCGAGCCCCCACCGCTATCGCTGCCACCGGGATCGCCTCCGCCGAAGGCGCCTCCGCTGCCGGGCATGGCCGAGGCGAGTTCGCGCGAGAGCGCTCGGCCCATGGCGGGAGCGTCCTCGGGCGAGCCGTATCCCCAACCGCTCCACAGCGGCGACGCTGTGCTGCCAGCGGCCGCGGCGGCGGCGAGAACGCCGGCGAAGCCTTCTGCCCAATCGCCTTCGATGTCGAGCGCAATCGCGTAGGGCAAAAAGCGCTCGAACAATTGCGGGCTCCGGGCGACCGGGTTGAGATGGTAGGCCACGAGATAGTGCCGAAAGCCTTCGATGCGCAGCTTGATCGCGCGTCCCGCCGGGCTCGGCACTTGCAGCCAGAGGATTGCCAGCAGCGCAAGCGGGCTCGCGATGTACGCAGCCATGGCCGGCAGCAGATCGGCAACGGAATCGGCATTCGCTAGGCTGACGGCGAGGCCCCGATAGGCAAAGAGCAGAATGAGGAAAAGACCGCCCAGGACATGCCATGCCCCGCCGGTTGTGCGCTCGTACCCGGTACGGATCAGGAAGGCGCCGACCACGATGGGGAAGATCGGCACCAGCATGCCCACCAGCATGAACGAGCGGCGGTCCCCGTCGTAGCTGCCGTCGATCAGGCCCGCGGTCGCGACAACGAGCGCAAGCGACCCGAGGGCGCCCAATGCGGACCAGAAGAAATCGGTGGGCAGCAGATTCTTGTACGCGTTTGCAAGGCCTCGCCGGAGCGCCGTGCGCGCTCCCGCGAGCGCCGCATAGTTCACGGACGCGAGAGCGAGCGACTGCCGGCCTGCGAACAGCGCGCGTTCCATCGCCTGTTCTGGCGGCGAGATGGCGCGCCCGCCATCGCACCGCACGATCACCGTCTGCCCGGCGTCACGCAACAGGCGCAGGCGCCCATTTACGCCGAGATCGACGATTGCCGTGGCGAAGCAGGTTTCATCGAAGCCCGACCGGTAGATGAAGCGTACCGCCGCGGCCGAAAGGCCGTCCGGCGGCTCCGTTTGTGGGACGACCGCGCCACTGGGGGAATCGCGTCCGAGCTTCAGCCAGGCGATCGCATAGTAGCCGAGCACAGCCAAAAGCCCGACCGCCGCGACCAGGCCCGCGGAAGAATGATCCCGTGCAATCGCCAGCGCCTGCGCATTTGCCGAAAGCGAAGATGCTCCTGCCGCAATCGGGAGGAAGAGCGCAAATGCAACCCGGCGCAAGACGCTCATGGCTATGCCTCTGAAGGCTGGCGCTGGGCTTCCTATCGCATTCGCACCGACTGGGTATCACCTAGACATCATCCGCCTTGCGGCAGTCGTGCAAATCACATAATAAGTGTTGATTGATGATCGTGCAATCAGGCGCGGCATAGGACGCAAGCGCATGCTGGCGATGCCGACTGAAGCGTATGAAAGCGCGAAGTGGAATATCTTTGCTGGGCAGGGATCAATTTTTTGGTCTTTTGGGTTGTGGCCGTGCTGATCGGTGGAGATGCCCCGAGGAAGCAAGGGCTACGGCACAGCCCATGAGTTTTCGAAGTCTGACGTTTCTTGTCGCCGCGCTTGCTGCCATTCTTGACCTGCCCGCCGGTGGGGCCGCCGAAGGGCAAGACTTGCGGGCTGGCCAGATATTCCGAAACTGCACCGATTGTCCTGAAATGGTTGTGGTCCCGGAGGGTAGCTTCCTCATGGGATCGTCCGCGGCCGACACAAAGCGAATCCTGGAGACGTTTCCGCCTGACGAGGGCGTAGCTAACAGGCGCTCTCTTTTGAGTGAACAGCCGCAACATTCCGTGACGATCCCGCGCGCGTTCGGCATGGGGCAGTATCCCGTCACCCGAGCGGAGTTTGCTGCGTTTGTTCGGGAGACTGGCTATTTGGTCAACGGCGGCTGTGCGCTGTTTGCAAACAGGTTCCTGAGCCGCGCCGACGCCGGGTGGATGAACCCCGGATTTTCGCAAACGGACCGCGATCCGGTCGTCTGCGTAAACTGGCATGATGCGCAAGCCTATGTGACCTGGCTGAACGGCAGGCTTCGCGGCCAAGTGCCGTCGATAGACGATGGTCCGTATCGTCTCCCAAGTGAAGCCGAGTGGGAGTATGCGGCGCGCGGCGGAACGCAGACTTTGCGCTGGTGGGGCGATGCCATCGGCTCAGGCAACGCCGTTTGCGATGGCTGCGGCACCCGATGGGACAGCAAACAACCGGCCCCGGTCGACAGCTTCCGTCTGAATCCATTCGGCCTCGGCATTCTTGGCAACACTTTCGAATGGACGGAAGACTGTTGGCACCCGAATTATGAGGGGGCGCCGGCCGATGGCTCCGCTTGGACCACAGGAAAGTGGTGCGGAGTGCGAGTCATGCGCGGCGGCAGCTTCGGCAGCCGTCCGTGGCTTGTGCGCCCGGCCGAACGCATCGATCCGGACGCCAAGCATCGGACCAGCCTTGACGGGTTTCGAGTCGCCAAGAAGCTCCCATGAAACCGCAATCGACGCCGCAGAACTGAATTGAGGGTGACACGTCAGCAGTCACCGATTGGAATCGCCGTCGCCGGTACGGCTGACGCCAGGCGCTCGACCTGATGGCGCCGATGATCGGCGAGTGCAGGGCAAAGAGCTGATCGCGGCCGCGCCATGGCCGTCTCGACCGCCTCGGCCCGGTGTCCGGCCTACGCCGGATACTGCGGCGTAACGCCCCGCCGGCCGGTCCCGACCACTACGCCACGAAACCAGATGTGGCCGGGACCCCACCTCCCGTCTTGCGAGGAGAGGCAGCCGACCTTAGGTCAAAAGCCTGCCCGCGCCCGGACCATCGTGTTTTAACTTTAATGCAGTCCGGACACTGGTTTACCGGCAAGAGTTGAAATCCCGGAACCAGGCCTTGAGGGGGCGTGTCACCAGACCGAACCAAGGCCCTGACGGCCGCGGCAGATACACAAATCAACGGACGGCCGCCGCTCCCGCGCCCGCCGTTCACATCCCGATTTTTGGAAATTGTGGCCGTGGCGCAACATACCGAGAGGGCGGGTTGATCTAGGATCCGGCAGGGCAAACCTTAGGGGATGGGGTGGGTCATGAAAAAGCTGCTGGTTCTTGGAATCGCGCTTGGTGCTCTTACGGCCCCTGCAATGGCGGCCGACATGAAAGTGAAGGCGCCGATCCTGAAGGCGCCGCCGCCCGTGTATAGCTGGACCGGTTGTTATCTGGGCGGCAATGCCGGTTGGAAGTGGGGCCGGTTCAGCGAATCGGTCGACGTGCCGGCAACCACCGGGACGGTTCCGGGCGGCACCGTCACGGCCCTGGCGGACCACATCGACCTCGACAATATCAACGCCGACTCGGGCGTAGTTGGCGGCCAAGTCGGATGCCGCTGGGAGAACCCGGACCATTGGGTCGGCGGCCTCGAGGGCGACTTCGATTGGACGAACCTGCATGGAACGGTGGTGAACAACGGGTTCGGGCCTGGAACTACTTTCGTTCCAGGCGACTTTTTCGGAAACACCGCCCGCTGGCAATCGTCCGCCCGGTTTGTCCTGGGTCACACCTGGGATCGCGTTTTCCTGTACGCGACCGGCGGCATCGCGTTCACCCGCGTGACCATGGAGGCGAACTTCGTTCCAAGCCTCGGGGGTTGCGTGGGAGGTGGCGCGTGTCTTTTCCCGCCGTCTGCGGGCTCCGATTCCAAGATACTGGTCGGCGGCACGATCGGCGCCGGCGGAGCGTATGCCCTGGACAGGAATTGGAGCATCGGGGCCGAATATCGCTTCACGGCCTACCAGAAGGGGGACTTTGCGCTGGGGGGTGTCGCGGCTGAGTGCGGAACCTCGGTGGTGGCGGTTACCCCTGTGGTTTGCTTTAACCAAGACGCCACCGGACACAAGAGCCTGCAGACCCAGGAGGTTCTTTTCAAGCTCAACTACCAGTTCGGCGGTGGACCGGTTGCCGTCAGATACTGATGCGGCGCGAGAGCTTCCGGTGAGGTCGACGGCCGCTGCGGCTGGTCCTGGAGCGGGGTCAAGGCCAGCAAACCCGATTGGCTCGCGGACAAGAAGATCAACATCCTGGTCCAGCTCGGCCTGCAGAAGGCCGCTGATCTGCCGGCCGTGCCGCTGATCACCGACCTCGCCAACACGCAGGAGCAGCGTCAGATTCTCAAGGTGGTGTTTGGTCCGCAGGACTTCGCCTGGCCGTTCATGGCGCCGCCCGATCTGCCGCCCGACCGCAAGCAGCTGCTGCGCGCGGCCTTCGCCGCCACCCTGACGGATCCGGAATTTCTGGAGGATGCGAAGCGAATGGCGCTCGACGTCAATCCGGTCTCCGGTCGCGCCGTCGAGACCTTGATCGATGAGCTCTACGGCACCCCGGAGGACGTGGTGGCCAAGACCCGGCGCGTCATCACGCCGCAATAGCAGCAGTTGCAGCTTTGGGTGCTGGCGCGCTCAGCCTCCACGCCGGCTGTCACTATTCCAGTACCTTCCGCGTGGTCCCTTGTTGGCGTGACGATTGGTTAAGCAAGGACGGTCATAAGCGATATTCCTGTTCGCTGCACTGCGAGATACTTTAGTATTGGTACCCATCCCGCCTCCGGCGCCGCCGCTAATGCCGATAGGATGGGGTTTTTTGGCATCGCGCTGATTTTTCAGCGGCCGGTCCAGTACCTCAGGCTGATTTACGCCCCCGGTTCGCGCCCACAAGATGCGCGTGCTTACAAAAGATGTCGCTTGCGAGCAGCCGGAGAAAAGAGCTGAGCAAGCAGAAATACCAATGGCTGGTACCCGATCGGCTGGGACAGTACAAAAGCGCATATGCGTCGTTTCTCGCCGGCTCGGATGGATGGAGGCAACGATGATCTCAACGGGAGCTGCGATCAGAGAAGTCGATGGAAGCGGCAGATCCTGGGGCCGGGCTCGAAGTGATCGGTTATGGCCGCGGCGGCGCACCAAGTACCTCCTTATCGCTGGCTTGTTGATCGCCATTCCGACGCCGGGAACGGCCCAGGAGAAACGGCTCGAGATCGGCGTGCTGGCGCTCGGGCCGCGCCCGGTGCCGGCCTGGCATTGCGGGCCGCGAGACTATCAGCTGGCCTCCGCTGAGCGGTCGCGCGAGGCCATGCCGTTCTATGTCCTGGGCCTGCACGATGCGCTCGAGAAGCTGAAATACGTGGAAGATCGGCCGGAAAATGCCGGCAAGCCCGGTCGCCGCTTCGCTCTCGACCTGCGGATGGGGACTCTCAAGGAGGTGAGGGAATACGCCCGTGGCTTTGTGCGCAAGCCGGTCGACATGATCGTCGGCGTCGCAACCCTCGCGGTCCGCGTGGCGCAGGAGGAGGCGCGCGACACCGCGATGCCGATCCTGATGACGGGCGTGAGCGATCCGGTGGGAGAGGGCTTCGTGAGCTCGCTGGCGCGGCCGGGCGGCAATATTACGGGGGTGAGCCATCAGCTGGTGCAGGGAAGCGGCAAGCGATTGGAGCTGTTCCGGGAGATGTTCCCCGGTCTGCGGCGGCTGATCACGATGCGCGTGCCCAACTACGGGCCGTCCGCGAAAAGCATGGAGGAGATCCGCGCGGTCGCCGAGCAATTGAAGATCGAGATCCTCGACTGGAGCGTCACCAGCCGGGAGGACGTGCAGACCGCGTTGGCGAACGCGCAGTGGAAGCCCGGGGACGGGATCATGATCATCCCGGATTCGATGATCATCAGTAACGTTGATCTGATCCTGGAAGCGAGCCTCGAGCGGCGCGTGCCCGCCTTCGGGCTGCAGGATTTCATGGCCGATTGGGGGGCGCTCGGCGCCTATGGACCCAGCGCCTACCAGGCCGGTGGCCGCGATGCCTTCTATGTGGACCGGATCAGCAAGGGAGTGAAGCCGGGTGATTTGCCTGTCGAGCCTGTTGATCCTACCTTTGTGATCAATCTGAGGGCCGCAGAGTGCCTCGGGATCTCCCTACCGCTCGAGGTGCTGCACCAGGCGGATCGTGTCATCCGGTAGAGGACAGTGGGCAAGGGAGCAAAGCAATGGCGCCGAAGACAATTCTGGCCTTGGCGGTTGGTGATCCGAAGCACAGCCAGCTGATCGATCATCCGGCCAAGCGGCACGACGTGCGACCGTACATCTCCGGCCTGATCGAGGGGCTGGCCGGCCTCGACCACGAGCTCGGCACCGACTTCGTCATCGACTACAGGCAGAATTGGCTCGACGACATCGACAATGGATATGCGTTCAAGGAGCTGCCGAAGGATCCTGCCCTCATCTATGCGATGTCGACGAGGGCGATGCGGGCTGCGGGAGACCACACCAAGGGAATTCCGATCGTTTTCCCCAACTGCTCCGAGCACGGGGACGAACGATACATAAAGGAGGGACGCGCGACCGGCTATTCGGCGCGGCGAACCCAGACGGCCGGAGACTGCTTCGACCGGTTCTACAAGGCGGTCCCGACCCTCAAAGAGGTGCTCATTCCGCACATCAACGAGCACGACATTTGCGAAAACGCCTTCGCGCTGGTCAAGAGCGCTGCAGCGAAGAAGGGCGTAGAGCCGAAGGCCGTCTTTGTCGGCTCGCATCCGGACCTGCTGAAGAAGCTTTCGGCGCTGTCCGGAAGGACTGGCGGAACGGTGACAGTCGGCGTGCATGTCCTGCCTGTTGATCTGTTCTTCGGAGCAACGCGAGAGATCATCAAGCATGTCCAAAAAGACAAGCGGCTTCCCGCCTTCTTTCCCACCACGGATTGGGTGCCGGACGATTGCGGCGCCGCCTTCGGGGGGTATGGCGTGCGGCAATACACCTGCGGCGAACGGACGGCCGGGCATGTCCAGCAGATTCTTTGGACCAACCCAGGCGCCAGGCTTCCCGCAACGTTGGAGCCTCTGGAGACGGACTTCGAGTGGGCGGTCAGCGCCTCCGCGGCCGCGGCGCTCGGTATCCCGACGCCCGTGGCCGACGGGGTACGCGTGATCTAAAGCGCCCGGCTGCTGCGCATCGAGATCGAGGGTATTGCAACATGGCGGAGGTGCAGAGCGTAGAGCGGCCTGCGACCTCGGGTACCGGCCGACGGGGCGGCCTCGTCCGCCGGTATTTCCTCGTCTGCGCCACGCTGGTGGGCGGCTCGCTCGTTGCCGGCATCCTGGTGGAGATGGGATTCCGTTTCCAGGAGGCCCGCCAGAATGTCGAGGTGGTGCATCGCCAGATGGCCGAATTGGCCGCGCTTCGGATCCGCAACTATATCGAGGACGTGGCGCGGGCGGTCAATCTGGCCGCCCATCCGCGCAATCTGACCCGCGGGCGGCCCGGGGACGACTACAATACCGACCTGCGCGAGCTCCTCAAGAACGTGCCGGCGATCCGCAACGTCATCGCGCTCGATCCGGACGGGCATGAAACGCTGCGCCAGTCGCGGATCGGCAGATCGGTGCCGAACGCCGGGGCGGATCATTCCTCGACGGAATATTTCACCGAGGCTCGATCCGGCAAGGTCTATTTCGGGCCGGTCATCTTTCCTGCAGATTCCTTCGAGCCCCGCATCGTCATCGCCGCTCCGATCGAGCCGTTCGTGGGGGAGGTGGTCGGCGTGCTCGCGGCCGAAGTCAACGTGCGCTACGTCTGGGATATCGTGCAGGAAATCCAGGTCGGCGAATCCGGTTATGCCTATGTGGTGGACGGTGCCGGGAGCCTGGTGGCTCATCCGGATCTTCATCTGGTGCTGCAGCGCAAGAACTTGTCCGACCATCCGCAGGTGGCGGCACTGCGCAATCCCGCCGTGGGAGACGGCACCACCGGGGTTTTCCGGAATCTCGCCAGCCAGCTGGTTCTGGTCTCTCATGTGCGCATTCCCAATGTCGGATGGACGGTTTTTGTCGAACGGCCGCTGACCGAGGTCTACGCGCCCCTGCTGGCTTCGTTGGCCCGGACCGGAGGAATCCTGTTGCTGGTGTGCCTCATGACTGTCGGCGCGGCCGTGCTGCTCGGGCGGCGCGTGGTGGGGCCGATCGAGGTGCTGCGCCGGGGCGCGGCGCGCCTGGAGGCCGGGGAGCTGGACGCGCGTCTCGAGCTCAAGACCGGCGATGAATTCGAGGAATTGGCCGAGGACTTCAATCGGATGTCGCACCGGCTGCAGGATTCGCATGCCACGCTGGAGCGCAAGGTGGAGGAGCGGACGCAGCAGCTCGAGCTCGCCAATCAGGCCAAATCGCGCTTTCTGGCGGCCGCCAGCCATGATTTGCGTCAACCGTTGCATGCGCTCGGCCTGTTTGTCGCCCAGCTGCGCGCCCGCATGAGCGTCAGCGAGCGGAGCCAGGTCGTCGAGCGGATCGATACTGCGCTTGCCGCCATGAATGAGCTGTTCAGCGCGCTCCTCGACGTGTCCAAGCTCGACGCCGGGGTGCTGACGCCGGAGATCAGCGAATTTCCGGTCGCGCGCCTGCTGGAGAGAATCGATTCGACCTTCGCCGAGGCGGCGCGGGCGAAGAAATTGTCGCTGCATGTGGTCGCGAGCAGCGCCTGGGTGCGCACCGACTTCATTCTGCTCGAGCGGATCCTGTTCAATCTGGTGTCGAACGCGGTGCGCTACTCCTCCCGCGGCGGCCTGGTGGTGGGCTGCCGCAGGCGCGGCGCCGAGCTGCGGATCGAGGTCTGGGATACCGGTATCGGGATTCCGGCGGACCAGCGCCGCAACATATTCGGCGAGTTCTATCGCCTGGGCGAGCCCGACCGCGACCGGCGCGCCGGCCTCGGCCTCGGCCTCGCCATCGTGGATCGCCTGTGCCGCCTCCTCGACCATCCGATCGCGCTGGCCTCGATCTTGGGCAAGGGCTCCTGTTTCTCGGTGACGGTGCCTTCGGTGGCGACACGTGCCGAGGACACCAAGCCGCCCAAAGCGCCGGCCGGCGTCCTGCTCGATATCTCCCACGGCAAGATCGTCGTCGTTATCGACGACGATCCGCTGGTGCTGGACGGAATGCGCGGCCTTTTCCGGAGCTGGGGCTGTCAGGTCGTTACCGGCGCCACCGATGCGGCGGCGCTGACCAACCTCGCCGCGCTCGAGCAACCACCGGACCTGATCATCTCGGATTATCTGCTGCCCGACGGGAAGACCGGTATCGAGGCCATCGAGCGGTTGCGCAAGGCTTTTGACAGCCCAATTCCGGCCTTTCTCATCAGCGGCGACATCAGTCCCGAGCGGCTGCGCGAAGCCCGCGCCAGCGGATATCATCTGCAGCACAAGCCGGTCGAGCCGATGGTGCTGCGCGCCATGCTGAACCAGCTCCTGAAGACATCGAAGGTCGCCCGCCTGCCGGTGATGAGCGACGCGGCCCGCTGATCGTCTCTAGGACCAAAGTACTACTGCGGGCGATAGGGTCGGTGAGGTCCAATCCATTGTGCTGACACGGATTTTTTCCGCGCTGCCGGTTTTTCCACCGATTGATCCTACAATACTTCCCGCTGATTCAGCTCGCCATGGATGTGAGCTATATCTGGCTCATGGGCGAGGATTGCAGGCGCAGGCTACAGGCAGTTTCAGGATCGGCGATTGCACTGGTGGTGGTCATCGATGATGACCCCCTGGCTCTGGACGCGATCACAGGGTTGCTGCGCAGCTGGGGCCTGCGGGTCGTGTCCGCCGCCTCGGAGGACGCGGCGCTGGCGGGGCTCGCCGAGCTCGGGCAGTCGCCCCATCTGCTGATCTGCGACTACCATCTGTCGGAGGACACGACCGGCATCGAGGTGATCGAGCGGCTACGCCATGAATTCCCGATCCCCGCCATCCTGATCAGCGGGGATGCCTCCCCCGGGCTGGTTCGAGAAGTGGACCGCCGCGGTTATCATGTGCTGCATAAGCCGGTGGACCCGAAGGCGCTCCGGGCCCTGCTGAAGCTGATCCTGTAGCTGAAGCCAGGCTTGCGCTATGAGACGGGCGGCAGCTCCCAGCCGGAGCGGAGGACGGAAACGACGGCTTCGGTCCGGTTGGTGACCTTCAATGCCCTGAAGATGGCGGTGATGTGATTCTTCACCGTCGGCTCCGCCACGTCGAGCACGCGGGAAATCGCCTTGTTGCTCTTGCCCCGCATCATGAGGGCGAGCACCTCGAGCTGCCGCTCGGTCAGCCCGAGATCCTTTGGCGAACTCCGCGAAGAGCCGGCGTCGGGCTGTGGTTGAGCTTGCGGCGGGAGCGGCTCCTGGCGGGAGAGAATTTCCGGCGGAATGTAGATGCCACCCGCGAACACCAGCTCCAGGCCCGCAAGCATCACCTCGCGGGGGGCGGATTTCGGGATGAAGCCGAGTGCCCCCAGATCGAGCGCCTTGACCACGCTGCCGCGGTCCTGCTGGCCCGACAGCACCACAATGGAGGTCGCCGGATACCTCTCGCGCAGCTCCGCCAGCATCGAGAAGCCGTCGCGATCCGGCAGGTTCAAATCGAGCAGAATGAGGCCGATGTCGGCGTGCTCCTCGACAAACGCCATCGCCTGGCCGCCATCAGGAGCCTCCAGCACCGTCGCATCGGACCGCAATTCCTTGAGCACGCCGCGCAGTGCCTCGCGAATCAATATGTGATCATCAACCACAAGGATTTTCATCAAACCCAGCCCTTCCGCTCATGCGTCTTGAGAGAATACTCCAGTCCCGGGAGCAAAGCACTGACCTTTCGGGCACTGGGAAACGGGTTAAGTCCATCATTCCTGGCCCTTTTTCGCTTCCCGCGACCTTTCATCAATCGAACGTCCCTGGTTCATCAGGCGGATTTACCCCGGGCGTTCTTATCAACAAGGTATGCGGGCACACCAAACACGGGTGTGAGCGGAAGTTACAGGAGATGACGATGACCAACAACACGAAGATGGTTCTGGCGGCAGCGCTCCTTCTCGGCACCGCATCCGCGGCTCTGGCGAACGACGTCGAGACCAACCCGAGCACGGCTCAAAGCGCCAGGGAATGGCAGGAGTATCTTGGCCAGAACCCGAAGCACATGGGCAACACCAGCTACGGGTATTTCGCGTCGCCGAGCCAGCGGGATGATTCCGCTCAATGGAACGGCAAAGGCCGCAGCCGCTAGGCCCCCCGGGCGAATGTCAGCGTGGAATACCAAGGCTCCGAGCGTCACGCATTTTCCTGCAAAGCGAATCCGGTTTGCTGACGAGAATGCGATCCCTTCCCTCCCCCTGGCTGAGGGGGAGGGGTAGCCCCACCGGCGGCCGTTTCATGTGTGGCGGCCGGACAGCCGAACCTCACCAGGCCGCAACCCTCAAGGAGACAAGCCATGCACAAGAACCTGCTTAGACATGCTGCTCGATCGGCACTCGTCTCCGTCTGTCTTTGCACCATGCTCACCGGCGCCACGGCCGGCGCGTTCACGCGCGGATGCGCGGCGCGTGACCTTCAGATCCTGATGCTGATCGAAGAACGCGAAAGCAGCAGCACGGTCCCGGTGGAGAGATTGAACGACGCGATGCTGGCGATGTTGCAGGCGCGGATCGTCTGCCATGAAGGATACGTCATGGACGCCATGACGATCTACGACGGCATCGCCAGAAGCGTCACCCCCGACATGTTTCAGTCCGCGCGACAGTGAATGACGGATGCCTTGCCGCTTGCGTGAACGTGGGACCAGGTCCCGATATCAGGTTGAAGGAATCGGAACGATGTACCTTTCCGTAACGGCAATGGCCGCCATCCTGCTCAGCACGGCCGCGAATGCGCCGCCCGTTGCGGCTCATTACAATCTGGAAGCTTGCCGCAGCGGCGGTTCCGATGGAGGAAGTGCCGGCTGTATCGGCAGCGGCCGCAGCGCTCCCGGCTCCATTGAGCTGGTCCGGCTCGATCCCAAAGCTCCCGATGCCCGCCCCAGCCGCGACACCAAGGACAAGGCGAGCGACCTCAACCAGATCATCGTCTATTACGACGCGGCCATCGAGCGCGAGCCGAAGGATGACGACGCCTATTTCCACCGCGGCATCGCGAATTTCTATGCCGGAGATCGCCTGCGCGCGATGGCCGACGTCCGGCAGGCAAACGGCCTCGACCCGCAATACCCTTATTACGCGTTGTGGATCCACATCATCAACAAGCGCGGCAATGCGGCGAGCGGCCTCCCGCAGGCGATCGCGCAAATCGACATGACCAAATGGCCGGCGCCGGTGATACGCCTGTTTCTGGGCCAGACGACGCCCGCAGCCGTGCTCGCTGCCGCCGCCGATCCCGACCCCACTGTCAGAAGGGGCCAGATCTGCGAGGCCCACTTCTACAGCGCGGAATTTGCGCTGCAGCAGGGCAACAGGAAGGAAGCCGCGCGGCTGTTCCGGCTCGCCGCGGCCGGTTGTACGCGCGACTTCGTGGAAGGAGCCGCCGCCCTTTCCGAGCTCGGTGCGCTCGCCGAGAATCCGTGACGGCTCGCGTGCAAGGCACGCTACCTCGCTCGGCGACGGATCGGCCTTAGCTCAAAGTCGTCCGGTGAGAAGCAGGATGAGCACCACGATGATGATGATGCCGATGATGCCGATGCCGCCGTGGCCATAGCCGTAGCCATAGCCGCCAAACCGGCCGCTGAAGCCACCCAGCAAGAAGATGACCAGGATGATGATGAGTATAAGTCCCATGACTTGTCTCTCCTGTTGGAGCACCTGCGGGGCGACGTGTTGCCGGATACCATCGAGCCGGAATAGGCATGCGCATCGCGACTCGCATAGAATAGCAAAAACCGCTCGCGCGGTGATAGGACAAACAGAAGTGAGCCCTTTTGCTCATGCGGAATCGCATACACTGCGGTGTCTTTGTACTGGTCGTGCTGCTGTGGTGGCAGCCGTCGGGACTGGCGGCGGTGAGCGCCGCCAAGGGCCCGACGGTTCCGGCGCCGGCCGCAACACCGGTACTCACCGCCGCCATGGCGGAATATCGCCGCCAGCTCAAGGAGTACATTGCCGCGCACCGCAAATACGAGAGCGCCGCCAACGCGTATTGGAGCCTGATCGCGAACAAGCGGCGCCTTCGCAACGCCAAGCGTCACGGCAACAAGGAAATCCTGATCGAGGATTACGTACTGACGCAGCCGCCGGTCTATGCGGGGCCGCCGAAGCCGGTCGATCCCTCGGCCCCGGCCGTGAGCGCGCCCCCCAAGGCTCATGTGCCGGTGGTGGCCGACTTTCTGCAGTCGGCCGCCAAGCATTTCAACTTCGTGCCGGAGCGCCCGCAATCCGAGATCGACTACAAGCGCGCGTATGCGCAGGTGGCCGCCGCCGCCGGGCTGACGCGCGAGCAGGCCGTGCGCATCTACGGCTTCGAGTCGGGCGGCAACGGCAAATATGACGTGCAGGCCGGATTGGAGCATCCGGTGCCGGGCGCGCACGCGATCTCCACGGCGCTCGGCTACAACCAGCTGTTGGCGACCAACAGCATCGAGCTCATGGCCGAGAAGGGCGAGCAGTTCCTGCGCTTCTTGCGGGGCAGGGCGGCGGAACTGGCCGGCGGCGAGCGTGAGGCGCTGGAGCGAAAGATCGCCGTGCTCAAGGCCATGGTGGACTTCAGCCGCAGCGTGCCGGACGACTGGAGCCGGCACGACCGGCTGGCCAACACTCCCAAGGGCCTCGGCGTCCACGCCATGAACCTGGACGTGGACGTCGGTCCCCTGCTGCAAGCTCAGAAGCTGCGCGACTCCGTGGTGTTCGCGAAGGCGAGGGGCTACGGCGCTTCCCTGACCGCAGCCGAGCTCGAGATGATGAACCTGACCGGCGACGGCAACGGCATCGACATGGTGCTGCTGCGCCCGTCCTGGCGCGACCGGGTGCCGACCGCGAACTTCTTCCAGCCGAGCGGCTACCAGCGCAACCCGGTCGCCATCCGCAACAACGTGGTCGCCAGGCTCCTGGCCGCGACCGCGGCCCGGATGGACGAGCAGGCGAAGTTGCAGGGAGCGCAGGATCTGGCGGGTCTGTTCGGGCCCTGAGTTGCATGCGCTAGGCCGCGCGTCGGCCGCCGGTTCGTTCGGTGACCGTGCCAGGCCGGTCAGTCACCTGACTTGATGCCGGCGAACCTGATCACCTTGCCCCATTTTTCGGTTTCGTCCGCGATCAGCTTGCCGAATGTGGCCGGCTCACCCGGCAACGGCACGCTGCCGAGGTCGATGAGACGGGCGTTCAGCTTGGGATCGGCAAGCCCGGCGTTGACCGCTTTGTTCAGAACCTCGACAACCTCGGCCTGGGTATTGCGGGGCGCGCCGATCCCATAGAACGAGGCGGCCTGATACCCCGGGAGCGTCTCGGCCACAGTCGGCAGGTCAGGCACCGCGTCGGAGCGGGTCGCGCCTGTCACCGCAAGCGCAGGAAGCTTGCCGGTCTTCACGAATTCGATCGACGAGCCCAGCGAGGGAAACAGCACCTCAATCTGTCCCGCGATCAGGTCGGTCAGCGCCGGTGCATTGCCGCGATATGGCACGTGGACCAGATTGACGCCGGCCATCATCTTGAACAGCTCGCCGGCGAGGTGGCCCGTGCTCCCGACGCCGGCCGAGCCCATGTTGATCCGGCCCGGATTGGCCTTGGCGTGGGCGATGAACTCGGTGACGGTCTTCGCCGGGACCGAAGCGTTGATCGCGAGCACCGACGGCGCCTGGGCGATGCCGGCCACCGGCAGCATGTCGCGCATGAAGTTGAAATTGAGTTTTTCGTAAAGGGTGGCGTTGATCGCATTCGAGAGATTGCTGACGAACAGCGTATGGCCGTCGGGAGGTGAATTGATCACTACCTCGGCCGCAATATTGGTGCCCGCGCCAGGGCGGTTCTCGACGACGAATGTCTGGCCCAGCCGTCCCGTCAGCCACTGACCCATCAAGCGCGCAATGATGTCGTTGCCGCCGGCAGGCGCGAAACCGCTGAGCAAACGCACGGGCCGGCTGGGATAGGCGTCTGCGCGCGCATGGCGAGCGATGGCCGGGGCGGCAAAAGCACCCGCCGCCAGATGAAAAAATCGCCGGCGGGGAAGGTTCATGACAACGCTCCCGGGGATGCAAGTGGATCACGGCCATACGGGGCGGTGATAACCAAGCGGAACCGAGGGCCGCGCCCAGTACGGCGGGGTTTCGGACAACTGCACGGCTGGCTTGAGATGGCGGAGCCGGCCGGACGGGGTCTCGCTGACCGTCGACCAATGCTCCAGCTCGCTTGCGGTGAACTCGGCCGGTATACCCTTGAGCGCCGCAGGCTGTACCTCGCCGAGATCAACGATCCACTTGCCGACTTGAGCGAGAGAGATCCGCACCAGCCAGCTGCCACCTTCCCGCGTCCGGCGTGCCAATGCCACCATTGCGCCAAACGCCATCAAGTAGCCCGTGCAATAGTCGATCGCCGAGACCGGGTAGAATTGCGGCGCCGAAGACTTCCCCGGGGTGCACTCCGCCTGCCGTATCGTCATGCCGCTGACGGTCTGCACCACCGTGTCGAAGCCGCGCCGTGATGCCCACGGGCCGGCTTGACTGAAGGCACTGAGCGAGACGTAGACGAGCCCGGGCCGGATCGCGGCCAGCT
Source organism: Xanthobacteraceae bacterium (assembly GCA_036498625.1). Classification (GTDB taxonomy): domain Bacteria; phylum Pseudomonadota; class Alphaproteobacteria; order Rhizobiales; family Xanthobacteraceae; genus VAZQ01. The sequence goes on along the minus strand of DASYFD010000174.1, from coordinate 23,797 downwards.
CCGCTGGCGACAAACCGCGGTTGGCCAAGGTGCCCGGCCGATATCCTTGCGAGAACACATCTGCCTGGCGCACCAGCCCGTGCAGGATGTCGACATCACCCCGAGCGCGCAGGTCGAGCTCGGCCGACAGCTTGCCGTGCCCGGTGTCCAATTCCTGGTACCCAAGGCTGGGCAGATGTGCGGCAGTGATCTTCAAGACGTCGGCGCCATGCTCGGCGAGCGTGCGGGCGCAAGTCGGTCCGGCCAGGACCCGGGTGAGGTCGAGCACGCGGATGCCCGAGAGCGGCCGATTGCCGACTGGAAGCGGTTCGGGGGCGCTGTCGCCGATGCGCACGATCTCCATGAGCGGCAACGCCGCGACCGCGGCGCTTTGCGGATGCCTCGCCCACTCTGCCCGCGTTCGCGCCATGCCGCCGGCGCCCCTCGCGGCAATGATCGCCTCCTCGAGATCGGCGGCGTTCCAAGTGGCGACCGCGCGCGCCACCGCGTCGCGATCCTCCGCTACGCCGAGCACGCTGAGTGCCGCCGCGCGATGATTGGGAAAATTGCAGTGGAGGTAGGACCAGCGCCCGTCGCGGGTCGGATAGACGCCCATGATGCTGTTTCGCTCGGATGAAACGTCCGTGCCGGCGAGCGCAAGGTAGCGGCCGCTGCGCAATGCTGCCGCGGCCTGGCGAAGATCGACGCTCACGCGCTGACGCCGCCCGGTACGAGCCTGCGACAATTCCGTGGCCGCGAGCCCGCTTGCAGCGAGAGCGGCCGCACCGGCCGTGCCGATGCGGAAGGGTGTCGGCAACACCGGATCGGCACCCCCGGAGAACGTGACATCCGCGGCCTGCGCGTCACCCCAACCTGCGACCGGCAGGATCGTGCGCAGCGCTTCATTCGGCGTGGTCATGATGGTGTGACCGCGAGCCCGTGGAGACCCCGCTCATTCTGCATGCGGCCGCCGCGAGGGCTCACTTCGAGGCGTTCTTTGCGGCTTCTGCGGCGGCCTTGTCGTCGGCGCGCGCGCCGGCGAGGATGCCGGCGAGCGACGAGTTCCCCTCGTGACAGGCGTATTCGTAGATCGGGCCCTCGGTCAGCGACATCGGAAGGGCCGCCGTCCACGGCCGCATCCAGGTGGCCGGATCCGCGACCGTGAATTCGTAGACGAGCGTGCGCGGATCGGTGCGGGTTAAGCGCTCGATCAGGTGCATGCTGGCGCTCGAGCCCGGAAAGCTCGTCTCGCGCTTGAAGTTCCTGGTCTCGATCACCAGCGTGTCGCCCTCCCAGTGGCCGCGCGATTCGCCTTTCCACTGTGGAATGTTCCCGAACGGGCGGCCGTCGAGCGGGACGATGCGGGCGTCATGCACCATCTCGGTGAGGAGCACCACGTAGTCGTGATTCTGGAACAGCTGAACATTGTTGTTGTAGGCCGCCGGCAGCATCGGCGGGCCGGCATTCGAGCCCATGAGACAGCGCTCCTGCAGCGGACGGTCTTCCCAGGAGTTGGCTATCGGGTGCCCGTGCTCGGTATCCGCTCTTTCGCGCGCCCGGCGCTCCTCTCTCTTTTGTCCTTCCGCCGTGTAGGGAATGCGGCCGGTGGGCGGATCGACGACGAGCGAGGTGCGCCTGGTCTTCACCACCTTGTCGCCGCGGTCGTACCAGACCTCGTTGTAGGGGACGACGCCGCCCGGCGGGTAGTTCAAGCCGCCGACCTTGGGATCGATCAGGTCGCGGTTCTGGCGGCCATTTTCCTCTTTCTCAAAGGCTGCCGCTTCCTGCTCGGTAAAGAACGCCTTGTCGCCCAGCGCGGCCGGCCGCTGCAGCGGGGTGATGGTGCGAAAGTCCCAGATGCCCTGCAGATCCGGCTGCCCGTCCGCGGTCCGCGGCGCCGTCCAGCCCGTGGCGGCACCGACTGTGCCAGGCGCCGAGCTTGCGGACTGACCGGCGGCCGGCGCCGGCGCGAGGCCGAGAGCCGCGAGCACGAGCGGCAGAGCCGCTGCTGAAGACGTGAGACATCGACGGTTCATGCGAGCCTCCATCGTGACACGACTAGTTCGGTTGCTTGCGCAGGTGGCCGTACATCAGCTCCTCGACAAACTCCACGCACTTGAATTCCAGGAGCTGAGCGTTCTTCTCGAGCCGCCGATAGATCGGCATGCTGATCTTCCAGGGCCGCGAGAACACCTTGGGATCCTCGATGATGGCTTCATAGGTCAGCGCATCGGGGCTGCGCGGCGTATAACGCTCGACGACGTGCAAGGCGTCGCTGTGGAAATTGCCCGACCGGTCCAGCCAGGTCCGGTCGTTCTGGCTGGTCACGTCGACCACGAGCGTGTCGCCCTCGAAGCGGCCGACCGAGCGGCCCATCCAGCTGTCGTCAGGGGCGGGCGGCGCCTTGTCCATGCTGATGGTGCGGGTAGCGCCCGCATATTCGTAAGCCATCAGGATGAACTTCGGAGTCTGAACGATCTGGAACGGATGGGGCAGGTAGGTGGCGCGCGGTACGCCGGGCAGATAGCACTTGATCTCCGGGTCGGCGGTCAGGCGGTTGGCAAAGTTCTCTTTCTTCTTCGCAGCCGCCTCCGGCAGGTAGGGAATCTCGTTGCCTTCCACGACGCCGAGGCCCGCCGGAACCGCCCCGATCGCGCCGACTGCGACCACCGTGCCGGCTCGCGCCGGATGGTCCTGCAGGTCCCAGTTGGCGGTGTTGAGCGTCTGCCAGATCCCGTTGAGGTCCGGCTTGCCATCGGCCGTGCGGCGGGCCTGCTGCGCCTGGCTCGCGGTCGGGAGCAGGGGTGCAAGGGCAGCAACCGAGGCGGCGATCAGAAGTGCAACACCCGCGCTTCCCGGACAAGCACGCATGGATGCCTCCTCCCGCGGCCGACCCACTTGAGCACAGGCGTCGCGGGCTATGTCGTATCCCTTAGCTTTGTCAGCCTCGTTCGATGAGTCAATTGCCTCCTGCGACAAAATCGCGGATCCGGATGTCATGACGGAGGGGGCCCGGCACACCCGCTGCAAGGTCCATCCCGATGGTGTAGGCTCCCGGCTGGTTGAAATCCGATGGGGCCAACCGATGAAACAGCAACGAACCATTTTGTCGGCAGGCGCGCTGGCCATGGCGATGTCGATCGCATGGGCGCCGCTCGGCCGAGCTCAGGGCGAGAAAAATATGGCGCCGACCTTTCAGATCGTAGAGGCCTCGATCGAGGACATCCAAGCGGCCTACAAGTCAGGCAAGCTGACCGCCCATCAACTGGTGCAGGCCTACCTTGACCGGATTGCCGCCTACGACGAGGCGGGCCCGAAGATCAATTCCATCATCACGCTCAACCCGCACGCCCTGGAAGAGGCCGACAAACTGGATGCAGCTTTCAAGCGCTCCGGCTTGGTCGGCCCGCTGCACGGCATTCCGGTGCTGGTGAAGGATGAGATCGACGCCGCCGGCATGCCGACGACGCTCGGCACGCTGGTGTTCAAGGATTACCGGCCGCCGCGGGACGCCTTCCCGGTGGAGAAATTGCGCAAGGCCGGCGCCATTATCCTCGGCAAGACTACGCTGAGCGAGTACGCGGCCGGCGATACCTACGGCTCGATGTTCGGCATCACCCGCAACCCCTACGACCTGGAGCGCACGGTCGGCGGCTCGTCGGGCGGATCCGGCGCGGCGCTTGCCGCGAACCTCACGGCCGTTGCCATCGGCGAAGAGACCCTTGCATCGATCCGCCGGCCGGGGGCCTGGAATGCGGTGGTGGCGCTGCGTCCGACGCCCGGCCTGGTGAGCCGCAGCGGCATGTGGGACGGCTATCCTTCCCCGGTCGCGCAGATGGGCCCGATGGCACGCACCGTGTCCGATGTCGCCAAGCTCCTGGACGGCATGGTCGGCTACGACCCGGAGGATCCGGTGACGGCGCTGGGCGTCGGCAAGACCGATGCGAGCTACACCCGCTTCCTGGACCGGAATGGCCTCAAGGGTGCGCGGATCGGCATCCTGCGCGAGCCGATCGGCGCCCAGTCGGAGCCCGACTCGGACGACTTCAAGAGCGTCGATGCCGCCTTCGAGAAGAATGTCGCCGAGCTGAAGAAGGCAGGCGCCATCGTGGTCGACCCGATCGTGATCCCGAAGATCAAGAGCCTGCTGGCGACGCGGACGCGCAATCCCATCGAGACCGATCAGGCGCTGCGGGTTTATCTCGCCCGCAATCCGGACTCGCCGATCAAGACCCATCAGGACATCGGCAAGTCTCCCGATATCGACAAGAGCTTTCCGCCCACCAAGGCCGACCCGTGGAAAAAGCCGCCCCCGCCCTTGGACCATGCCAAGTATCTCGAGTTCCTGCAGGCCCGGGAGGAATTGACATTCAACATCTTCAAGGTGATGGCCGACAACAAGCTCGACGCCATCGTGCACAAGTCGGTGGAGCACCAGCCCACGCTGATCAAGGATGGAATCAACCCGCCCTATTCAAGCAACCGGGGCGTGCCGGCATTGAACACGTTCCTGGTCTACGCGTCGTCGATGACCGTGCCGGCGGGATTCACCAGCGATGATCTTCCGGTCGGCATTACGTTCTTCGGCCGACCTTATGACGAGGCGCTGCTGCTCAAGCTCGCTTATTCCTACGAGCAGTCGACCCATCACCGCAAGCCGCCGAAGACGACGCCGGCGCTGCCTTAGCTTTGTCCGGCGCGCCTCATCAGTACCGCGCGTTGATCCACTTCGCCGCGTAGTCGAACAGGTTCTTCACGCTGTTGGAATATTGGCCGGGCGTCTTCTCGCACGCGGTGCACGGGGTGAAGCCGTGCACCGCGCCCTCGATCACGATGAAGTCCTTGTCCTTGCTCTTTGCCATGTCGTAGTGCCGCTCGTTGTCGCGGATGAAATAATGCGCCCCCATGGCGGCGAACAGCACCGGTGCCGAGATCGACTGCACCGCGCACACGGTCGAGTTGTTGCTCGAGCAGTAGTCGATGTCGTCCATGGAGTTGCGGGCGCGGATCGCCTGCGCGCTCAGGAACGAGCGCAGCGTGTAGACCTTGGTGCCGGTGCGGAACCGCAGATTGTCGCGCGCGAGCTTCGGATCGGCGACGTAGACGCTTTTGATCATCTCCTCCGCGATGGTGCCGTCGTTGCGCAACAGCCGCTCCGGCCGCGCCGTGGCATTGACGGCCGCGATATCGGGCTCGGCCACGAACAGCGCCGCCGACGCGCCGGGCCCGGCGCCCGGATTGCCGCCGCGCGGGATCACCAATATGTCGTCGTCGGGATACGGGTAGTCGTTGCGCTTCATGCGCGCGAGCTTGTCGCGGGCGCTTTCGATCAGCGCGTTCATGCGGTCGGCCTGCGCCTTGAAGTAGCGCGCCTGGAAATCCGCGGAGTAGTGCGAGGGCCCGTTCGGGTTGAAGCCGTTCTTGGGATCGAACGGATCGAGATCGGCAACAAGCGGCGCGTCCGGCGGATTGTGCTCGTTGGCGACCGCCGGGTTGAGGCCGCGCAGGGTATTGATGGAATTGCCCGGATGGGCGTCGGCGAAGATGATGCCGTCGGCCGGCACCATGCCGGCGAGGTCGTCGCCGCATTCGACCAGCTTGTTCGCCCCCTTGCAGTAGGCGGGGCCGTTCTCGGCGATCGCCTGGTAGAGCGCCATCAAGGGGCCGCCGCCGCTGTGGGCGAACAGCACCACCTTGGTGATGCCGGGCTGCTGGCGCAGGAAATCGACGCCGGCCTTCACGTCGAGCGGCAGCTTCTCGAAATCGACCAGCGCCTCGTTGTTCTCGAAACGGGTGTTCATGCACAGCATCATGAATCCGCGTTTCGACAATTCGGTGCAGGCGCGGTGCCGCAGATAATTGGAGGTGCGATGCATCACCAGGATGCCCACATGCGGCGCCGGCCCGGCATCGGGCTTGTACAGCGCAGCCTTGCTGGTGCCCGGGAAAGCGATGAATTGCGGATTGCTTTGCGCCGCGGCCACCTGGGCGCTGAGAAGAGTCATTGCCGCCACCAAGGCGGAGCGCCGGAACCAATTTCGTGGCATCGTTGCCTCCATTGCGGATGCAGAGAGTTTGGCGGGCAGGCTGGTGCAACGCAAGGCTGGTTCGGTGTCCCTCGCCCCGCGTGCGGGGAGAGGGCGACACGGCACTGCGGTAAACCCGATCTCGGCTCGGTGAGGGGGCGTTTCCACAAGCTCAGACTCGCGGCGAGGCCCCCTCATCCCGACCTTCTCCATAGCCCGTCGCAGACGGGCGTAAACGCCCTGTCGGCGCGCGGGGAGAAGGGGACCTGCTGGAGCTCAGAATACTCTGGCTTTTCCGCAATATGCTCTATTCTCCCGCCCCGGAGGGGATTCCATGTCGTCAACGCAGGGGCGGGCAGGGGCGCCGAGCTTTGTGGAGCGTCACGGCCTGTGGAGCGAGGAGCAGATCGAGGCCGCGGCGCGGGTCGACAAGCTGATCGAGGAGCGCGCCCTCGAGGTCGTGCGCTTCTCTTTTCCCGATCAGCACGGCATCCTGCGCGGCAAGACCGTGATGGCGGCGGACGCCGCGCGCGCCATGCGCAACGGCTGCTCGATCACCTCGACGCTGCTCGCCAAGGACACCTCGCACCGCACCGTGTTCCCGGTGTTCACCGCCGGCGGCGGCTTCGGGTTGCCGGAAATGGAGGGCGGCGGCGAGCTGCTCATGATCGCCGACCCGACCAGCTTCCGGATCCTGCCCTGGGCGCCGCAGACCGGCTGGCTCATCTGCGACCTGCACTTCGCCGACGGGCGGCCGGTGCCGTTCGCGACCCGGCATCTCTACCGGCAGGCGCTGCGCCGGCTCGCCGACGCGGGCTTCGATTTCAATGTCGGGCTCGAGGTCGAGTTCCACGTCTTCAAGCTCGACGATCCGCGGCTTGCTCCCGCTGACGCCACCTGGCCGGGCGAGCCCCCGCAGGTGAGCTTCATCACGCAGGGCTATGCCTATCTGACCGAGACCCGCTTCGATCAGATGGAGCATATCCTCGAGACGGTGCGCCGCGACGTCGTGGCGCTCGGCCTGCCGCTGCGCTCGGTCGAGATCGAGCTCGGGCCGAGCCAATGCGAGTTCACCTTCCATCCGCAGGTCGGGCTCGCGGCCGCCGACAGCATGATGCTGTTTCGCAGCGCCGTGAAGCAGATCTGCCGCCGGCTCGGCCACCACGCGAGCTTCATGTGCCGCCCGCGCCTGCCCAACGTTCTGCCGTGCGGCTGGCATCTGCATCAGTCGCTGCGCGACCGCCGCGGCGGCGGCAATGTGTTCGTGCCCGGCGAGGATGGGCAATGGCTTTCGTCCATTGGCAGCGCCTATCTGGGCGGGCTGCTCGAGCATGCGCGCGCGGCGGCCGCCTTCTCGACCCCGACGCTGAACGGCTACAAGCGTTACCGGTCCTATTCGCTCGCGCCCGACCGCGCGGTCTGGGGTCACGACAACCGCGGCGTCATGGTGCGGGCGCTGGGCGGCCCGGGTGACGCAGCGACCCGGCTGGAGAACCGGATCGGGGAGCCGGCCGCCAATCCGTATCTCTACATGGGCTCGCAGATCGTCGCCGGCCTCGACGGCATGGCGCGCAAGCTCGATCCGGGCCCGTGCGCCGATGCGCCCTATGAGGCAGTGGCGCCGTTCCTGCCGAAAAGTCTCGAGGAGGCGCTCGGCGCGCTGCGCCAGAACGCCTGCTTCGCCGAGGGCTTCGGCCAAAGCTTCATCGACTATTACCTGCGCATCAAGCAGTTCGAGATCGCCCGCGCCCAGGCCGAGGTAAGCGAGTGGGAGCAGCGGGAATATTTCGAGCTGTTTTGATGAGCCTGTCATCGCCGGGCTTGTCCCGGCGATCTCGATGAGTTGATCGCAGTGTCATCCTGATCGAGATGGCCGGAACATAAGGGCGTTTACGCCCGTCTTCGCGGGCTATGTCCGGTCATGACAATTCGCCGCGATGCGACCAATGGAAATCAACATGCACGATGTCGGAGCCGCGACGCCGACGCCCGCCGAGCTGATCGCCCGGGCGCGCGCCATGATCCCGGTGCTGGCGGCGCGCGCCGCGGCGGCCGAAGCGGAGCGGGCGCTGCCGGAGGAGACCATCGCGGACATGCAGGCCGCCGGGTTCTTCCGTGTGCTGCAGCCCCGGCGCTTCGGCGGCTACGAGATGGACATGGCGACCTATTTCGAGATCCAGCTCGCGCTCGGGCAAGGCGACATGTCGGTCGCCTGGGTTTACGGCGTGGTCGGCGTGCATCCCTGGCTGCTGGGACTGATCGACGATCGCGCCGCGCACGACGTCTGGGGGGACGATGACACCATGCTGGTCTCGTCCTCGCTGATGCCGGCCGGTGCGGTGACGCGGGTGCCGGGCGGTTTCCGCCTGCGCGGGCGCTGGAAATTCTCCAGCGGCTGCCAGCATTGCGGCTGGGCCTTTCTGGGCGTCAACACGGCGCTCGATCCGGCGGCGCCGGCCGATCGCTGCGTGCTGCTGGTGCCGCGCAGCGATTATCAGATCGTCGATACCTGGCACGTGGCAGGGCTCAAGGCGACCGGCAGCCATGACATCGTGGTCGACGACGCCTTTGTGCCCGCGCATCGCGTGCTGCAATTCATCGACGCCTTCCGGGGGGAGGCACCCGGGCTGGCGGTGAATACGTCACCGCTCTATCGGCTGCCGTTCGGGCAGATTTTCGTGCGCGGGGTCTCGACCGCGGCGCTCGGTGCGCTGCAGGGCATGCTCGACGCCTTCCTGGCCTACGGGGCCGCGCGGGTGAGCCGGGGCGGGCGCACTGCCGACGATCCGGTGGCGCAGCTCGCGGTGGCAGAGGCCGCCGCCGCCATCGACGAGATGAAGACGATCCTGCTGCGCGACTTCCGCACGCTCGCAGCCTTCGCGGAGCGCGGCGAGCTGCCGCCGCTCAAGCTGCGGATGGAATACAAGCTCCATTCCGCCCTGGTGGCGGAGCGCTGCAGCACGCTCGCGGCCCGCCTGTTCCGGGCGACCGGCGGCATCGGCATCTACAGCGACCAGCCGTTCGGCCGCATGCTGGCCGACATCAATGCCGGCCGCCAGCACATCTCCAACCAGTACGAGCTGATCGGCCGCGCCTATGCGGCCGTCCTCCTCGGCGGCGAGCCGGGAAAGGATTTGATGCTGTAGCATGCGCCCTGCAAGGACGCGCAGGCTTGCTGATCCAAGCCGCGAAGCGGCTGGAAATGCAGGCGCAGCATGCTATCTTAAAGGGAGCGCGGTCAGGGCGCGTCCCGTCCACGGAAAGGGAATCTCCCACCTGAACCCCAATGCCGACGACCAATGACAACCCTCTTTCGGCCCGTCTCGTGGACGCCGGGCAAAACGCGAAAGAGGTCTGCCATGTCTGATGACTCCTCGGAACGCGAGGCCCGCCGCTTCGTTCGCCCGCTTCCGCCCAATCCCAACCTGGACAAGCAACGAAAGCTCGCCAAGGCCCTCGCACGCGACTATTGGCGCGGCGACCCGCAAGCGGTAGCGCGTGTACGCGCGCTGCACCCGCGGCCTCCGGCGCCGGAGCTCTTCGCCTTGAGCGATGCCCAGCTCGTGATCGCGCGGGGATACGGCTTCGCCGGCTGGCCGCAAATGAAGCGCAAGATCGATGCGGTGACGAAGTCGCCGGCCGAGCTGTTCAGGGCTGCGGTCGAGGCGGGGAATGTCGATGAGGTGCGGGAGCTGCTGCGATCTCATGCTGACTTGCGGTCCCGCATCAACGAGCCGATGTTCGGCTTCAACAGCCCGGCCGCGCATGTCGCCCGCACCAATCTCGATCTGCTCGATCTCCTGCTCGGCAACGGCGCGGATCTCAATGCCCGCACGAGCTGGGAGAAGGGCGGCTTCGGCGTGCTCGAGCAGGTCGATCCGGAACAGGCCGCTCCGCTCATTGCGCGCGGCGCCAGGATCGACGTCTGGGCGGCCGCCAATCTCGGCATGATGGCAGAGCTCGCAAACCTGGTGGCGAAGGATCCGGCACTGGTCCACGCCAAGGGCGGCGACGGCAAGCGGCCGTTGCATTTCGCCCGCACGGTGGAGATCGCCCGATTTCTGCTCGAGCACGGTGCCGAGATCGATGCGCTCGATGATGATCACGACTCGACCGCGGCCCAGCACCTCATCGGCGATCGTCCGGACGTTGCCGGATTTCTGGTCGCAAGGGGTTCCCGCTCCGACCTGCTGCTGGCAGCGGCGCTTGGCGATCTTAAGCTGGTGCGAAGCCATCTCGACGCCGAGCCGGGCGCAATTGCCATGCGGGTCGATCAGGACTGGTTTCCGATGATCGATACCGCAACCAACGGCGGGCATATCTACCAATGGACGCTCGGCTTCCACGTCTCGGCGTTCGACATCGCCCGCAAGCGCGGACACCCGCACGTCCTGGAGCTGCTGCTGAGCCGGGCCGGTCCGCTGGACCGCCTCCTCGACGCACTCTGGTGCGGCGATGATGCGCGCGCCGACCAGGTCCTCGCGGTCGATCCGCACCTCGTGGAGCGCGCGCCCGGCAATACTTTACGTCAGGTGGCGCACGCGGCCCGCAACAACAACACTGGCGCCGTGAGCGCGATGCTCCGCTGCGGCTTCCCGGTGGCGGCGCAGTCGCAGCACGGCGCCACACCGCTGCACTGGGGGCGTTCCACGGCAACCCGGGCATGCTCGCGGACGTGTTGCGGCACAATCCGCCGATCGATGCGCGCGACCGCCAGTTCCAGGGAACCCCGTTCGGCTGGCTGATCCATGGCGCGATCAATCCGTGGCGCGGTATCTCGACCGGGAGGCACGGCGAGTGCGCGCGCCTGCTGCTCGATGCCGGCGCGCAGGTGGACGAAACGTCACTACCAACCGGTCACGATGCGATCGATCAGGTGCTGCGCGAGCGCTTCCTGAACCGATAGCCGGCGCGCCGCTGCGCCAACACGAAAATCCGCTACCTCTCGCCCGGCCGCCCGGCTAATCTCCAGTGCCCTGTCTAACCACCGGCAAGGTTCAAGACGAGGACCTGCGATGCAGAGGTTCGAAGACGCGGGTTATCGCGAATTGGCGCAGCTGCTCCGCGAACGCGTCGCGGCGCGTGCCCCCGGGTGGGTCGACGGCAACGACAGCGATCCGGGCATTGCGCTCCTCGAGCTGTTCGCGTTTCTGACGGAGTCGCTGCTCTATCGCGCGGACCCAATGCCGGAGCGCGGGCGCTCAAGCGCTGCCCGCTTGGCCGATGTCGCGCTGCTGCTCGCCAAGCAAAATGCGGATGTCGCGCCCGGCACGCTCGAGCGGCCCCGCTATTTCTTCGGCCAGCTGCTTGGCGTCGATGATTTTCAGCTGGAGCAGGATTACTTTCGTGAGCGACTGCGGCGCCTCAATCGCGAGCTGTATGGTTCTGGCGTGGTTCGCGGCCTCGGGGTGTCGGTGCCGCCCGAGAATTCGGGCGCGGGACAACAGGTGGTGGTCGCGCCAGGTTTTGCGTTGACGGCATCCGGGGAGGAAGTCGAGGTTCTCGACCCGGCGACGGCCTGCCTGCCCGAGCATGGCCAGAGCCTTTACGTGCTGCTGCTTCACGCGGAGCGGCCGTCGCACCCGCAGCCGGCTGTGAATGGCGGAGACCCACAGTTCGCTCGCATCGAGGAAGGATTTGCCATCCAACTCGAGCCGGCCGTGGTGGGCAACGGAGTTGCCCTGGCGCGCGTGCTTCGCCAGGACAGCAACTGGTCCGTCGACAAGGATTTCGCGCCGGCGCGGGTGACCAAGCTTGCGACTTGATCACTCGAATTGCCCGCGCGTCGGCGTTCCTCCCCGCCGCGGTCCTAGAGCGGTTTCACAGAGAAACCGCTCTAGCATTTTTGCATTGTCGCATTTTCGGACGGAAAACCGGATCCACCCCCGCCCGCGAGGGCGGGCATTTTCCTGAAAATGCTCTAGCCCTTACTTCTGGCTCTGCTTGAAATAGCGCAAATCGGGCGGCGCCTGATCCTTCTTGGCGGGCATCAGGTAGCCGTCCGCGCTCAGGAAATAATTCTCCTTGCCGATCACGACCTGGTTGCTGCCCTCCATGCAGGTCACCCGGCTGAAGTTCGGATGGGGGTTGGGGTCGCGCTTATAGGTCTTGTCGACGCTCCAGGGCCGCGTCAGGGCATGGTCGAACACGGTGATCTCGTCATGCAGGACGTTGGGATCGTTCTTGTCGAGATGGAACCGCTCCTTGAAGGTCGATTCATTGTCGAAGTGCAGCGGCAGGCCGGTGGCGTCATAGGCGCGCGGACCCTTGAACGGGCCGCGGGTCTCGGCTTCGAGCACGTCGTAGACGCCGTCGCCGTCCTCGTCGATCCATTTGCCGATCGCATAGCCCTGATAGGTCGGCACGATGTCGGTCGGCCAGGCGCGTCCGTCGGTGAAGATGCGGCGCAGGTCGCTGCTGCCGGTCGCGATATAGGTCGTTCCAGGCGTGACGATGTATTCCAGGGTGGGTACCGACATCATGCTCGGCATGCCGCCCGGGATGCACTTGGCGTGGTCGAGGAAATTGCCTTGCCCGCCTCGGGCCTGGTCGGCCATGCTTTCCTCGTGGATTTTCTTGTACTCCGGCGTCAACGGCGCCTCCTGCGCGACCCCGAATGCCTTGTAGGGATCGTACTTGACCGATTGGCCGCCCAGGCGTGGCGTGACGGTGTCCCACTGGCCCTTCCAGTCGGGGTATTTCATCTCCGCCGCCTGTGCGGCGCTCGTTGCCATCAGCGCGGCAGCCAGCGAGAAGGCGCAGGCCGGGCTTCGGTAAGTCATGATTGGCCTCCCTGAATTTTCGAATTGCTTGCTTGGATGCGCGACGCGCACATCATCGTCGTGACGATCACGATACACCGCCGGGATGGCGCAGGGAATGGCGGCACGATCCGGGCGCAACGCCCGCGAGTTCCGCCGGCCCCACACATCGCGCGCCGTGAACATTCCGAGCGGCAGCAGTCATTTTGCACCGCAGCGAATGGTAGCGCCGCCACGATCTTCGACGGCGCCGGGCGTTGAAGCCTTTCGGACCCGCCAGCGCGGCTCCCCCTTCCGGCGCGGTGGCGAACGATGTACGCTCACGCCGGACGTTGAATGTCCGAGAGCTGCCACGGAGACGTGCCGAAATCTCCGCGAGGCCAACAGGCAGCCAGGATGCCGCGGCAAGCATCGAGCCTCGAGACCGATCCTTTTTCAGGTCTCCCGCGATTTCGCATTTCACAAGAAGCGGGCAACGCCTGCGGACGTTTGCGTCCTTGGAGCGATTGCAGGGAGGATGGCGATGCATCACCGGATGGCGCTCGGTGCGGTCATGCTGGCGGCGATCCTGGGCCTGGCAACGAGCAACGCCCGCGCGTTTGATGAAAGCCGGTATCCCAATCTGAAGGGCCAGTGGGTTCGCACCGACACCGGTATCCCGCGCTATGACCCGAGCAAGCCCGCGGGCCGCGGCCAAGAGGCGCCATTGACGCCCGAATACCGGGCGGTGCTGGAGGCGAGCCTGGCCGATCAGGCCGCCGGCGGACAAGGCGGCGATCCGACCTACACCTGTCTCGCCCCCGGCATGCCGCGCATCATGAACAATTATGAAGGCGCCGAGTTCGTCATCACGCCGCGCACCACCCACGTCTTGATGGAGCACATCCACGACTTCCGCCGCATCTATACCGATGGCCGCGACTGGCCGGAGGACATCGATCCGACCTTTGCGGGCTATTCGATCGGCAAATGGATCGATGAGGGCGGAACCGGCCGGTTCAATGTGCTTGAGATCGAGACCCGCGGATTCAAGGGCCCGCGCTCCTACGACAATACCGGTCTGCCGCTGCACGCCGACAACCAGAGCATCATCAAGGAGCGGATTTTCCAGGACAAAGCCGATCCGAACATCCTCTACGACGAGATCACCACCATCGACCATGCGCTGACCCGTCCCTGGACCGCGACCAAGAAATACCGTCGCGTGCAAAATCCACGGCCGGCCTGGCGCGAAAGCGTCTGTGTCGAGAACAATCCGCATGTCGAGATCGCCAACCAGGGCTACATGCTGAGCGCCGACGGGCTCCTGATGCCGGCGAAGAAGGATCAGCCGCCCCCCGATCTGAGATATTTCACGCCATCGCAGAAATGACGACCACATCCGCTGTGCCGCGCGCGGCTTCCAATCAATCAAGGGGAACTGACATGCTTGACCGGATGTGGATCGGCGCCGTCGCCTTCGTCGGCGCGCTCGGCCTGTCGGCGGCCGGCGCGCTCGCCTTCGACGATGCGACCTATCCCGATTTCTCGGGGCAGTGGCTGCGGGTCAACCTGGGGAAGGGGGGCCAGATCACCTTCGACCCGACCAAGTCCTGGGGGCTCGGCCAGGAGGCGCCGCTCATCCCGGAATATCAGGCGATCCTGGAGGCGAGCATCGCCGACCAGGCCAACGGCGGCCAGGGCAATTGGCAATCGGGCGCGCGTTGCCTGCCCGCCGGCATGCCGGCCACCATGAACGGCTACAACTCCATGGAGATCGTGGTGCTGCCCGAGGTCACCTATGTCCTGGTCGAGCACAACCTGCCGATTCATCGCCGCATCTTCACCGACGGGCGCGACTGGCCGGAGGAGGCGGAGCGGACCTTCCAGGGCTATTCGATCGGCCGCTGGATCGATTCCACCGGCAGCGGCCGCTACGACGTGCTCGAGGTCGAGACCCGGTTCTTCAAGGGGCCGCGCGTCATCGACCCGACCGGCATCCCGACCCACGTGGACAATCAATCCGTGGTGAAGGAGCGCATCTTCCTAGACAAGGCCGATCCCAAGCTCATGCACGACGAGATCACGCTGATCGACAATGCGCTGACGCGGCCGTGGAGCGTGTTCAAGACCTTCCGGCGCAACGCCGACCCGACCCCGATCTGGCGCGAGGAGAATTGCGCCGGGGTCACGCTGCTGACCAAGATCGGCAACGAGATCTACTTCAAGGGGGCCGACGGCAAGCTGATGCCGACCCGCAAGGGCCAGCCGCCGCCCGACTTGCGCTATTTCAAGCAGACCCAAAGGTGAAGTTGAGTGAGAAGAGTGCGCGCGTGAAGCTTAAGGTGCCGGTGAGTTGATCCGGCGGATGCCATCGTGGGGAGGAAGCCAATGCAGGTCAGTCGCACGCGGGCCGTTACGGCCGTCATCGCCATCGCAGCCGCCTGGTATGGAGCCGGCGTCGCGGTCGGGAACGCCCAGGCGCCTGCGGCACCAGCCGCCGCGCAGCCGCCGGCCTCGAACGATCTCCAGCGCTCGGTCAAGGTCTTCGGCTACGACGCCGCGGCCACGAGCGGCGCCGCGCGCGGCGAGGTGATCTACTATTACAAGTGCTGGAACTGCCACAACGATTACACCCGCGCGGCCGGATCGCCGGCGCCGACCCTCAAGGACGTGTTCAAGCGCACCCAGCTGGTGACCGGCGACCCGGTCAACGACGACACGGTGGCGAAGCAGATCCGCAACGGCAGCCCGCAGATGCCTTCGTTCGGCACCACGCTCAAGGATGCCGACATCGCCGACCTGCTCGCCTATCTGCACAATGGATGCTGCTACGAGGAGACCCATCCTCCGGTCAATCCGTGGTACCGGGCAAACGCGCAGAACTCGCCGGTGGTGCCGGAGCGCGGCAACCTGCGCGGCGGCCCGAGCGGCAGCGTGCGCGCGGCCAGCGGCGATCGGCTCGAAGGCATCATGGTGCAGCTGATCGCCCCCAATGCGGTGCGCACCACGGTCACCACCGACCAGGACGGCAAGTACGAATTCCCGCAGCTCACGCCCGGCGCCTACACATTGCGGATCGCCAAGCCGATCGAGTTCCTGCCCTACCAGCGCGATGCCGTGCAGGTCGCGGCCGGCGGCAAGCTCGACGACATCGTGCTGCAGCGCCGCTCCGAAACGGATCTTCTGCCGCCCACCACCGACGTGCTGGCGCAACTGACGGGCGCCGAGTGGGTCGCGAACCTGGCGGGCACCGCCGAGGAAAAGCAGACCTTCAGCCGCACCTGCGGGGAAGGCTGCCACGGCTACGACCAGATCATGCGCAACCGGCTCGACGAGCGCAGCTGGCGGCTGATGATCTTCCGCATGCTGCATTACAGCGGCTCGCCGCTGATCGTGCGCGGCCGCCAGCGCGGCAGCCTGGAGCAGGAGGAGATGATCATCAAATGGCTGGCGCGGGTGCGCGGGCCGGACTCCCCGATGGGACAGATCAAGGTGTTTCCGCGCGCGCACGGGCCGGCCACGAATGTGGTGGTGACCGAGTACGAGCTGCCGCACGTGCTGCTGACCGGGCATGACGTCTCCGGCGATTCCAACGGCGATATCTGGTATTCGAGCCATCGCACCCCGTTCATGGGCAAGCTCGATCCGAAGACCGGCATCGTCACCGAGTATCAGGTGCCGGCGACTCCGGCGGGCGTGCTGCCCGGCACCCACCGCATCCAGGTGGACAAGAACGATATCGTCTGGGCCTCGGAGAACTGGGCGCACAATCTGGTGCGGCTCGATCCCAAGACCGGGGAGTTCACCATCACGCCGCTGATCGCGGGCGACGAGGCGCTCAACACGCCCGGGCTCGGCAATTTCTCGATCGGGCCCGACATCGGGGTGTGGTTTGCGCGCAACAAGGCGGTGCAGAAGTTCGATTCCAAGACCGGCAAGCTCATCGAGCGGGTGCCCTTCACCTCCACCAACAACGCCAACCCGTACGACAACATCATCAGCGACGACGGCAACTTCTGGGCCGGCGGCGCGCCGGCCGGCGGCGGCGACACCATCGAGATGATGGACACGCGCACCAACAAGCTCCTGGAGGTGCACAGCTTCTCGCGCGACTCGACCGCCGCCAAGGGCGGCTTCGACAAGGACGGCAATCCCTGGTTCGGCGGCCGCGGCGGCGCGCTGCTCGAGCTCGACGTCAAGGCGGCCCAGATCCGCGAGTTCTGGCCGCCGACCCCGTACGTGACCTTCTACGAGGCGATGCCCGACAAGCGCGGCGAGGTCTGGGCCGGCGAGCTGCATGGCGGGCGCATGCTGCGCTTCAACCCGAAGGCCGACCACTGGACCGAATATGTGCTGCCGGAGCCCTATTCCCACGACCGGCGCACCTGGATCGACAACTCCACCACCCCGGTCACGGTATGGTACGTGGACCACAACAGCTATTTGGTCCGCGTCCAGGCCAGGGAGTAGGGCACCCGGCGTCCCTCGCCCCGCTTGCGGGGAGAGGGCAACACGGGAAGCGGACGACCCGAGCTCGGCCCGGTGAGGGGGCGTCTCCGCGAGTCTGAGCTTGTGGAGAGGCCCCCTCATCCCACCTTCCACCTTCTCCCCGCACGCGGGGAGAAGGAGTGAAACGCCGTGCGCCCCTGACTCAAAGCGCGCAGTCTCTTAATCAGGAGCAGCATCGTGACCAGCGAACGCACCGAAAAGCTCGCCGCCGTGAACCACTGGAACGAGCTCATTGCGCTACGCGACCGGCAGCGTGAGGCGCGCAAGACCGCGGTGCAGGTGGTGCGGCTGTCGGAACTGCCGCTCGAGAGCAACCCGCACGGTCTCATGCGCTGGTACCTGCATCCCGCGATCACCGATACGATTCTCTCGACGCTCGCGATCTATCGCCAGGAGATTCCGGCCGGCAGCCGGTCGGGACGGCTCAAGTTCCAGGGCGGCCAGGTCATGTTCATCGTCGAGGGCCGCGGCCACACCACGCTCGACGGCGTCAAGCATGCCTGGGAGGCCGGCGACGTGCTCAACCTGCCGACCCGGCGCGACGGCATCATCGTGCAGCATTTCAACGACGACCCGGACAAGCCCGCGGCGTTTCTCGCGGTCGAGCCCAATCTGTTCGCCGCCACCGGCGTCGACCGCGGCTGCGGCTTCGAGCTCCTCGAGCCGGCGCCGGACTTTCAGCCGACGCCCTGAGGGCGAGACATAAGGAAACCCTGATGGCCGAGATCGAGCGAACGCGCGAGCGCGAGCGCGGCACCATCCCGCAGACGCCCTATGAGATTTTCATCCGCAGCCGCCGGGAGTTTCTCGAGCGGCAGGAAACCGGACAGATCGTGATCAAGCCCTCCGACCGGGAGTTCTTTCTCACCCGGCAAGGCCGGCTGATGTATCATCTCAATCCGGAGATCCACAAGAATACGCCGCTGCAGGACTGGCGGGTGTTCTCCCATGATCTCAAGACCCAGTCCGGCAAGCACCGGCACCAGGGCGGGCTGGTCATCTACGTGATCACCGGCAAGGGCTATTCGGTGGTCGACGGCGAACGGGTCGATTGGCAGGCCGGCGATCTGCTGCTGCTGCCGATCAAGCCGGGCGGGGTGGAGCACCAGCATTTCAACCTGCAGCCGGGTCATGACTGCCGCTGGATCGCGTTCTCCTACATGCCGTTCTTCGACCACGTCGCCTCGGAATTCACCCAGACCGAGAATTCGCCCCTGTTCAACAATGAGAGCTGATCGCCGCGCCATGTTCACGACCAGGATGATGGCAGGCGCGAGATTTGGCTGCTGTCTGCTCGCGGGGCTCTTCTGCGCTTTGCCGGCGCCGCCCGTGCGCGCCCAGACGGTGGCGGAGTTCTACAAGGGCAAGACCCTCTCCCTCATCATTCCGAATGCACCCGGCGGCTCGTTCGATCTTTACGCCCGGCTGGTCGCCGACAATCTCGGGCGCTTCATTCCGGGCCATCCGGCGATCGTGCCGCAGAACATGCCGGGCGCCGGCGGCATGCTGGCCGCGAACTATCTCACCGGCATCGCCCCCAAGGACGGCACCGTGCTGTCGGTGCTGGTGCCCAACATCACACTTGCGCAGGTGCTGGGCGTGCAGGCGATCGCCTACGATACCCGGAGGCTGAGCTGGATCGGCCGCATCATCGCCACCACCGCCACCCTGTTCACCTGGCACAGCTCCGCCATCAAGACGCTCGCGGACCTCAAGACCAAAGAGACCCTGATCGCCAGCACCGGCCCGCTCACCCAGGCGGAGATCAACTCGACCATGCTCAATGGCGTGGTGGGAACCAGATTCCGGCTGATCCGCGGCTACAAAGGCAGCGCCGAGGCGGCGCTCGCGGTCGAGCGCGGCGAGGCGGACGGCACCCTGATGCCATGGGAGTTCCTCAAATCCGCGCATGCGGACTGGATACGGGATGGCACGATTTCGATCGTCGCCCGCTACGTGCGCCGTCCGATTCCGGACCGTCCCGACGTCCGCTCGGTCTTCGAGCTGGCGCAGACGCCCGAGCAGCAAAGCGTGCTGAGCCTGTTCCTCGGCTCGGACGAGATGGGGCATCCGATCGCGATGCCTCCCGACGTGCCGCGAGACCGGCTCGAAGCGGTGCGCAAGGCGCTCGACACCATGGTCGAGGACCCCGCCTTCATCGCCGAAGCCGCCCGCCGCAACCTCGACCTCTTGCCCGGCCGCGCCGAGGAGCTCGAGCGGTCGGTGGCGGAAGCGTTCGAGGCGAGCCCCGCGGTGATCGAGATCGCACGCAAGTATTACAAGCAGTAACACCCATCGGCAGCGGCGCCTGCGCATCCCGGATCTGTGATGGCCATCACGGAATGGTCGATTGCGGGTGAAGTCCGCAAACCTTCGGCGTTATGGTGCGACCAATGATCAGAGGCGCATCGCCTCGTCCGCAACGGGAGATGATCATGAAACGCGCAACACCGTCCTTGGCGACCTTCAAGTGCCGCCGCATGGTTCTGCTCGCAATCCTGCTGGCCGTCGCCGTCACGGCGTTTAATCTGGGCAGCGCGCAGCAGGTGCGGGCCGAGCCGCCGGATCCCTGCCATCATAAATGCGAGTTTTAGCTCGATCCCATCGGCACGCCGAACGCGGGCTCGCCCTCAAGACCACCCGAGGCGCGCCAGGATCGCGCGCCCCATGATCCAGTCCTTGTCGTCCTCGGTCAGGAAGGCCAGCTCCTGCGTGAAATGCGTCACGCGCTCCGCGTAGCTGGCCTTGGCGAACGAGTTGGTGACATCGGTTCCCCAGTAGCAGCGGCGCGGCCCGTAGGCGTCGAACAGGCGGCGAATGTGCGGGGTCATGTCGCGGAACGGGTAGGGCTCGGACGAGAACAGCGGCACCGACGACAGCTTCACCGACACGTTCGGATATTTGGCGAGCGCGGCGGCCTCGGCGATGGTGGCCGGCATCATGTTGTTCTTCATGGCGTCCGATGAAACGCCCATGTGATCGATGATGAGAATGAGCTGCGGGTGGCGCTCCGCGATCGGGCCGAACAGCGGCAACTGCCCGGTGGTGAGAAACATGACCGGAATGCCGGCCTTCGCCGCTTCCGGCCAGAACCAGTCCGCGGTTCCGTCGGTCAGCCACTTGGCTTGCTCGTTGGCGACGTTGATCCGGATGCCGAGTACGGCAGGTTGCTGCCGCCAGGTCGCAATGCGCCGGGCCTCGCCCGGATTGTTGAGCGCAACATGCCCCATGGTGGCAAAACGGCCGGGATATCGGCGCGCCGCCTCCTGGCCGTAGTCGACACGCTCGCCCTCCAGGTTCGGCGGCACGATGACCACGCGATCGACGCCGGCTTCGTCGATCATCGGCACCACCCGCTCGATGGTCATCGGTTCCGGAAGTTGCGCCCGGAATCCAGGAGCCCAGGGCCGGTCCGGCGTGTTCGCCTTCCACATATGAATCTGTGAATCGACGATGATGCGCCGCTGCTGCGCCGGTGCCGGCTGTGCCGGGGCCGGTTGCGGGCGTTGCGCCGCCAGCGCCAGGCCGGCGCCGAGCGTGGTGTGGAGGAACTTGCGGCGGGTCAGCATCGGGATGTCAGCGCGTCAGGAACGGCACCGCCAGCCGATGGAACTGCTCGGCCGCGTCCCATGGCACCAGGTGCTTGCAGCCTTCGGCAAAATGGAGGTTCAGCTGCGGATAGCGCTCGTGCAGGAGCGTGGCGCGCTCGGCCGCGCGGGCCCGGTCCTCGCGGCCGTAAATCAGCAGCAGCGGCATCTTGAGCTCGGTCAGGCGCTGCCACAGCGGCACCGCGTCCTTGCTCTTGCCGGCACCACCGCCGCCTTCTTGCGCTTCTGCATGGCGTAGCACGAATTGCTCGAAGCTGCGCCCGATGCTGTTCTGGTGCCGCAATTCGAGCTCCTCGGGCGTGATCAGCTCGTGATGAAACAAATTCGCCTCGAGCAGCGCGCGGGTGTCCTCGAGGCTCGGCTCCTGGCGCACCATGCGCTCCTCCAGCCGCGCCTGCGCGGCTTCGCCGCGGGCCCCGACCTTGCCGGCCGCGGTTTCGAGCGGCGGCAACAGGCTGCCGGTGCCGAGCACGATCACATGCGAGATCCGCTCCGGATGCTCAAGCGCGATGCTCACCGCCGGGCCGCCGGCGGAGGAATGGCCGATCAGCGCCGCCTGCTTCAAGCCCAGCGCATCCATGAAGCGCAGCACGAAGGTCTTGCGCAGCGCGGCGCTCAATCCATCCGCCGCATCGCTCTTGCCGAAGCCCGGCTGGTCGACCGCGATCGCCCGGATGCCGTGGCGCGCGAGCGCGTGCAGATTGCGGCGAAAGACGTCCGCCGAGGAGCCGAGCGAGCTCCCGTGCAGCAGGATCGCCGGCACGCCGCTGCCTTCCTCCAGATAGCGGATGCTGCGGCCATCGACCTTGACGAAACGATCATCGGTTCGCACGGCGATATTCATGGGTGGTTCCTTTCAATGACTCTCATGCCTGATTCTCACGTCGCCCCGGCGCATGGCGGTCTCCTTCTCCATAGCCCGTCGCAGACGGGCGTAAACGCCCTGATGGCGCGCGGGGAGAAGGTCGGGATGAGGGGGCCCCTCCGCGATTCTGAGCTTGCGGAAGCGCCCCCTCACCAAGCCGAATTCGAGTTTTCCGCCCCCCGTGTTGCCCTCTCCCCGCAAGCGGGGCGAGGGAAGCTGCACTGCGCGGCAGCAAGCAGTCAGAGCCGGCACCCTCGCGCTCATCGGATCAGTTTCTCCGCCTTCATTGTCCGGCGATGCGCTGCCAGGGCAGCAGCTTGAGGCGCCGGACCCCGTTCGCGATGTAGGGCTCGCGGTTGGCGATGGCCTCGGCCTCCGGACGGGTGGCTGCCCGAAAGATGATCATGCCGGTGCCGAAACGATGGCCGGTATCGTCCAGAAACGGCCCGGCCCCGACCAGCAGCCCCTTGGCCTCGAGCTCGTGGATGAAGTCGTGATGGCGGGCGGTAAGCTCCTCCTTGCTGAGCGCGAGGGCGGGAGGTGGATCCACCACCTCGTTGTTGATCACCCAGCATTGCTCGCGCTTGGCCTCGCGCGCGGCGTTTTCGCTCATGGCTTTCTCCGTCCCGGTCATCGGCGGCTCGCTTACCGGAATATGCACCAAAATCAAAGCGCTGGCGCGGCCTTTTCATTCCTACGGTGCGGCTCCCCGGCGCCCGACCCGACAGTGGCGCGCTTGTTGCACGGAAGCTGCCGGAAACGCCGCCGGAACGCCGGCAGCCAACCGGAAGGAGCGAAGATGCGTTTGCCGATCCTGGTCGCCTGCAGCCTCGCTCTTGGGTGCGCCTCCGCGGCCACCGCGGCCTCTACGGCCGCCGCGGACCCGCAAGGTACCTGGATGGTGGAAGACAAGTCGGCGCAGATCGGAATCGGGATTTGCGGCGGCATCCTGTGGGGCATCGTGCTGTGGGAACGAAACCCCGGCCATGACACCGAAAATCCCGACCGATCGCTGCGCGGCCGCCCGACCCTCGGCATTCCCATCCTGCTGGGGATGCGGCCGCAGGGCCCCCTCGGCCCGCAAACGCTCTGGCGCGGGCAGATCTACAACGCCCAGAACGGCAGCACCTACGACGCCAGCATCAAGCCGGTCAGTCCCGACGTCCTGCACCTGGAAGGCTGCGTGCTGGGCGGCCTGTTCTGCGGCGGGCAGAACTGGACGCGCGTCAAGGCGCCCGCCGGGTCGTCATCGGCCGCCAACGCGCCGGCCGATGTCTGCTCACGTGTGCCCGATCTCGCGCGGGGGACCCATTAGGACGGGCTGGAACAGCACGGCCGCCGCCAGCGTGCAGGCGAGCGACAATGCCAGGAGCTTGCCCATGGTGGAGGTGCCGGGATGACTCGACAGCCACAGGCTGCCGAAGGCGGTGGCGGTCGTCATGGCGCTGAAGATGACGGCGCGGGTGAGGCTCGATTGCAGGAGCCCGGTCTGGCCCGCCCGCCAGGCCGTGATGTAATAGATCTTGAACGCCACGCCGACCCCGAGCAGCAGCGGCAACGCGATGATGTTGGCGAAGTTGAGCGGCATCCCGATCAGCACGCACAGCTCCAGCGTCACGATGCCGGCGACCAGGAGCGGGATGAGGGTGAGCAGCACGTCGGTGAACCGGCGCAGCACGATCCACAGCAGGAAGGCGATCGAGATGAGCGCCCAGCCGCCGGCCTCGATGAAGGCGCGGATGACGGTGTTGCCGGATTCCAGGATCGAGATCGGTCCGCCGGTCGCGTCCGGCGCGACCGCGAGCACGCCGCGGGCAAATTGTCGCAGCACCTCGTTGTCGTTGGGATCGCCCTTGGGATAGACCTCGACCCGCGCGCGGCCGTCGGGCTTGAGCCACTGCGCGGTCAGATCGGCCGGCAGCGTCATGTCGGTTATCGGCTCGGCCTGCAGCGAGGTCGCCAGTCCGGCGAGCGCGACCTTGAGCGGCGCGATCAGCACATCTTCGGCTTTCGCCCGCGTGGCGGCATCGGCCTTGGCGAGGCCCGCGAGCGCATCCGCCAGACGCT
>DASYFD010000173.1:0-2869 GCA_036498625.1 Xanthobacteraceae bacterium | reverse complement strand
CCCGCGGTGCTGCGCATGCTGCCCGCCAATGCGCAATCGCGCGTCATCAAGATCGGGCATGTGAGCCCGCGCACCGGCCCGATCGCGGCCTTCGGCGAAGCCGATCCGTTCATTCTCGATGAGGTGCAGAAGCTGCTCGAGAAGGGCATCAGCAACGGCGGCAAGACCTATCCGGTGCAGATCATCTCGCGCGACAGCCAGTCGAGCACGGCGCGCGCCTCCGAGGTCGCGGCCGAGCTGATCCTGCGCGACAAGGTCGATCTCCTGGTGGCGGCGAGCACCCCCGACACCACCAATCCGGTCGCCGACCAGGCCGAGGTCAACGAGGTTCCCTGCATCACCACCGATTGTCCGTGGCAGCCCTATTTCTTCGGCCGCAACGGCGATCCCAAGAAGGGCTTCACCTGGACCTATCATTTCTTCTGGGGCCTCGAGGACGTCATCGGGGCGTTCCTGGCGCTGTGGAAGAGCGCGCCCACCAACAAGGTGATCGGCGGCCTGTTCCCCAACGACGCCGACGGCAATGCCTGGGGGGATCCCAAGATCGGCTTCCCGCCGGCCCTGCAAAGCGCCGGCTTCAAGCTGATCGATCCGGGTCGCTACCAACCGGTGAGCAGCGATTTCACCGCGCAGATTTCCGCCTTCAAGAGCGCCGGCGCCGAGATCGTGACCGGCAACATGATCCCGCCCGACTTCGCGACCTTCTGGTCGCAGGCCGCCCAGCAGGGCTTCAAGCCCAAGGTGGTGACCATCGGCAAGGCGCTGTTGTTTCCCTCGGTCATCAGCTCACTCGGCGCGCGTGGCAACGGCCTCACCACGGAAATCTGGTGGACCCCGAGCCATCCGTTCAAGTCCGGCTTGACCGGCCAGAGCGCGCGCGAACTGACCGACGCCTATACCAAGGCCACCAGCAAGCCCTGGACCCAGCCGATCGGCTTCAAGCACGCCCTGTTCGAGGTGGCAATCGACGTGCTCAAGCGCACCAAGAATCTGGGCGAGCCGAAATCGATCCTGGAGGCCATCACGGCCACCGACTACAAATCGATCGTGGGCCCGGTGAAATGGGCGGGCATGCCGGTCAAGAACGTGACCAAGACGCCGCTCGTCTCCGGCCAATGGCAGCGCAAGGGCGACGTGTCGAGCCTGATCATCACCCAGAACGAAACCGCACCACAGATTCCGGTCGGCGGGAAATTGGAATTACTGACGTGAGGCTCTTTACCTCTCCCGCTTGCGGGGGAGGTCGGATCGCGAAGCGATCCGGGAGGGGGCCGGGCGGCAGGCTCTGACACTGCGGACAGGCCCCCTCCCCGCCCTCCCCCGCAAGCAGGAGAGGGGGCTAAAGGCTGTGCCACCATGACACCCCCGATTCTGGCGCTGGACAAAATCTCGAAGCGGTTCGGCGCCATCGTGATCGCCGATGCGATCGACCTCGCGCTTGAGCCGGGCGAGGCGCTCGGCATCATCGGCCCTAACGGGGCCGGGAAGACCACCTTGTTCGGCATCATGACCGGCACCATCGCGCCGGATGCCGGCCGGGTGATGTACGACGGCGCCGACATCACGCACGCCACCCCGGCGCGGCGCTGCCACCTGGGCATCGCGCGCTCGTTCCAGATCCCGCAGCCGTTCGGCCACATGACGGTGTTCGAGAACCTGGTGGTGGCGGCGGCCTTCGGGGCCGGCCGGCGCGAGCGCGACGCTTACGGACCCTGCATGGATATCCTGGGGCAATGCGGGCTCGAAGGCGCCGCCAACCGCCGCGCCGGCAGTCTCACGCTCATCGACCGCAAGCGGCTCGAGCTCGCCCGCGCGCTCGCCACCAATCCGCGCGTGCTGCTGCTCGACGAAGTGGCGGGCGGCCTCACCGAGCACGAATGCACGGGCCTGGTCGCCCTCATCAAGGAGCTGCGGGCAACCGGCATCTCGATCATCTGGATCGAGCATGTGGTGCATGCCCTCATGGCGGCGATCGATCGCCTGGTGGTGCTGCATGGCGGCCAGCTCATCGCGCAGGGCGATCCGCAGACCGTGATCCGCAGCCCGGCGGTCGCCGACATCTATCTTGGGATTGCGGCCGATGCCTGAGGCCTTGCTCGGTGTTGAACGGCTCGACGCGTTCTACGGCGACTTTCAGGCGCTGTTCGGCGTGAGCCTGCGGGTCGAGGCCGGCCAGGCGGTCGCCATCATCGGGTCGAACGGGGCCGGCAAGAGCACGCTGCTCAAGAGCATCGCCGGATTGATGCGCGCGCGCCCCGACGCGGTCCGGCTCGACGGCGTGCCGATCGGCGAGCGGCCGGCCTACGACATCGCGGCGCGCGGAATCGCGCTCGTCCCTGAAGGCCGCCGGTTGTTTGCTTCGCTCAGTGTCGAGGAAAACCTTCTGATC
Source organism: Xanthobacteraceae bacterium (assembly GCA_036498625.1). Classification (GTDB taxonomy): domain Bacteria; phylum Pseudomonadota; class Alphaproteobacteria; order Rhizobiales; family Xanthobacteraceae; genus VAZQ01. The sequence continues at coordinate 480 of DASYFD010000173.1, read as the reverse complement.
GGCGGGCAGCTGCAACGACCGGGGCCCTGGACCTTGCGGCGGGTCTACGACCTGTTTCCGGTGCTGGCCGAGCGCGCCCAGATGCCGAGCACCGCGCTGTCCGGCGGCCAGCAGCAGATGGTCGCGATCGGGCGCGCCCTGATGTCGAATCCGCGTCTCATCCTGTGCGACGAGATCAGCCTGGGCTTGGCACCGATCGTGGTGCGCGACATCTACGCCCAGCTGCCCGCGATCCTGGCACAGGGCAGCGCGCTCGTCATCGTGGAGCAGGATATCGCGCAAGCCCTCAAGGCCGCCGCCCAGGTCTATTGCCTGCAGGAAGGCCGCGTGGCGCTGCAGGGCGCCGCCCGCGATCTCACCCGGCAAGCCATCGCGGCTGCTTATTTCGGAGTGTGACCTTTTTTCTTCACCTCCCCCTGCAAGGGGGAGGTCGGATCGCGTAAGCGATCCGGGTCGGGGTCCCGCCCAAGCTCCGAATCT
>DASYFD010000172.1:0-5138 GCA_036498625.1 Xanthobacteraceae bacterium | reverse complement strand
TGGCGACGCCGATGAAGGTCATGTTGGAGCCGCGCACGTGCCGGGTCTGCGGCGTCTCGCCGAAGGGCAGCACATGCACGAAGGGCTCCTTCGCGTAGAACTTTAAAAGGATTTCGTGAAGCTCTTCCGGCGTCCGGCCCTCGGTGCCGCGTACGTAGATGGTCGAGAGGATGCCCCGGTTCATCGGCACCAGATGCGGCGTGAACGAGACGATCACCTCGCGTCCGGCGGCGGCCGAGAATTCCTGGTCGAGTTCGGCCATGTGCCGGTGATGCCCGACGCCATAGGCGTGAAAGCCTTCGGACACTTCCGAGAACAGCATCGCTTCCTTCGCCGCCCGCCCCGCGCCGGTCATGCCCGACTTGGCGTCGACGACGATGTTGTCGAGGTCGATAGCCTTGGCCCGGATCAGCGGGATCAGCGGCAGCTCGGCGCAGCTCGTGTAGCAGCCGGGATTGGCGACCAGCCGCGCCGTCTTGATGGCGTCGCGATGGATCTCCACCAGCCCGTAGACCGCCTCGGTCTGCAGCTCCGGGGCATGATGCTCGTGGCCGTACCATTTCGCATAGGCCGCCTTGTCGGCAAGCCGGAAGTCGGCTGACAGATCGACCACCTTGGTCTTCGGCGCCTTTGCCAGCAGCTCCTTGAGCACCTTCTGCGTCGTCGCGTGCGGCAGCGCGCAGAAGGCGACGTCGAGTCCGGCCGCCGCCCAGTCGAGCCCCTCGAGCGCGACCAGCTTCGGCAGATCGAACGGAGAGAACTGCGGGAAGACGTCGCGCATGGCTTTGCCGGCGCTGCGCTCGGCGGTGAGCAGCGTCAGCTCCACATTCGGATGGCGCAACAGCATGCGCACCAGCTCCGAGCCGGTGTAGCCGGAGGCGCCGAGGACGCCGACTTTCGCTTTGGTGGCCATCGCCTTGGTCCCTTCACTTCACGTCCGGCACGAAGCGGCCGGCATCATGTCCCGCGCAGGCGGGAGGTCTGTCGATACCGGATGAAGGAAACCGCGAGGATGATCAAGGTGCCGCGGACCTGCTCCGGCGGCACGGGTGACGACTAACGGCGCGCCCGTGCCGGGGTGGCACGGCGGCGGCGGATTTGCCTTGCTGCGGGTGTCGTCGTCATGGCGCGGCATATAGGGCCGGCATTTGCGGGGGTCAAGTAAGGCCTCGATCCGTCATCCTGAGGTGCTCGGCCGGAGGCCGAGCCTCGATGGATGACGGGTATGGGGCCGTCACCCTTCGAGGGCCGCTTCGCGGCCACCTCAGGGTGACGGTGAAGGTTTGGTGCCCTAGCCGTTCGGGTCCCAGGCGATCGGGATGAGGTGATAGCCGTCGCCGGCCTTCTCGACGTGGCCGACGCACGGGTACGGAAAATGATAGCCCACCACCGTCAGCTTATCCGCGGCCGCCATGTCGTAGACCTTGTGGCGCGTCGCCTGCGCCATCTCGGGGTCGTTGTCGAACATCGCGTGCCAGTTGGGATGCGTCATGAAGAACGACGGGATGTTGGTCACGTCGGTCTGCACGAAGACCTGCTTGTTGCCCGACGCGATCGTGTACGACATATGCCCCGGCGTATGGCCGGGCGTGAACACCGAGGTGATGCCGGGCGCGATCTCTTTGTCCGCCTCGTAAGGCGTGAGCTTGAGACCGGCGAGCATCTTCTTCACGTTGGGAAACTGCGGCTTGTTGTAGAAGTTCGCCTTGCTCGCGTTGGCCTCGTCACTCCAGAACGCGAGCTCCGCCGCCGGCACCTTGATTTCGGCATTGGGGAAAGCCGGCGTGCCGTCGGCATTCTTCAGGCCGCCGATATGGTCGCCGTGGAAATGCGAGACGATGACCATGTCGATCTGCTTGGGATCGATCCCGGCCGCTTCCATGTTGATGCGCGCCTGCCCGACCGCGCCGTTGTGGGCGGCGTAGGCCGCGAGCCCATTGCCGGTGTCGATAGCGATCAGCTTTTTACCGGTGTTGACGATGATAGGGCTGTACGGGACGACCACCTTGCCCTCGGGCATATAGGCGGCGGCCGCGGCCTGGATCGCGCGGTCCTTGCTGGCATTGACGACGAACTTGTCAGGCATCGGGAACGTCGAGGCGCCATCCATGAGCTGGATGATCTCGATGTCGCCGACCTTGTATTGATAGATGCCGGTGCTCTTCACCCCTTCCGAGGCGGCGGCGCGCGCAGCGCCCGCCGTCAGCGGCGTGAGCGCGGTCGCGGCGCCTGCCGCGGCGGCGCCGGTGAATAAGGTGCGGCGTGTCAGTGCAGTCATTTCCAAATCTCCAATGGCTTCCAACGCATGCCCGCTGGCCCTCGTAAGGCCAGGGATAACCACCATACGCCCGCCTTTGTACCGTTTTTTGGCTGGACGGCCCAAGCCGCGCGTATAGGCTTGCTGCGCTCAAAATCCTCGCCTGCGGGCGGCGATTAAGCTGATTTATTCGGCATAACAAAATCTTGGGAGGACTACATGCATCGTTTGACAGTGTGGGCGGGAGCCCTGTGTATCGCGCTTGTGACAAGCACAGGTGCCTTCGCGCAAACCCCGCCGGCCGCGCCCGCGCAACCGTCCGCCGGCGGAACGCCGGACAAGATGCCGTTCGACATTCCTTACGGCATGCCGATCAGCGGTGAAAATGCGAAGAAACTGATCGCCGCGGCCGAGGCCGAGGCCAAAAAGCATAATTGGAAAATGAATATCGCCGTCGTCGACAACAACGGCGAACTCGTCGCGTTTCTGCGGATGGACGGCGCGCAGGTCGCTTCCGTGACCGTCTCCCAAGGCAAAGCACGCACCGCGGCCCGCTTCCGCCGCGAGACGCGTGTCTTCTACAACGCCTATGAGACCGGCCATGCTTATGTCGCCACGCTCGACCCGATGCTGGTCGCCTCACCGGGCGGCTTCCCGTTGGTCGAGGACGGCAAGATGATTGGCGCGATCGGCTGCTCCGGTGGCACTGGCGACCAAGACGCCGCGACCTGCAAGGCAGGCGCCGACATCGTCAAGTAACCGTCTGAGCGGGCACGCTTCAAGCTCCGCCGGGACAATCCCGGCGGGGCTCTCCCGTCACGAAAAGATCTTGCCCAGCACCTTGGATATGCCGTCGCCAAGCGTCAGCAGCACGGCCGCCCAGACAAGGGCCGATGAGAAATTGGCGAGTTGGAAGCGCCAGAACGGCATCTCGAAAATCCCGGCCACCAGCGGCACCGCGGCCCGCAAGGGCCCGAAGAAGCGGCCGATGAAAATCCCCGCCATGCCCCAGCGCTTCACGAAGCGCTCTGCGCGCGGGATCAGGTCGGGATGCTTCGACAGCGGCCAAATACGCGTCACCGAATATTCGAGCTTCAGCCCGATCCAGTAAGACAGCCAGTCGCCGATCGCCGCGCCCAGCGCGCCGGCGATCCAGAGCGGCCAGAAGCTCAAGTCCCCGGTGCCGACGAAGGCGCCGATGGCGACCAGCGCGCCCCAGGCCGGGATCAGCAGCGAGATGAAGGCGAGCGATTCCCCAAACGCCAGCGCGAACACGATCGGCGGCGCCCAGGCGGCGTTGTCGCGCACGAAATCGACGATGTGCTGGAAGGTGCCGTTGAAATCCATTCGTGATCTGCCGCCGCCCGCGCCGGTCTCTGTCTAGCCCGGCCCGGCGCTGCGCGCCAGCGCGGCACATTGCCCAAAGCCGCGCGTCGGCGCGGCGCGCGGTGAAAGAGCCTTATTCCGGCAGCGACGGCTCCGCGCGTGGAAACAGATGGCTGATGGCGACCAGGCCGATGATCAGCAAGGGCGCCGACAGGAAGGCGCCGACCGGCCCCCACAGCCAGGTCCAGAACACCAGCGACAGGATCACCGCGAGCGGGTTGAGCGTGAGCCGATGCCCGACCAGGCTCGGCGTGATGAAATGCCCTTCGAGCGTGGCCATGACGAAATAGAGGAGCGGCGGCAGCAGCGCGTGGGTGAGCGTGGGGAATGTGACCAGCGCGACCATGAACAGCGCCGCTTCCATGATCAGCGCGCCGATATAGGCGATGTAGTTCAACAAGAAGCCGAGCACCGCCCAGGCGAGCGGATCGGGCATGCCGGTAACCCAGGCGACCACGCCGGAACCGACGCCGATGCAGATATTGATGATCGACACCAGGCTCAGATAGCCGGTGAGATTGTGCTCGATGTCGTTCATGATCTTGAGCGCGCGCAGCTTGGCCTCGCGATCCGCGAAGACCGAGACGATGCTGCGGCGGAGCTCATTGCGGCCAAGCAGCATGAAGAACAGCGTGCCGAAGAAGATCAGCATCTGCCCGATGCCCGGCGCGACGATCGACATGACCGGCTGCACGAAGCTGATGATGTCGACGCCGATGCCGCCTTTGTCGGATGACGGCAGCAGCGTATCGCGCAAATTCTGCAACGCCGCGAGCGGCACGTCTAGCACATGCAGCTTCTGCTGGATGTTCTTGCCGATCTCCGGCGCTTTCTGGATCCAGTCCACCGCAGGCGCCGCCAAGAGCGCCATCAAGCCGTAGAACACCACCACCACCAGGAGCCACAGCACGATGGCCGTGACGATCGGCGGCACCCCGACCCGGTCGGCTTTGCCCGAAAGCGGGCCAAGCATCATGGTCACGACGAAGGCGGAGGCCGCCGGCAGGAGCACTGGCCGCGCCAGATAAAGCGCGCCGACAAGGAGGATCACGAAAATCCCAATGATCGCCGCCTGCGTCGCGCTGGTCCAGCTCCGCGCGCTGTCCGGCTCTGGAGCCGGGTCGCGGATCGCCAGCAGCGAGCGGCGCCATCCGCCGTTGCGTGTATCGTCCGGCTTTTGCACGTAATCGTCCCCTGCCCCTCGGGGGCGCGCGGCGGTTCGCCCAGATAACGGGCAAGTCGGTTGTTGGTTGCCCCCCTAGCCGGGCGGAAGAAAGGCAGTGAAGAGGGGTCTTGTCAAAGGACATCCACAGCTTGCCACGGTCCCGCCCAGTCTGTAGCGGAGGCCTCCCCACGGCGGACCGGACACTGCCCTTGGCCCAGCGTGGCATAGTGTCTGGCAAGTGATTCGCGGCGTGACTATCTGCGGTGTTCCCGAAAAGAGCTTCCATGGCAAAATCTGCAACCAATAAGAAGACCATCAAACAAGCCGACC
>DASYFD010000171.1:0-26203 GCA_036498625.1 Xanthobacteraceae bacterium | reverse complement strand
GTCCAGAAGGCCGATCTCGTCACCCACGACATCGGCAACATGGTCGGCTATGCGCTCGCTGCGCAGTATCCCGACCGCATCACCAGGTGGGTCGTCATCGATGCCCCGCTGCCCGGCATCGGGCCGTGGGACGAGATCCTGTAAAGCCCGCTGTTGTGGCATGTCAATTTCCGCGGGCCTGACGTCGACCGGCTGGTAAAAGGCCGCGAACGCATTTATCTCGACCGTTTTTACAATGAGCTGTCAGCAGACCCGAAAAAAATCGACGAGGCAACGCGCAACCATTATGCCAAGCTCTATGCGCGGCCGGGCAACATGCATTACGCCTTCGAGCAGTTCGCGGCGTTCAACCAGGATGCCAAGGACAACAAGGTTTTTGCGCAGATGAAGCTGACCATGCCGATCCTGGCGCTGGGCGCCGAGAAATCGTTCGGCGATCAGCAGGCCGCGATCCTGCGCGAGGTGGGCAGCAACGTCCAGGGCGGCATCATCACCGGCTCCGGACACTGGATCATGGAAGAGCAACCGGCGCAGACCGTGCTTACGGTCCGTGCTTTTCTCGACGGAAAATGAGCGCCCGATGCCCGCTCTCCTGACCCAACGCAATCTCAGTTTCGATCTCGCTCTCGCAGCGGCAACCGCTGCGCTCGAGACCGCGCGTTCCCGCGGCTACCACGTCGGCGTCGCGGTGACCGACCGCAGCGGGCAGCTGCTCGTGCTGCTGCGGGATGACGGCGGCGGCGCCCATCTTCTCGATGGTGCAAGGCGCAAGGCCTTCACGGCGGTCAGCGCCCATAACCGCACATCGGTGTTGTCGAAGGCGGTGGACGCCCGCAGCGGCGAGCCGGATCCGCATCTGGTGTTCCTGGAAAACGTGCTGATGGTCGGCGGCGGTGTGCCGATCAAGGCCGGTGACGAGATCGTGGGCGCGATCGGCGTGTCCGGCTCTCCCGGATCGGTTCACGACGAGGAATGTGCCGAAGCCGGAATTGCCAGGATCGCGGCGAGCCTGAGCTGATCGCGCTGAAGATGTCCGCCATTGGCACCTGGCTGGTTGAACGCATGATCGATACTCGGGGTCGCGGCGCTCGTATGGTGGCGGTCGCCTGACGCCGCGGCGCCTCGGTCAGAGCCGCTCCGCAACCCAATTTCCGGAACAGATACCGCTGGTGCCCTGGCCTCTCCACACCCCGCCACCCCGCATCATCGACAGGCGACCTTGGCCGTTTGCCGATTGGCCACCGGATTGGACCGCAACCCTGACGGCACCTTTGGGCGTGACCCTCCCTTGCAGGCTGACGCCGCCGTTCTGATAAATGATGGCACCTTGGTAGATCTGCACGCCGAAGCGGTAGGACGGCGCGCAAGTCCCGTTGCTGGTCGAGATCAAAACACTCCAATCGCCGTCGAAGCCGGTCCGGGCGCGTGCATTCGGCGGAAGAGTGACGCAACCCAGGCTCGAGACCAGGAGCAGGGTGCAGATGGGGCGCTTGTTTCCGGTGAGCATGGTGTCAATCCTCCAATTCGAGACCTTCTTGTCGATCGAATGAAACCCGGGTGGTTGGTGATCGCGCCGTACCTTTCAAACACATCGTCCGCGATTGTTTTCACCAAGCTTCCTCTATCGCTTGCTGCGGTGGACGCCTGCCGCGTGACATCCGTATCGGCATTCCACGCGACGCGATCAATTACACCCGGGTTGGGGCGGGATAGCTCGTTGGTGTTGCTGGGCTAATCCAAGGTGTAGGGGCCGGACGCCGGGTGGGCATCACAGCACGCAAAGGGTGTCCGCCAGACCGAAATTTGATCTAGATCAAGCATCTCGCTTGCGTAACCCGACTGATACGGATCCGCCGAGGTCTCGACCGGGCACGCATGAGGCAAGCGAACCACGCGCATGGACGTTCTGGAAAACCCATTCGTCGTTTTCATGATTGCGGCTGCGGCTCAGTGGCTTGCGGCTTACGCCGGCGATTTCCTTCGAACCCGCGGCTATGCGCTCGGCCCCGATGACCGGGAGGAGTTCAATCTCGTGCGTAACGCCGCGCTGACCCTCCTGGCACTGATCATCGGGTTCAGCTTCTCGATGGCGGTCACCCGCTATGATCAGCGCAAGAATTACGAGGAGGCGGAGGCCAACGCGATCGGCACCGAGTATGTGCGAGCCGATTTGTTGCCTCCGGATGAAGCCGCGAACGTGCGCAAGCTCTTGAGCGAATATATCGATCAGCGCGTGCTCTTCTATGTCACACGCGATCAGGCACAAATCCGCCGGATCGACGCCGATACCGCGAGATTGCAGGCCGATCTCTGGTCAGCCATATCGCGCGCTGCGGCGGCGCACCCGACGCCCGTCGTCGTGCTCGCGGCAGCTGGCATGAACGATGTCCTGAATTCGCAAGGATATACCCAGGCAGCGTGGTGGAATCGAATACCGCCGACGGCCTGGGGATTGGTGGGGTTGATCGCAATTTCCTGCAACCTTCTGATCGGCTATGGCGATCATCGCACCCGCGGTCTTCTTTTGTCGATTCTCCCGGTCATCGTATCGGTCTCGTTCTTTCTTATTGCGGATATCGACAGCCCGCGCGGCGGCGTCATCAACGTATCTCCGCAGAATCTGATTGCGACTTCCCAGTTCATGAAGTCACAAAGGCCGCTTTGAGCCCGTGCTGAGTTCCGGTCGCCTCGGCCTTCCGTCTCCCATCGCCTTGCTTTGGTCACACCGCAATGGCCTGTGTTCGGCATCCATGGGGGTTGGGGTGCGATGATACAGGTCGCCCAATGGATACAAAGCTGAGCCCAGCGCAAGCCGATCCGCATCACGTTGGCGATGTCGTCTTGCTGGCGCCGAAGGACTGGACCGACGCCGAAGAAGCTCTGTCCAGGCTGGCGCATGTCGCTTCCGACCGGCGGCGCGCGCCGGCGGGGTCCGATTTTTCCGCCGGCCCGCGCGTGACCGAGCCGTTGCTCGACGCCACGTTACGTTCACCCGGCCTGAACAGCGACCCGCTTCCGACCGGCCGGCCTTCGCCCGACCGGCGAAGCTCGCACAGCCTCGCCCGCTTCCTGGTGACGGCATGCATGGGTGTCGCCGCCACCTTGGCCTGGCAGTCCTATGGCGGCGCGGCCAGGCAGATGATCGCGAGCGCGGCCCCATCGCTTGGCTGGTTGTCGCCGCCGCCGGCGATGAGCCCGCCGCCCGGCCGCGAGATCGCCGTCGAGCAGCCGAGCCCACCTGCCGCGTCCGCGCCGCCGGCAGCATCGGCGCAAGCCGCAGCCGTTGCGCCGACGCCGTCGGAAACGGCCGCGTCGACCGCTCCCACCGCCCCCTCGCCCGAACTGCAGCAGCTGGCCACGATGGCGCAGGACATCGGCGCCTTGCGGCAAAGTGTCGAGCAGCTCGCCGCCGGCCAGGAACAGATGGCTCGCGACATCGCCAAGCTGCAGACGGCCGGACAGGACATCCGGCGCCGGATATCGGCGCTTCCGCCGGCCGCCGCCGCCGCCGCGCACAAGCCCATCCTGCCGCCGCCGCAAGGCGCCCTTCAATCATCCGCGGCGTCGCGCCCGCCCGCCCCGCCGGAACCGGCCCCTGCGGCATCGGCGGCGCCGCTCCCGCCCACACTGCCGGAGCCGCCCGCTCGACCGCCAATGCCGGTGCGCTGATCGCCGCATCGGCCTTCTGGATGTAGCGCGATGAATTGCGACGCTTTGCCCGCAAGACCGCGCTGATTGATCATCCGCCGATTGAAACAGACGTGCCCGGCCGGGCTGGCGGCGCTGGCGCGGGTTTCGTTTGCACGCAATCACCTGGTGCGTCGTGGCCGGGCACCACCCGCGAAGACGGGCGTAAACGCCCTTGTGTCCCGGCCACCCACGCTTTGCTTTGCGGTGCGAAAGACCTGCCGGCCTGCCATAACCCCGGGACCAAGTACTCGCGGCGGGCACCGGAGAGATTGGGCGTCAACGCGACCGGAATCCGCTATAGTTTGATCCCGGTCGCCGGGAGGCGCTTGGATGAGACGCCGCGAATTGATTGAAGGCGTCCAACCAGACAAGGAGAAATAAGCATGAGCAAACGAACCGTGGCGCGGATGCTTCAAGGTGCTTGCATGATGCTTATGGGCTTGGTGGCGCAAGCTGACGCCGCACCCAGCCCGAAGGTCCTCGCATGCTTGAACGCATGCGCCAAAACACAGCTAGCCTGCGCGCAACCAACTCTCCAGATGCCCGACGCGCAAAGAACCATCAAGGATCTGAATGTCGTGCGGGCGTGCAATGCCGCCGACCTCAAGTGCGACCGCCGTTGCAGAGTCAAATGAGGGGCGCGCGACTCGGCGTCAGCGATGACAATTGGGCTCGACGAGCCAGGTGTCCCCCGCCGATCTGACAAAACCGTATTCCCCGGCGACGGCGGGATGGCGAAAGATCTTGTGGTGACGGTGCGGATTAACGCCGTCGAGGCTGCATGGCATCACACGCCCGCCCGCTGCCGCGGATGCAGTGCCGAGCAAGATGGCGGCGGCGAGAGCGATCTTGAGCTTGGTCGGCATGGCGCGGGCCTCCCAGGGCGCATCGAGTGGCCTGATATTTCAGCATGGGCTTTATCGGCCGCAATCGCAATATGACCGTCCGCCGTCATTCCCCTTGCCCTGCCGGTTTTTTCGTAGTACAGATAAAGAAATGAAATCGTCAAAATCCGTAATACGAAAAAAGCGGGGGCGGCCGGCCACCGGGCAGGATCCGGTTTCAGCCATTCGCCTGCCGCCGAAGCTCACCAGGTCGATCGACAAGTGGGCGGCCGGCAACGGCGCGGCATCGCGTTCGGAGGCGATACGCCGCTTGGTCGAGCTGGGATTGGCGGGCGCCCGGCCCGTCAAGCGGCGAAGCGCGCAGGCGGCCGCGCGGGCTTCCGACATGGCGGGCCGGCAGATCGACAAGCTCGCCGATCCGGCCATGCCGGCGGAAGAACGGCACGCGCGCAAGCGCCGCCTCATCAAAGGGCCGCGCGAGTTCCGGGAATTGCGCGGCGATCAGCCCAGGCAGAAGGATTGAGCCGATGACGGACAGAGCACGCACCTACAAATTCAAGCTCGGGCAATCCGTGTTCCTGCAGGCGACCAGCCTCAACCGGGATGCCGCGCGCGGCGCCTACAAGGTGACCAAGCAGCTGCCCGAGCGGGACGCCGAATACGAGTATCAGATCAAGAGCGCGGGCGAGCCGCACGAGCGCGTGGTGAAGGAAAGCGCGCTCAGCTCCTGATGCCGGACCGCCCGCCGGCTCGCGACCCGATCGAGACCGAGACGACCGGCCCCGATTGGGGGCTCGCGCTGTCCCACACCATCGCGCCGCTTCGCGGGGAGCCGCTCGCGACGCTGTCCGACGCCCGCGCGTATATTTTGGCGCTCGCGCCGGGCGTCCAGCACCAGCCCGACTGGCAGCGGGCGGCCGATCTCCTGATCGTGGCCGCGAAATCCAAGCACGGGCTCGATCTCGAGCAGGCGACGTTTGCGCTCGAGCGCGCGCTATTTTTTCACCGCCTGCTGCCACCGCGCAGCTGATCGCGATCAGCGCGCCCGCGGTAGAATTTACCGCGCCGGGTCGTGAATTCAACAACACGCCGGCAACCCATGGCGCGCCATAACGCAAGACGTTTGCGGTTGTTCCCGGATCGGATCGTGAAGTTTTGCCCGCTACCGTGCAACCCGATTGCGGCTCCAACGTTGACCATCGTGCTCATTGCAAAGCGTCGAAACGCTCAACAACAAAATTGGAGGTTTCATCATGAAGATTCTTCTCGCGGCCGTGCTGGCCACCACTCTGGTTGCGCCGTGCATGGCCAAGGATGCCGGGTCCGATGAGGATCAGACGAAAGCCGACGTGCAGACTCCGGGGAAGACGGAGCCCCGCGTCCCGGCGACCATGAAGGCCGCGCCCGCCGAGCAGATCCAGACCGAGGGTCGTGCGCGCGGCGAGATGGCCCCGGCCGAAAAGGCGCCGGCGATCAAGCACGACGCCGACGACGGCAAGAAGTAAGCAGCTCCATCCGGCCCCGCTTCCGCGGGGTTCAAGAAACGTAACTCCATCTAACCCCGCCCCGGGCGGGGTTTTTCTTTTGGAGCTGTTTCGTTTTCATCGAATCAAACAGGTGCCTGTCGTCCCCGAGCCACATCCGCTCATTTCCGCGCACGCGGGAATCCAGTCCCTTCGCAAAATGCCTTGGACAAGCCGCAACCTCAGCGTTGCGGCAGGGCGCGAGCGCCCGCTCGCACTCTCGCCAGCGGAAGCTCAACGCATTTTTGCGAGAGCACTGGGTCCCCGTCTCCGCGGGGACGAGCGGAATGGGATGGGCCGAGCTTTGATAATTTGCTCGCAGGCTCCTTCGCGGAACGCCACTTGCGCTCTAAGTCTGATCGGCGACCGGGATCTTCACGTCGTGGAATCCGCGCTCGTACATCGCGTAGACCTCGCGCACCAGGATGTGGGTTGCGACCTCGTTCTCGGTGCGGCCGAGCTTTCCGAGCGTCGCCAGGAACACCAGATAATTGAACGTCTCCTCCGGCAAGGTCAGGCTCAGGGAGCGGGCCTCGGAGCGGTTCTCGGGTCGAGCCATCGGGACGCCTCACACTTATTACCGGCTTATAATGGCATTTTAACCCTTGCTTAGCGAATCGAATCGTGAGAGGTTTTGGGCGGGTCGAAACTTGGTGAACGCGGGGCTCGAGAGGGGATCTCTCGATGTCGGTCTATAAGGCGGGCGGTGGGATTCCAAGCCCATCTCCCGCACCGCGCTCGCACGCGACCCCACTCGCCTCATGCCGGCTCGCCAGCACGAGCTCGCCTGAACTGACGCCGCCGCCCGCATGCGCGGGCGCGAACGAGGAACTGTGCCTGTTGAACGCCAGCACGCGCGGCTGCGCGGCACCAACCGGATCGAGGAGCCAGCATGGGTGCAACAATTCGACGGCAGACCATCGCCCCCGTCCCCAGGGCGCCCGCCGCCAAGGCGCCGAACGTGATTGCTCAGAACGTCGCCGGGAACGTCAGCCGCGGCGCGACCTGGACGGCCGAGCGCGTCGAGCAGCTCAGAACCTGCATCCGTGCCGGCCTCACCTGCAGCCGGATCGCCGCCGAGATCGGGGTGAGCCGCAATGCCGTCATCGGCAAGATGAACCGGCTCGGCCTGTCGCGCCCCAAGACGGCACCCGCGCGGGAGCCGGAGCCGAAGGGTACCGCCTTGCGCGCCGGAAACGGCGGCAGCAACGTCACCCGCATCTTCAGCCAGCATCGAATCCTCATGCGGCTCCCCGCCGAGCCGCCGGGGCGGTCCGAAGTGATCTCCCTTCATGGCGGGCGCGGCTGCTCGCTTTTGGAGCTGGGCCCGGGAAATTGCCGCTGGCCGATCAGCGAGCCGGGCGCGCGCGACTTCTGCTTCTGCGGCAGCACCCAGGTCGAGGGCCTGCCCTATTGCATGGGCCACGCCCGCATCGCCTACAAGTCGGGTGCGAGGGGGTGAGGAGGCGCGACTTGTCCCGGGCGCAGCGCAGCATCTCTTGATGGTGCGCTGCAGACCCGGGACCGTTCCACACGCCGGCCTCTGGAACGATCCCGGATCAGCGGTGCACCGCTACGCGCTGCACCGCGTCCGGGAAAAGGCCAAGCTCACGCCACCGGGACTGCGGCCGCGCTCGCCGTCGCCGCCTCCGCATAACGGCTCACCGGCCGTGCCAGCCCGAGATGCTCGCGCAAGGTGCGGCCTTCATATTCGGTACGGAACAGCCCGCGCCGGCGCAATTCCGGCAGCACCAGCTCGACGAAATCGTCGAGCCCGCCCGGCAGGAACGGCGGCATCAGATTGAAGCCGTCGCAGCCGCCCTCCGTGAACCATTGCTCCATGTGATCGGCGACCTGCGCGGGCGATCCGCGCACGACGCTTTTGCCGCGCGCGCCCGCGACTCGCATCGCCACCTGGCGCATGCTGAGCTTCTCGTTGCGCGCCATCTCGATCACGTATTGGAAGGTGCTCTGGCTCGCGTTCGACAGCGGCAGGTTCTCGGGGAAAGGCCCATCGAGTGGATAGGCCGAGAGATCGACGCTGCCCAGCACCAGCGAGAGGATCTCGCGCGCCACCACCGGATGGATCAGCGACTGCAGGTATTCGTATTGCGCCTGCGCCTCCTCTTCGGTGCGGCCGATGATGGCGCTGAGCCCCGGCATGATCTTGACCTGCTCGGGCGAGCGGCCGTGGGCGGCGACCCGGCCCTTGAGATCGGCATAGAATTTCTGCGCCGCCGCCAGCGTGAGCGGCGCGCAGAAGATCACCTCGGCGAACTCGGCCGCCACCTTGATCATGTCTTCCGAGCCGCCGGCCTGCACGATCACCGGGCGGCCCTGCGGGCTGCGCGGCACGTTCAGCGGCCCCTGCACGGCATAATTCTCGCCCTTGTGGTTGAGGGCATGCAGCTTGTCGGGATCGAAGAACTGCCCGCTCGCCTTGTCGCGGATGAAGGCGTCGTCGTCCCAGCTGTCCCACAGCCCGAGCACGACCTGCGCAAATTCGCGCGCACGCTCGTAGCGCTCGCCATGCAGATAGTGCTTGTCGCGGCTGAAATTGCGGGCTTCCGCCTCCTGGCCCGAGGTCACCAGGTTCCAGCCGGCGCGCCCGCCGCTCAAGTGATCGAGCGAGGCGAACTTGCGCGCCACATGATACGGCTCGTTGTAGCTAGTCGAGGCGGTGGCCACGAGCCCGATATGGCTGGTGAGGGGCGCGAGTGCCGACAGCAAGGTCAGCGGTTCGAAGTTCGCGATATATTGCGCCGAGCGGCACAGCGCCTCCATCTTGGCGTCGCGCACGCAGACATTGTCGGCCAGGAACACCATGTCGAATTTGGCGCGCTCCGCCGTGCGGGCGATCTCCAGATAGTGCTGGAAGTTGATGCCGGCATCGGCCTGCGCGCGCGGATGCCGCCACGAGGCCACATGGTGGCCGGTCGGATTGAAGAAGGCGCCGAGTCGCATCTGCGGTCGGGTCGGGCTCATTGGCGGCTCATGCGGGGCGGTTCCTGGCGGGCGGCCACTTTCGGCCATCGATCCGGGGCATTATACCAAGAGAACCCAGTGATTGACTCTCGATTGTCATCGTCCGCGCAAGCGGACGACCCAGTAACCACCGACGTCTCAATACAAAACCGGCGTTTGCGATTACTGGATGCGCCGCCTTCGCGGAGCATGACCGGAGAGAGATCGCGGCCAGGGTGCCGCGTTCGAATGAGGACACGTCATGGCAAAAGACTCAGGTGAGCGTGATCCGCGCGGACGGCGGCTTCGCTCGCAATTGTGGTTCGACAATCCGGACGACCCCGGCATGACGGCGCTCTATTTCGAGCGCTATCTCAATTTCGGCCTCACCAAGGGCGAGATCATGTCGGGCCGGCCGATCATCGGCATCGCCCAGTCGGGCTCCGATCTCTCCCCCTGCAACCGCCATCACCTGCAGCTCGCCGAGCGCGTGCGCGACGGCATCCGCGACGCCGGCGGCGTCGCGCTCGAGTTCCCCACCCACCCGATCCAGGAGACCGGCAAGCGGCCGACCGCCGCGCTCGACCGCAACCTCTCCTATCTGGGCCTGGTCGAGGTGCTGTTCGGCTATCCGCTCGACGGCGTGGTGCTCACCACCGGCTGCGACAAGACCACGCCGGCCGCCATCATGGCGGCCGCCACCGTGAATATTCCGGCGATCGTGCTCTCCGGCGGGCCCATGCTCAATGGCTGGTGGAAGGGCGAGCGCGCCGGCTCGGGGACCATCAAATGGGCGATGAGCCGGAAGCTTGCGGCCGGCGAGATCGACTACCAGGAATACATCGATGCGGTCGCGGCCTCCGCCCCCTCGATCGGCCATTGCAGCACCATGGGCACCGCCTCGACCATGAATGCCCTGGCGGAAGCGCTCGGCCTGTCGCTGCCGGGCTGTGCCGCCATCCCGGCGCCCTATCGGGAGCGCGGCCAGATCGCCTATGAGACCGGCCGCCGCGCCGTCGAGATCGTGCGCCAGGATCTCAAGCCGAGCGATATCCTCACCCGCGCGGCGTTCGAGAACGCCATCGTGGCCTGCTCGGCCATCGGCGGCTCGACCAATGCGCCGATCCACCTCAACGCCATCGCGCGCCATGCCGGCATCCCGCTCACCATGGATGATTGGGAGACGATCGGCTACGACGTGCCGCTCCTGGTCAACATGCAGCCGGCCGGAAAATATCTGGGCGAGGAATACCACCGCGCCGGTGGGTTGCCGGCCGTGATGCATGAATTGATCGCCGCCAAGCGCATCCACACCGACGCCCTTACCATCAACGGCAAGACCGTGGGCGAGAACGCGAGTGCAGCCGCCGTCACCGACCCCGATGTCATCCGCCCCTACGACCGGCCCCTCAAAGCCCAGGCCGGGTTCAAGGTGCTCAAGGGCAATCTGTTCGATTCCGCCATCATGAAGGTGAGCGTCATCGCGCCCGAGTTCCGGGAGCGCTACCTGTCCAATCCGAAGGACCCCAACGCCTTCGAAGGCCGCGCCGTGGTGTTCGACGGGCCGGAGGATTATCACCGCCGCATCGACGATCCGGCGCTCGCGATCGATGCCACCACCGTCTTGTTCATGCGCGGGGTCGGCGCGATCGGTTATCCGGGCTCGGCCGAGGTGGTCAACATGCAGCCGCCGGCGGCGCTGCTCAGGCAGGGCATCACTGCGCTGCCCTGCATCGGCGACGGACGCCAGTCCGGCACCTCGGGCTCGCCCTCGATCCTCAATGCCTCGCCCGAGGCGGCGGCCGGCGGCGGCCTCGCGCTCCTCAAGACCGGCGACCGGGTGCGCATCGATCTCAACCGCGGCACCGCCGACATGCTGGTTTCCGAGCCTGAGCTCGCGGCGCGCCGACAGGCCCTGGCACAGCAAGGCGGCTTTGCGCACCCGGAAAGCCAGACCCCGTGGCAGGAAATCCAGCGCGGCATAGTGGATCAGCTGGCCGACGGCATGGTGCTCAAGCCCGCGGTCAAATACCAGCGCGTCGCCCAGAAGAGCATCCCGCGCAACAGCCATTGAGGTTTGCGGGATCGTGTAGGATGGGTTGAGCTCTTGCGAAACCCATCGACCGCCGCTGATGGGTATCGCAAGAGCTCCACCCATCCTACGCAGCAGCAGGAGTCTTCGCGGGTTGCGCGCGCTGCGCGGCGGTTTGGCCGCGGGTCGGTCGCCGAGCCTTGACGTAACCGCCCAAATCAGTGGACTCTGGAAATTGAAACTCACGAATTGCGCCCCGATCTCCGGCTGGCGCAAACCGACACGCGTTCCTGCCGACGCGAAGCCGCGCGCGACCCGCCTATAACCGCGGTTATTTGTTGTTTGATTGTATTTTCAATGCAGCAATCAAAGTGACCACACCTATCCGTCGGCTGCATGGCTCACGCGCCCTCCATGGCCACGGCTCCTTGTTTTCTCCCCGTATTTTGCAAGCGAGCAGCGCCTGCGCGGGACTCAAACGGCGACAACGCCATGCAGTTTCGGAATGACGGAGGGAGAAGCCAGGCCGCCGGTAGTTCCTTACCTCCATTTTTGACAAAACGAACTCGAATTCGTGAATGAAATCAACAGGAGCGCCACGCGTGTGGATGCCTGCCAAGCGGGCGGCCACGAGGGCCGCCCCTACGCGACGATCGTAGGGGCGCCCCTTGTGGGCGCCCTCGCCGCGCGACCCGCACGAGGCGCAGGTTGGTCAAAGGTTATGCCACGCCCTCACGCCGGGATTTCCGCCTGGTCCGCTTGCGCGCGCTGCTCGGCGGGCTTCTCGGCCTTGGTCAGGTTGAACGCACTGTTGATGAGCGCAATATGGCTGAAGGCCTGCGGAAAATTGCCGACCAGGCGGCCGCTGCGGAAATCGTATTCCTCGCTCAGGAGGCCCACGTCGTTGGCGAGCGCCGCCAGCCGATCAAACAATCGGCGCGCCTCGTCCCAGCGCTGCTGCAGCACATAGGCGTCGACCAGCCAGAAGCTGCAGGCCAGAAATGCCCCCTCGCCGGCCGGCAATCCGTCCGGAGCGGATTCGCTGCGGTAGCGCATCACGAAGCCGTCGGCCATGAGATCGCGCTCGATCGCCGCCACCGTGCCGACCACCCGCGGATCGTCCGCCGGCAGGAATCCGACGATGGGAATCTGCAGCAGGCTGGCATCGAGCTCCAGGCTGCCATAGGACTGCACGAAGCTGCCGAGCGAAGCATCGAAGGCGTTGTCACAGATATCGGCATGAATCTCGGCGCGCAACGCGCGCCAACGATCCGCGCGCGCAGGATCGCCGCGGCCGAAAGTCTCGTGACTCTTGACCGCGCGGTCGAAGGCGACCCAGGCCATGAGCTTGGAATAGGTGAATTGACGCCGCCCGCCCCGCACCTCCCAGATGCTCTCGTCCGGCTCGCGCCAGACTTGCTCGAGATGCTCGAGAAAGGCGAGCTGGAGCGCCGCGGCGGCTTCGCTGTACGGCAGCCCGCCACGACGGGCCTGATAGAACGCGTCCAACACCTCACCATAGACGTCGAGCTGCAGCTGCTCATGCGCCTGGTTGCCGATGCGCACCGGCCCGGAGCCCTCGTAGCCGGGCAGCCACGGCACCTCCCATTCGGTGGTGCGCCGCTCGCCGGCGATGCCGTAGAGGATCTGCGCCTGCTGCGGGCTGCCGGCGACCGCCCGCACCAGCCAGTCGCGCCACGCCTGCGCCTCCTCGTAATAGCCGGCGTTCATGGTTGCGAGCAGCGTGAAGGTGGCATCGCGCAGCCAGCAGAAGCGGTAGTCCCAATTGCGGGTGCCGCCGAGCTGCTCGGGCAGCGAGGTGGTCGGGGCCGCCACGATGCCGCCGGTGGGCGCGTAGGTCAGGGCCTTGAGCGTGATTACCGAACGCACCACGGCGTCCGAGCAAGGGCCCGCAGGACGGCACTTCGCCGCCCATTCGCTCCAGAACGTCTCGGTCGTGGCGAGCGCCGCGGCTGCATCGAGCGCCGTCGGCAGCGGCAAATGCGATGGCCCATAGGTCAACACGAACGGCACCGTCTCGCCGGCCGCGACCGTGAACTCGCCCGCATGGGTCAAGTCGCGGCCGGCCAGCGCAACGGGCGTACGCAGCACCACCATGTCGGGGCCCGCGATGGCGCGCAGAGTCCCGTCCTCGAGCTTCTGCATCCAGGGAACCACCGCGCCGTAGCCGAAGCGCAGGATCAGCTCGGTACTCATGGCGACCTGCCCGCGCTCCCCGACCACCAGGCGAACCACGTTGGAATGGGAGCCGCCCGTGGGCATGAAGTCGACCAGCGTGACGGCGCCCTCGCGGCACTCGTAGCGGGTCTCCAGGATCAGGGTATTGTGCCGATAGCGGCGCGTGACCCGGGCTTCCCGGTCCTGCGGCGCGATCAACCAGCGGCCATGCTGGCTGGTGCCCAAGAGTGCCGCAAAACAGGCTTCGGAATCGAAGCGCGGCCAGCACAGCCAATCGATCGACCCATCGCGCGCCACCAGTGCGGCGGCGTTGCAGTCGCCGATCAGGGCATAATCCTCGATGCGAGACGGCATGGGGGCCTTTTGGACAGCAGCTTCCCGTTGCAGGAAATCGATACCGCTCACATTTACGCGGCGCGAGGCAAAAAGTTCCACGCCGGGACTTCACAACCGTTCGCGACGCGTTTCGGTTGTCATTGCGGTTGCGGCAGAGTTTACTCCCGCTCCCGCCCCCGAGCCGGCAGCCCCCGTGAGTCCTCCCGAACCGCCCGCCGTCCGACCATCCGCGCCGGCCGGCATCATGCTGGTGTGTGCGCTGACGGCGGCCGGCTTCGGCCTCACGGTGCTGCTGCTCTATCCCGGCTACCTGACCAACGATGCCGCCTATGTGCACAGCTACATCCAGGATTGGCAGCTCGGCGACTGGCAATCGCCGCTGCTGACCATCGTGTGGTGGCTGATCGATCCGATCGCGCCAGGCTCGGGCAGCATGTTTCTTCTGATCGTAACGTTCTACTGGCTCGGCTTCGGCGTGATCGCGCTCACCGTGTTGCGCCGCTCCGCCGCGCTCGCGCTGGCGGTGCCGCTGCTCGCGCTGGCACCGCCGGCCTTCATCCTGCTGT
Organism: Xanthobacteraceae bacterium; assembly: GCA_036498625.1. GTDB lineage: Bacteria > Pseudomonadota > Alphaproteobacteria > Rhizobiales > Xanthobacteraceae > VAZQ01. The sequence continues at coordinate 12,048 of DASYFD010000171.1, read as the reverse complement.
CGATGCTCTGGCGCGACATCCTGTTTTCCGGCGTGTGGCTGCTCTCCGCCGCGCTCGCGTATGCGATCGCCGACCGCACCGGCCCATGGCGCTGGGGCGGGCAGCTGCTCGCGCTCGCCCTGGTGGCGTTCGGAATCCTGCTGCGGCCCAATGCCATCGTGGCGGCGCCTCTCCTCATCGCCTATGCGATCTGGCCGGCGCGGTTCGAATGGAAACGGACCGCGCTCATGTTCGTCCCGGCCGTGCTGGCCGGCTACGGGCTCATTCATCTGGTCTATTACGAAATCCTGCATGTGAAGCGCGAGAACCCGCTGCACTCGCTCCTGGTCTTCGACCTCGGCGGCATCACCCACTTCGCCAAGGAGAACCAGTTTCCGGTGAGCTGGAGCCCCGATGAGACCGCGCTGCTGACCAGCCAGTGCTACGAGCCCACGCACTGGGACAGCTATTGGACCCTCGATCCGTGCAAGTTCGTGATGGCGAGGCTCGAGCGCCCCGACGACGTCATCTTCGGCACGCGGCGGCTGGTCGATGCCTGGAAGCGAGCCGTCATCGCTCATCCGTTCGCCTATCTCAGCCACCGGCTCACGGTGCTATGGACATTCGTCGCGCTCCCAAACCTCACCCTCGAGCTGTTCAAGCTGCCGCTCCTCGACGAGACGCCGATTGCGCACAATACCTACTTCATGGCGCTGCTGCCGCTGCACGATGCGCTCAAGTCGACCATCCTGTTTCGCACCGGGCTCTGGCTGCTGCTCGACGTCGCGATCGTCGGCTGGGCGTGGCCGGCGCGCCGCACCCCGAGCGGAGCCTTCGCCATCAGCATCGCGGCCGCCGGCATCTTCTATGTCCTGACGTTCGGCGTGCTCGGGGTCGCGACCGATTTCCGCTATGCCCATTGGGCCGTGGTGGCGGGCCTCGCCGGGCTCGTTCCGGCGCTGCTCGCACGCCGGGAAATGATCACCCGGGCTTCCCCATGAGGGATTGATTTTCCAGCAGGCGCTCGAGCACCCCGCGGGCGCGCTCGACCATGCGCTCGATCATGGCCCGGCCTCGTTCCGGGGAAGCCGCCGCGGGATCGCCGATGATCCCGGTGCGGGCGAGCCGCGGGTCGTCGGTGCGCCAGGGCCAGGTCACCCCGCGATCGTAGATCAGCGCGGCGATGCCGTCGGGCGCGGGCGGAGATTCCGCATTCGCGATCATATCGCTGCGCACCAGATCAGGCGCCAGCGCCAGCATCAACGAAGTTTCGCCGGCGCCGCCATGGACATCGCCGACCACCGCGTCGGTGCCCGTCTGGGCGAGGTCGAAGGGATGGATGACGCAGGCATTGAGGGCGAGATCGCCGCGCAGCTCGTGCAGGAGGTTTTCGAGAATCCCGCGATTGCCGCCATGACCGTTGACGATGACAAGGTTGCGCGCCGGCAGCGCCCGCACGATCTCGCGGCCCGTCTCCTTGAGCAGCGCCGCGAAGTTCGCGACCGACAGGCTGAGCGTACCGGGCGCCCAGTCATGCTCGCGCGAGAGGCCTATGGAAAGGCTCGGCAGCACCCAGAGATCGAACTGATCGCCCCAGCGGGCGACCAGGGCCTGCGTCACTCCCTCCGCCACCACCACGTCAGTGTTGAGCGGCAGATGCGCGCCGTGCTGCTCGATGGCGCCCATCGGCAGGCAGAGAATGGAGGTTTCCGTGAGCGTCCGGGAAATCTCCGGAAAGGTCAGGTCGCCGATCCGGCGCAGCGGGTGCACAGCCACGTCACGATGCGCGATCATCGCCCACCGGCTCATCCTCGCCGAGAACCGTCATGAGGTGATCGAGCTGATGCCCGGCGCGGGTCGCCTTGGCGGTGAGATAGCGGCGATTGTCGGCGTTGATCGCCCCCTGCAGCGGAATGCGGCCCGAGACCTCGATGCCGGCCTGCACCAGGCCATCGAGCTTGGCCGGATTGTTGGTCAACAGCAGCACCCGCTTGCAGCCCAGGAGCTCCAGCATGCGCCCCGCGATCCCATAGTCGCGCTCGTCGTCATCGAACCCCAGCGTGGCATTGGCATCGAGCGTATCGAGGCCTTCGTCCTGCAGCTGATAGGCGCGCATCTTGTTGGCGAGCCCGAGCCCGCGGCCCTCCTGCCGCAGATAGAGAATGATCCCGCCGCCCTGCTCGTCCAGCCGCGCCAGCGCGAGCCGAAGCTGATCGCCGCAATCGCAACGCCGCGAGCCGAAGACGTCGCCGGTGAGACAGGCCGAGTGCATGCGCACCGGAACCGGCTGCGAAAAATCGGGTGCGCCGACGATGACCGCCGTCGCGGTACCGCCGATCACGTCGCGGAACACCACGAAGCGTGCCGACAGCTCGCCATTGAGCGGCACATTGGCCTCGGAGGCGACCGTGAGGGTGCCGAGCGCCGCTTCGCGGAACGGCCCCACCGCCTGCGCCGCGATGGCGATCAGCGGCGGGTCGCAGCTCGCCGCCGCGGCTTCACTGATGGGGGCGACCAGGAGGGCGGGAAGCCGCTGCGCCACCTTGGCGAGCTCGATGGCGGCATCGGCGGTGCGACCGGGCGCGATGCCATCGAGCCGGCGCGCTACCTGCGCATCGACCGCGAGCGAGAGGATCTCGGCCGCATCGTCGGCCTCGCCGATGGTGAGCGCGATCGGTCCCGATGCGGCGAGCCCGAGCGAGCTCGCCCGCCGTTCGGTCACCACCAGCCGCAGGGGGGCCGGGGCGCACAATTGGCGAAAGGCGGCGAGCTGCTCATCGCTCATGCCGTCGACCGGCAGCGCGACGATCCGCTCATCGGCATCGGTCATGATCACCGGCCGGCCGCAGCGGAACTCGGACAGAGCCCGCTCGACCGCAACATGCTGGGGCAACCCCATCAGGGCGGTACGAGTGCTTGCTTGGCTACTCACCACGGAACAATTGTCCCCCACGGATGAAACGATCGAGCCGAAACAGCACCCGCTGTCGGATTGCTATTCTGGCGTATTCGGGAGCCCTGGCTTCCGGCGCCGTTTCCAGGCCCTAGCTCAACCTCTATCATGGCACGATGACGACCGCTTCGAAAGAACGACCATACCTCGGCCCCGCCGAGGGGCCGCCCCGGGCGCCAAAATGGCGAGGGCGGGCATGAGCTTGGTCGACGCCGCCGCCACCGACACCTGCAGTGACACCTGCACCGAGAGCTGGGGCCATGTTCCCCGGATGTTCCGTGAACCCGCGGGCGCGTTGCCGGCCCCCTGGCAGGACCTGTTCGGCCCGCTGCGGCGCGGCCTGGTCGACGGCCTCGTCGTGGTCGGGCAATTCGGCCAGTCGATCGACGCCCGCATCGCCACCGCGAGCGGCGATTCCAAGTACATCAATGGAACCGCCGGCCTCGCCCATCTGCATCGGCTGCGCGCCCTGGTGGATGCGGTGCTGATCGGGGTCGGAACCGCCAACATCGACGATCCGCAGCTGACCGTGCGCCGCGTGGCCGGGCCGAGCCCGGCCCGGGTGATCATCGATCCGGGTGGCCGGCTGCCCGCCTCCGCGCGGGTGCTCGCCGATGACGGCATCCGCCGCCTGGTGCTCACCCGTGCCGGCACTTCCTGCAAGCTTCCGCCCGGGGTCGAGATCGCGGCCCTGCCGGAATCGGATGGCCATATCGCGCCGGCCGCCATCCTGGCGGCGCTCGCCGCGCGCGGCTTCCGCCGCATCCTGGTCGAAGGCGGCGCCAACACGGTCTCGCGCTTCCTGCAGGCGCGCTGCCTCGACCGCCTGCATGTGGTGATCGCGCCCATCATCATCGGGGCCGGGCCATCGAGCGTATCGCTGCCGCCGATCGCACGCGTGGACCATGCGCTGCGGGCGCCGATGCGTGCCCATGCGTTGGGCGAGGAGCTGCTGGTGGACTGCGATCTCAGCGGTCAGCGGATTCCTGTCGGGGTGGCGAATACGTCGATGTGACCGACCCGCAGGCGGCCGCGTCCATCGGCAACGAGCTCGCGCCGATGGGTGAACCAACCCGCGATCCGATCGAGCGGCACGTCGTCGAGCTCGCGCGCGGCGGTGGCCCAGCCTGCCAGGATCGCATCTTGAATGTCGCCGTCCTGCGGCCCGAACGTCCAATCGGAGCGGCCTTGCACCACCCGATAACCGACCGCCTGGAAGCGGGCCACCGCAAGCGCGGCCGCCTGCGGCCCCAGTGCCGCACCAAAGCCCTTGTCGCGGCGCTGGTGCCGGTTGACCGCCGCCACCATCTCGGCATCGAACGGATCGCCGGGCTCGAGCGTGGCCACGCCGTCATAGCTGAGCGCCGCATAGACCGGCAGCCGGCGCGCCGCCGCCTCGAGTACCAGGCGTTCGAGCCACGGCTCCGACACCAGATCGAGCAACGCCGAGCAGGTCACCAGATCGAGCGGCCCATCAAGCGCCAGCTCGAGATCGCGGGCGAGATCGATCGGCTGCGCCGTCACGCTCAATAGCGGCGGCCGCGCCAGCGCGGCCGTGCGCGCCAACAGACCGAGGTCGTTGTCCACCAGCCGCCAACTCTGCCGCACCGGCAGGTGCGGCCCGATCGCCCGCAGGCTCGCGCCCGCCCCGCAGGCAAGATCGACCACCGCCACTGCCGGCTGATCGCGAAACGCGGCGGCGACCGCGTCGAGCACAGTTGCGTTGCGGGCGAGCCGATCATGGGGCTCACGCAGAGCAAGCCACTGGGCTGAAAATCCGCTCATCCGATCGATCCCGCAACCGGTTCCGCAACCTGCTCCAGCACGCGCGCAAACAGGCTTGCAGAGTCCTGCCAGGACGGAAACGTCGCCGCAGCAGCGCGCGCACCGGCCGAAAGACGCGCCCGCTCCGACGGGCTTTCGATCAACCGGCGCAGCACGAGAGCGAGCGCATCCACATCGTCCGGCGGCACCAGCACGCCCGCGCCCGCCGGCACGGTGTCGGGAACGGCGCCGGCCCGCGTGCCCACCACCGGCAGCCCATGGGCGATGGCCTCCGCATAGGCCATGCCGTAACCCTCGAACCGGGAGGACAGCACAAACAGATCGGCGGCGGCATAGAGCTGCATGAGCCGCGCCGGCGCGACCGCGCCCGCAAAGGTGATGCGCGAGCCGAGACCAAGACGCTCGATTTCGGCATCGATAAGCCGCGCGGTGTGCGGGTCGCGCGCGCGGTCGCCGGCGATGACGAGACGCCAGGCGAGGTCGTGAATCGCGGCGAGCGCGGCCACCAGGACATCGTAGCCTTTGCGCGGCACGACGCTGCCGACTGCCAGCAGCTCGACCATCGGACGAGGCACGCGCGCCGGCGCCGGCGCGCGATCAGTGCCGGGCCGCACGATGCTCAGCCGCTGCGACGGCACGGCAAAATCGGCGATCAGCAACTGCGCGGTCGACGGGCTGGTGGTGATGACATGGCGGGCGCAGGCGAGCGCCGCGCGCTCGCTGGCGTGCAGCGCCGCGGAATCGCCGGCGCTCAAACCTGATTCCAGCGCCAGCGGATGATGCACCAGCGCTACCAGCCGGTGAGCGGGCGCAAGCGCCTGCGCTTCCTCGGCCAGCACCCCGAAAGCGAGCCCGTCGACCACGATCGGATACCCGCCCGGCAGCTCGGCGAGGCGCCGCTGCGCGGCAGCGCGCGCCGCCACCGTGGGACGCGGAAAGCTGTCGCCGATATCGAGCACCTGCATCTGCCAGCCCAGAGCCCGCAGCTCCCCGATGATGCGGCGGTCATAGGCGTAGCCGCCGGTCGGGGTGGCGAGATCGCCCGGCACCACGAACGCGGCCGCCTTCACCACAACGGCGCCTCGTACCAGGCGCTGGCCGAGGGCGATTCCAGGACGGTGACGCGCAGCGCCGCGAGCTCGCGTCCGTCGCGCCCGAGCTTGCCGGCCTTCGCCACCTCGGCGAGCTGGTCGAACACGTATCGGGTTACGAATTCGGTGGTGGTGTTGATGCCCTTGAACTGCGGCAGGTCGTCGAGATTGCGATAGTTGAGCGGCCCGAGTGCGGATTTGAGCGCCGCATGGGCGCAACCGATATCGATGACGATGCCGTTTTGGTCAAGCCGCTCGGCCATGAAGGCCGCGCGCACCACGAAGGTCGCGCCATGCAGCTGCTGGGCGGGGCCAAACACCGCGCCCTGGAAGGAATGGGCGATCATGATCTGGTCGGAGACTTCGACTGCGAACACTAAGGACCTCTCGTTCAATGGTTCTATTCAACGTCAGGATAGCGGATCAGCGGACAGCGCGCGTCCGTTTGCGAGCCGAGGATCTCCGCCAATCGGGCCGGCAGGTCTTCGAACGGCACCGCCGGCGCGAGCAGATTGTCGAGCGCGGGATCGGCCAGGAGATCGAGCGCCGCGGCAAGGCGCGCCGACCTGCTCCAGCGCGAGCGGTGCGAGGGCGCGACCTGCCCGACCTGGCTCGCAATAAGGCGCAGCCGGCGGCTGTGAAAGGCCTCACCGAGCGGCGCTGCCACGTCGCCCGCCCCATACCAGCTCAGCTCCACGATCGCGGCCTCCTCGCCCGCGAGCCGCAGCGCGGCGGCGAGGCCCGCACCGGTTCCGCTCGCATGAAACACCAGATCGCAGTCCTGCGGCGCCGCCGCCGGAGCCGCAAAGCCGGCGCCGAGCGCCTGCACAATCTCTTTCCGCTGCTCCACGATGTCGACCACGGTCACCTGCGTTCCGGGCATCCGGGCACAGAGCCGCGCCACCAGCAGGCCCACCACGCCGCCGCCCACCACGGCGATGCGGTCGGACGGTCCGGGTGCGCCATCCCAGACCGCGTTGAGCGCCGTCTCCATATTGGCGGCCAGCACCGCGCGCGCCGGCGGCACTTGCGCGGGAACCGGCACCACCAAATCGGACGCCACCGCGAAGACGCTCTGGTGCGGATGCAGCGCGAACACGATCCGGCCCTGCAGCGGCGGTGGCCCCTCCTCCACCCGCCCCACCGTGGCGTAGCCATATTTGGCCGGGTAGGGAAATGTGCCCGCCATGTGGGGGGCGCGCATGCGCTGGTATTGGCTCGGCGGCACCCGGCCCTCGAAAACGAGCCGCTCGGTGCCACGGCTGACCGCGCCAAACAGGGCGCGCACCCGGACCTGCCCGGAAGCAGGCGCCACCACGCTTTCCGGGCGCAGCTCGGCGCGGCCGGCGCCCACATACCAGAGGGCCTGGATCGATCGATCGTTCACCCGCAACCCCGCAATGGACTTGGTCAGGCGGGCCCCGCTATACCGGTAAGCGCACCGGAACACACGCCAAACCTTCCATGCTCGAACGCCAGACCTGCAACGAGGGGGCGACGGCGCCGCCGGTGCGGATCGGCCGGCGGCAGGCGCTGTTTTTCGCGCTGGTCGGCCTCTCGCTCGTCGGGCTCGTCTGGCTGTGCGTCGTGGCACTGTCGGTAGGCAACTTCGGGGCCATGGATTACGCGCTGGTGGCGCTGTTCGCGGTCACCCTGCCCTGGACGGTGATCAGCTTCTGGAACGCCACCATCGGGCTCCTGATCATGCGCTTTGCGCGCGATCCGGTCGTGGCCGTCACCCCGATCGCCGGCCGCGTGCGCGGCAATGAACCGATCACGGCGTCGACCGCGATCCTGGTGTGCATCCGCAACGAGCCACCGGCCCGGGTCACAAGCTGTCTCATCCCGATGCTCGAAGGCCTGGGCGTGCCCGGCATCGGCGAGCGCTTTCACCTTTACGTGCTGAGCGATACCAGCGAGCCTGCGATCGCGGCCGCCGAGCAGGAATGCTTCGCGGCGCTCACGCGCGTCTGGCAAGGCCGCATCGCAATCACCTACCGGCGCCGCGACCTCAATGCCGGATTCAAGGCCGGCAACATCCGCGATTTTTGCGATCGCTGGGGCAAGGCGCACGATTTCGCGCTGGTGCTCGATGCCGACAGCGTCATGACGGCGAACGCGGCACTGCGCTTGGTGCGCATCATGCAGGTGGCGCCGCGGCTCGGCATCCTGCAGAGCCTGGTCATCGGCATGCCCTCGACCAGCGCATTCGCCCGCCTGTTCCAGTTCGGCATGCGGCTGAGCATGCGCTCCTACACCATCGGCAGCGCCTGGTGGCAGGGCGACTGCGGGCCCTATTGGGGCCACAACGCGATCGTGCGCCTCGCGCCTTTCATGGCGCATTGCGATCTGCCGATCCTGTCGCAGAGCGCGCTGGTCGCCGGGCACGTGCTCAGCCACGACCAGGTCGAGGCGGTGCTGATGCGGCGTGCCGGATACGAGGTCCGCATCCTGGCGGAGGAAGGCGGCAGCTTCGAGCAGAACCCGCCCACCCTGATCGAGTTCATCCGCCGCGATCTGCGCTGGTGCCAGGGCAACATGCAATATTGGCACTTCCTGGTGATGCGAGGCCTCAAGCCGGTCAGCCGCTATCAGCTCGGCTTTGCCATCCTGATGTTCCTCGGCTCGCCGGCCTGGATGGGCCTCCTGGTGCTGGGCACCGCCGCGGTGGCATTGGCGGGAACCCCGGATGCTTTCATCCGCCCCGTTGCCGGCATGGCGTTGTTCGTGACCGTGCTGATCATGTGGTTCGCGCCCAATATCGCGACCGCGATCGATGTGCTGGCCCGCCCGCAGCTGCGAACCGCATTCGGCGGCGGAGTTCGCTTCACCCTGAGCGCGGTCGCGCAGACGATCTTCGTCCTGCTGCTGCTGCCGATCATGTGGTTCGGCCACACCGTGTTTCTCGCCCGCCTGCTGCTCGGCCGCTCGGTCGGCTGGACCGCGCAAACCCGCGACGATCACGAGGTGCCGCTGCGGCTTGCGGCGCGGCAGCTCTGGCCGCAGACCTTGCTTGGAGTGTGGACGATGGCGGTGCTCGCCATGACGGTGCCGGCCGCCATTCCGTATGCCCTGTTCCTCGCCGGCGGCCTCGCCTTGTCGATTCCGTTCGCGGTCTTGACCGCGGCTCCCGGACTCGGACGCGCCCTGGTGCGCATCGGCTTTTGCCGGCTGCCCGAGGAGACGGCGCCGCCGCCGGAGCTCGCCGCGCTCGGGCTGCCCGCCATCGAGATCAGCGCCGCCGCGGCGCACGGCCTCACCGCGCCGGAGCGCCTGCGCATGGCCGGCGGCGTGCTGCGTTCGCTGCGCATCTATTATCTGGATCGCAAGCGCCGCGCCGCCATGGTCCGGCTCTATGGCGCATTCGTCAAATCCGGCGACCTCGTATTCGATGTCGGCGCCCATGTGGGCGACCGCGTGGCGGCCTTCCGCAGGCTCGGCGCCCGCGTGGTCGCGGTCGAGCCGCAGCCCGCGATCCTCAAGGTGCTGCGGCTGCTGTACGGACGTGATCGTACGGTCGTGATCGCGCCACAGGCCGTCGGCAGCAGCGCCGGAACGGTCGATCTTAAGCTCAACCTCGCCAATCCAACCGTCTCCACGGCTTCGCCGGCATTCGTGCAGCAGGCCGCCGGCGCGCCCGGCTGGGAAGGACAGGCCTGGACCAGAAGCATCCGGGTTCCCGTCACTACGCTCGATGCATTGATCGCGCGCCATGGCGTGCCGGCATTCATCAAGATCGACGTCGAGGGCTTCGAGGCCGAAGCGCTGGCCGGCCTCACGCGCGCGGTGCCGGCGCTTTCGTTCGAGTTCACCACCATCGGGCGCGAGGTGGCGGCGGCTTGCATCGAGCGCTGCTGCGCGCTCGGCTATGCGCGCTTCAATGCTGCGCTCGGCGAGAGCCAGGTCTTCGTGCATCCAGGCTGGCGCAACGCGGAAGAGATTGCGGCCTGGCTCAAAAGCCTGCCGGACACCGCCAATTCAGGCGACATCTATGCGATGCTGCCGTGACCGGGCGTGGCACAAGCAGCCGTCAGTGAGTCCAGGCGTCGCGGCGCTTGAAGGCGAAATTGTCCGAGTAGGACATCGCTGCCGAAGCCGTGCGCTTGGGCGCAAAAAGTTGATACGCAATGCCGTGGCGCTCGCAATAGGCGACCGCTTCCTCGGCGGTATCGAACCGCAGCCGGATCTGCTGAGCCATGTCGGCGGAGCTCGTCCAACCCATCAATGGCTCGATCTCGCGCGCTTCCTGCGGCTCGAAGTCGAGCACCCATTCCTTGGTCTTGGCGGTGCCCGACTGCATGGCCGTCTTCGCCGGCTTGTAGATTCTTGCGATCACGTTCTCGCTCGCTATGGCCGCGTCGACGCCCGTTACCACGCTCGAGCTCGTGCCGAGGGTTTTGGTCGGGGTAGCAGGATTTGAACCTGCGACCTGGAGTACCCAAAACTCCCGCGCTACCAGGCTGCGCTATACCCCGCGAGGGTGTTGGCCGACGCCAGAGCCTTTCGATACACGCTTCGTTGCACAGCAGCAAGCCGGCCGCTACGCGCGGCGTTACGCCTGCGTGTCACTGGTCTGGCGGAGGCCCGATCGCTTCAGCGTGGCTTGAAAATCGAGCCGCCGACCCGGTCGCCGGCCGCGATGCCGAGCTTCTTGGCAGTGCCGCCGATCACCTCGAGCACGGCACGAACCGGGCCGCCCGAGGGGATGTTCCGCTCGGACAACGGCTCGGTATTCTCCGCGATGCGGAGAATACGGCCGTCGGCGCGGATGAACAGCATATCGAGCGGGATGTAGGTGTTCTTCATCCAGAACGCGACGTTCTGGTCGAACTGGAAATCGAACAGCATGCCCTGCCCATCGGGCAATTCGCGCCGGAACATCAGGCCGTGCTCTTTCTCCTCCGGCGTGATCGCCATCTCGACCTGGAAAACGTGCACGCCGGTCTTGCTGGCGATCTCCAAGGTCTGCAGCTCGGCTGCCTTGCCGAAATCGGCCGCGGTGACGGCCAGCACAACGACAAGCACCCGGCCGACCAGGCGGCCGCATGGCATGCTCAGGCTGTTCAAGCCGGACAGGAAGAACCGCACCATTGCGTTCAGTGCGAAACGGCGCCGAGGGACACGCCTTCGGGGTGCACCTCCGCCGCCATCAGCCCCTTGGGGCCGGGTCCGAAGCGCACCAGCACGAACTGGCCCGGCCGCAGCTCGGTGATGCCGAAGCGCCGCAGCGTCTCCATGTGCACAAAGATGTCCGGGGTGCCGTCGCCCCGGGTCAAAAAACCAAATCCGCGCAACCGATTGAACCATTTGACCTGTGCCCGTTCGAGACCGCTCGTCGGGGTGACAATAACATGTGTTCGCGGCGGCGGCATCTGGGCCGGATGGATCGCCGTCGAGTCGTCCATGGAGAGGACCCGGAACGCCTGCAGCCCGCGCGGCCGCTGCAGGACCTCGCACACCACCCGTGCGCCCTCGTAGGCAACCTGGAAGCCGTCGCGCCGCAGACAGGTCACGTGCAGCAGGATGTCGGGCATGCCGTTGTCGGGCACGATGAATCCATATCCTTTGGACACATCGAACCATTTGATCGCGCCAGACAGCTCGATGACGTTCGCCGTCTCATCGGCGAGATCACCCGGATTGTCCAGGTCGAGCCCATTCTGGCTGGGCGACTTTGTTTCAATACCGTCCGACGTCATGACGCCGTACGCTGCCATTTTAATTTGGGCGCCTCTTCCGGACGCTGCGAATCTGTCTTGCACCATTCAAAGATAGCACCGGGCTGCCGCCGGGAAAGGCCAAAATCGACAGTTGCGCCAAAACAGGTGAATCCCTGTGAACATCTTTTCGATGCTCCCGAATCAGTGCAAGATGAAGGGGGACAGCACGGTTCCGATGTCGTCATGAATGACGAGATCGGCAATTTCGTCGAATTCGGTCGCTTCCCGGTTGACAATCACGAGACGGGCGCCATTTCGTTTCGCCATCAGCGGAAATCCCGCCGCCGGCCAAACCACCAGCGAAGATCCCACCGCCAGGAAAAGATCGCAGGCGAGCGAAAGTTCCTCGGCGCGCCGCATGGCCGGTTCCGGCATGGCTTGCCCGAAGGAAATCGTGGCGGACTTGATCGCACCGCCGCAATCGGTGCAATCGGGCGCGCTCCCGCCGGTCGCCGTGAAATGTTGCTTGACCCACGGCAGCTCGTATCGCTTGCCGCAGGCCAGGCACAGCGCGTAGGTA
>DASYFD010000170.1:0-39852 GCA_036498625.1 Xanthobacteraceae bacterium | reverse complement strand
CGTCTCATTCGGCGCGCAAGGGCTCCTTGGATGATTTGGAGAGTGTTGATCTCGACGATCGGCTGAAGCGCTTGATTGGTCCCGAGTGCCTCAGCTTTCGAGCTTGAGGGCCATGAAATGTCGATAAGGAACGGCGCACTCCAGGTCCCCCGTGACCGTGCCAGCCGGTCTCTCGGATACGAGAAGCCCACACAATTCTGCAGTAGTGAGCGAGGCGGTGGCAGGGTCGGTGATCATATCCTCGTAACGAATGACGCGAACGATACGTGGGAATTTCTCCACCATCAAATCGATCATCTGATGGTACCAAAGAATATGATCGCGCGCCGCCTTCAGATCGTAGGCGTATGGATTTCCCGCCCGGTATTTCCGCAGGAAGACCCGCAACAGATTGTCATCCAGGTTCCGCTTCATGAGGATAAAACGCACGTTCTCAAATACGGAAACGATGCATGCCGGCTCGAAGATGCAACCGGAATGCGTATTGGTGAAGACGGTTGCCGAGCCGGCGCGACGCGCCAGCTCCTCACGGTAGATTTCGCGACAGAGGGGATAGGCCTGAGGAGGTAGATGTCCAAGCTGGCCGTCGGGTGGGAGGCCCGATGCTTGAAAGGTCCGACGTACGGTGTTCTCGACGATCGGATTCTCGAAACCGCGCTCTACGCCGTCGAGCCTGCTTACGAGCCGTTCCATCAGGGTCTTGCCGGATCGCGAGGGCCCGAGGATGAAAAGCGAGACCGGCCCTTCGCTGCCGCGGGCGCCTGCAATGCCGGAACTCTCCCGTAGCGTGGCAAGGCTTGCCCGCCGCCTCTCTGACAGGTTCTCCAGGCTCCGTTGCACCGCAGGAAAAACTCCGCGGTTCGCCCGTTCAGCATGCTCCCAGGCCTCCGCGTAGCGGCCGGCACGATCGAGCGCGGCCGACCGGATGAAAGCGACCGAGCTCTCGAACTCGGCTTCGCTCTCGCTCGGATCCCTGAGTACCTTGTCCAGCTGCGCGAGCAGATCAATGCGAACGAACGCGGCCGGGAAGGTCGCCAGGGCGCGTAGCGGCTCGATCCAGCGCAGGCCGCTCCTGACAAGGCCTTCGAAGACTTCCGCTGCCTCTGAAAATTCGCCGAGGTCGGCGCAGCACCAGCCCAGCCCGAGAGCAGCCGGCACGAGGTCGTGAGCGATCGCCAGCGCCTGACGGTAGGCGTCGCGCGCCTGCGCGTATTTGCGCTCCTCGCGGAGAATGTCGCCAAGCATGAGCAGCACGCTGGCATCCTGCGGCTCGATCGAGCGAGCCTGCTCGATGGCCTGCACCGCCATCTCGATGGCGCCCAGCCGCAGGTAGACCCCGCTCAGCGCCGTCAACGTCGTCCAGCTTCGTGGATTGAGCATCGCGGCGCGCACCAGATAGCCAAGCGCGTCCCGGTGATTTTCCCGGTCGGCGAGGACGAGCCCCAGGGTATGAAGAGCCCCGGCGTAGTCCGGATGGCCTTGTACGAGGGATTCGCAGATCGCCTGCGCCTGCTCAAGCCTGCCCTGCTGGCGAAGCCCCTCCGCCTGTTGCAGCTGAACGAAGCTTTCTTGAAGGCTCGGGGAAGTGGCCGGTCCTTCCGGTCGCACGGACGAGGTCTCGCGCTGAAATTCCGAAATCAAGGCGAAAAGTAGGCAGTCGCTCGAAACATCGGGCCGTAGTAGAAGCGATTTTGGTTCACGACGCCGCCGTTGTCGATGACCCTCAACGCACCCCAATAGCCGTCGAACCGATAACTTGCGCTGAGCTTGAAATTCCGATTGAACCAGTACGAAATTCCGGCCTGGGCATCGAGATTGAACACCGCGACAAAGCTGGAGATGTCGAGAGCGCTCGCATTGTTCAACGCGAAAAAGCCGCTGGTCGCTGCCGCTTTGAGCAATTGCGTCGCCTGCATGCTGCGCTGTCCGAACAGCACTGCGACGCCACCGAGATAATCGAAAACCCACGAGCCGGCGATTGGGTGGCTCCCATCGATGCCGAGGCGCGGACCAAAACCCAGGAAGCGGCTTCTGGATTGGAACGAAACATTGCCGGCCACTGGCGTGCTACACGCCGCAATGCTGACGTTGCTCCTCAGACATCCGGCGAGAAGTCCGTTGCCCGTCGTGTCCGAAGTGATCTCGGCGACCCGAATGCCGAGCTTGCCTTGTGCCATGCCAGAGCCGAGAGCAAATTCCCTGCCGACCGCGAAATCGACCAGCCAATGATCTTCCTTGAGGCTGCCTGTGCCGGCGGCATTGACGAAGGCGGGCGTCGTGCTGTTCGGACCAAGGTGGGGAGTAAAGAGAGTGAGCGGAATGCCACTTCGGCTGAAGCTCGTTGAGTCCTTATTCTCGCCGAAGCGAAATTGCATGCTGATGTGGTAGGGTGCCCAGACCGCTCGCTTGTAGTCGAAGCCGATGGCGCCTTCCCAGCCCGGTCCCGGATTCAGGATGCCAAGCAAAACCAGGCCAATCTGGGGATCCGCGCCCGGACGACCGGTCAACCCACCTTCGGCCCACCAGGTCCATTGGTCCTGCACCACGGGCGCCGGCGCTTTGGTGAGCAGGCGCGGAAGGTCTGCTGCGGAGAGCGATGAACAGGCGACCGCGAGCGCAATGACGGATGCGCTTACAAGCAGTGTCGCCTTTGATGCCGGTCGCATCGGACGGCTTTTCATCATGTGCTCCCTGAGCCCTGCCGGGAGCGTAGATACCCAGGGTCCATATCACAATCGGCCGTCGACGATTGTTGACCCCCGTGACTAAAAAGATACAGTAGCTCCCAGGGCTTCGGCAAAACGCGGAAATTGGCATCCGAACGGGATGGTTTGGCAGGCAGCGACCGACTCACAGGAATCGACCCGCACGCCGGCGGTTCAGCCGCAATCCGGCTTCGTCTGGATCGTCTCCTATCCGAAGTCGGGGAACACCTGGACGCGCGCGTTTCTGCACAACCTCTTCAAGGTCATCTCCGGCGAGCTCGACAGCCAGAACATCAACGCGCTGAGCCGCTTCACGGTGTCCGTCAGCGGCAAGGAGTTGTATGCCCAAGCATTGGGTTTCAAGCCGACCGACAAGCATCGCAATGAAACGGCCGCGGCGCGGCACGAAGTGCAGCGGCGTGTCGCGGCTGAGCTCGAAGGATTGATCTTCACCAAGACCCACCAGGCGCTGATGGTGGACCGTGGGTCCACGACCATCAACCTGGAGGTGACTGCGGGGGCAATTTATATTGTCCGCAATCCTCTCGATGTGGCGATTTCGCTCGCACCCCACCTCGGTCGCTCGCTCGACGAGGCCATTGCGATCATGGGCAGGCAGAATGCTGAAACCGTGGTAACCGAAACGCAGATCCACGAGATGGTCGGATCCTGGAGCCAGCACGTCCTGAGCTGGACGCGCAAGCCGCACCAGGCGATCCACGTCATGCGCTACGAGGACATGCTGGCTGACCCGCGGAGCACCTTTGGTGCGCTGGCGCGGCATCTTCTGCTCGCCCCGTCGCCCGCGCAACTCGCTGAGGCCATCGATCGCTCGTCGTTCGAGAAATTGCGGACACAGGAAGAGACAGACGGCTTCCGAGAGAGACCGAAAGAAGCCGAGCGCTTCTTCCGCGCAGGCCGCGCGGGCCAATGGAAAGAGATGCTTACGCCACCACAAGTCGCACGGATCGTCAGGGATCACGGTGAGCAGATGGCAAGATTCGGCTATCTGCCGGACTGATTTGCCAACAAGCACCTGACGTCCGAATCGGGTCGGACTCGGTATCCTCACAACGAGCGTGTCTTCCGCACTGCCCCAATAACCGGACCCGCATGACCTCGGTCGGCGCGGAATTTGGTTCACTGTGGCATTCATGTCACAGCGGCGGTTTGGGTCCACTGTTACACTGCTGCGTCGGGGTGGGGGGGCGCCATCATGAGGACCTTCGCGACTGCCATTGCGGCTGCTGCAGCGCTTGCAAGCACATCCATTTTTGCGGCCGACATGCGGGTCAAGGCGCCTCCTGCGCCAGCCCCTTCTGCTTTGTCTTGGACCGGATTTTATCTCGGCGGTGGCGTCGGCTTTCGCTCGACGGAGACTGATCCGACGGTCACGTCGGCGACCGGTTTCACCACATTAAGCGACTTTTGCGCGGGCAGGCCCACAGAGTGCATGACAAATGAGCCGGTGAACGGGACGGCGTTCCGGTTCAGCCCTTATGGGGGCTTCAATTGGCAGGCCACGGAAAATTGGGTTGTCGGCGCCGAGGGTGACTTCGGCTTGGCGCGCAGAAGCACGGCTCTCAATGGTATGGTCTACCCCGCGACCGGGCTTGCCCCTGGGGTAACACTCGGTATTACCGGCGCCCAGGGTGACACGTTCAGTGTGGAGACCTCGTGGGACGCCAGCGTCCGCGCTCGCATCGGTTATCTGGTCACGCCCAGGGTTCTGCTTTACGCAACCGGCGGGCCGTCATGGCTCCACGTCGCGGCCATTTCAAATTGCGCCACACCCTCTTGCGGACCCGGTCCGCTCGCCCCCGCCGTCATCACCGATGCGAGCACGCGACGGGGCTGGACCATTGGCGGGGGAGTAGAGGCCGCGGCGTGGGGTAATTGGCTCGCGCGCGCCGAGTATCGCTATGCTGATTACGGCACTGTCGCCAGCACCGACGTGCGTACCGGGCCGACGGGTTTGACTGTGACCTACGACCTGCCGGTCAAGAGCCACACCATGACTCTCGGCTTAGCCTACAAGTTCGGCGATCCGATTGCGCCTTCGGTATCGGCCGCACCGCGAGTCATGTCGGTCAAGGCGCTGCCTGTCAAAGCGCCGCCGGTCACGATAGCGGCATGGACTGGCTCCTATATCGGCGCCGCGGTGGGCCTGCGCACGGTGCTCAGCGATCCGGCCACTACCTTGTTCGCCGGCATCCCGCTGCCGGGCTGCCCCGCGTTCGGGGGGACATGCTTCACCGGCGAACCGATGAACTCGGACGCATTTCGCGTGGCCGGTTATGCTGGTTACAACTGGCAGGTTGCGCAGCAATGGATCACCGGCGTCGAAGGCGACCTTGGTTGGGGAAACAATCGCACATCCATCAACGGCATGCCCTATCCGAGCTTCCCCGGTCTGTCCGCGCTGGTATCGGACACTTTCACCGTGAAGGCTACCTGGGAGGCCAGTGCCCGCGTTCGCGTCGGCTATCTCGTGACTCCGGCCACCCTCCTCTTTGGGACGGGAGGCGCGGCTTTCCTGCATGTCGTCTCCACGTCGAGTTCACCGATAGGCTCAGTCAACGGTTCGCCGAGCTTCGTGGCGGACGGTAGCACGCGAGTCGGTTGGACGATCGGCGGCGGCGCAGAAACCTTGCTGTGGACCAATTGGCTTGTGCGCGCAGAATATCGGTACGCTGATTTTGGCACTCGAACAAATACCGACACATACGCCGGCGCCCCGCCCTTCACCGTGACCTATGACGTGCCGGTCAGAACGCACACGGCTCTGGTCGGCCTCACCTACAGGCTCGGTGCCGCTGCCTGGCCGCACTGATACCGGCGCGAGCTGCCGCCAGTCTGGTGGGCGCGAACGCCCTCGATCAGGCCCGTGATCGAGGCGCAACCGCTCGCCCCCCGCCTATGCGGTAGATGCGAATGCTTGACGCGACCGTGCAAATCAGCGGATCGAAAAAGTGAAACTCGCGAATTGCGCCCCTCGGTCGGGCCAAGAGGAGGCATCGGACCGATCGTCTGGTTGTACGAACTCGGCCGTGCGCCCCTTCCGGCCGCCTTGCCAACAAGGTATGGTTTGCCGACAGACTTGGAGCTTGTCCGCGAGCTGCCAGCAGGACGTGCCGTAGTCCTGTATTTGTAGCGGCAGCGCCGATGCCATCGGCAGGCAATCCCATCCGCATCATTCGTATCGTGCATGCGCACTCACCTTGCGCGCATGCCGTGCGCCAACAGAGAGGAACGTCATGAAGACTCACCACACAGTGACATGGGCAATGCTCGCAGGCTTCGGACTTGGTGCTGTCGCGGTACAGGGGCTTCACGCCCAGGCAAAGCCCCCCGTCTACCAGGTCGTCGAAATCGATGTCTCGAACATTGACGCCTATGTGAAGGACTATGCGCCAAAGGCCCAGGCCGCGATCAAAGCGGCCGGCGGCAAGTTCCTTGCCGCCGGAGGCAAGACCACCACGATCGAAGGAGAACCGCCGAAGTCGCGGGTCGTCATTCAACAGTGGGATAGCCTCGAACAGGCCCAGGCTTACCGAAATTCAGCCGCCTTCAAGGAACTGTTGCCGCTTCGCGAGAAGCTGGCGAAATTCCGCAGCTTCGTGGTCGAGGGCGCCCCACAATAACCGATGGATCCTTACAAATTCGAGGCCGCCCGGGTTGGCGGCCTCGTCGCTATTTCTACGGTCGCGCTGAGCTCGTTCCGCGCGGATCAATAGGCCCGTTTGGTACATCTCGTCGCAAGTACCCCGATAATCGGGCATCGTCGGTGTCCGCTGTTCCATCCCAAAATCCGCGCGCGCAATTGCGTACAAGCGTGCGGCTTTCGAGACGCGGCCATCCACGTCTTTCCGGCAGCAAGGATTCGTGGATGGCCGGGACAGGCCTGGCCACGCAGCTCGGTTACAGTTACGCGCGCGGGGTCGTTGCTAGCGCGCCTGCCGGCCGTACGGTACCGGTGCCGGCGGCCGCGGCGCGTCATCCAGATAGACGCGACGCTGCATGACCACCCCGCGCGCCGCGCCGTAGGCCTGCAGCGGCGCGTCGTAAGTCGTCGGAGCATAGGCGGGCGCGGGCGTCACGTAGACCTCCGGCGCCACCTCGTTGGGGGCATAAACCGAAGCCGGCGGCGCATACGCCCCGGGATAGGGCGCCGGATAGACCGCGGGCGCGTGATTGTAGTACGGGCCGTTCGGCGCCGGCGTCACATAGACCGAGGCCCCGGGCGCGACATAGAGGTAGACCGATTGCGCGCAAGCAAGGCCTGAGCCAGCGAAGGTGAGGGCAGCAACAATAACAAGAGGACGGAGCATCATGGCGAGCACTCCTGTACGCAACCCCGGCTCCCCTGCGGGGATTGTTGCCGATCGTCGGCGCAAAAGCAAACGATCGATGCCTGTTGGCGCGCGATGAGCGGCGCGCGCAAAGACGAGCTGCGCGGTAGCATGATGATGCACTTGATTTGCGCCGGGGCGGTAACCCGGTGGTCATCATAAGACTTGGACTGAACGATCAAAGAGCGCGAACGAAGTCGGCGGGACGGTAGCGAACTGCGTCGGGCGTAATTTTCGGAATTTGATCTAGATCAATCAGTCACGGTCCGTGATCGATATGGTTTGGGATTATTGGCGCAGAGGTAAGGCCGATTTGGCCGGGAGAGGATGTTCATGGGCATCTTCAGTTGGATCATTCTGGGTCTGATCGCGGGCTTCATCGGAAGCAAGATTGTCGATCAGCAAGGAAAAGGTTTCTGGTTGAACATCGCCCTCGGGATCGTTGGTGCTCTCGTCGGTGGTTTCCTGTTTGATCTGTTCGGGGCAGCGGGTGTTACGGGTCTTAATATCTACAGCATGATTGTCGCGGTCGTCGGCTCTGTGGTTGCGTTATTGATTTACAACGCACTGACCGGCCGTCGACCCGTGTAACGCGCGCAGCGTTTGGGCGTGACCTCCGCGCACGAGGGGAGAAAGGAAAATTGCAAATGAAAGCACTTGTGATGCTCGCACTCGTGTTCGCGGCGGCAACCTCGGCCGAAGCCAAGGGATGCCTGACTGGCGCCTTGGCCGGCGGTGTCGCCGGTCATTATGTCCATCACACCGTGACAGGTGCGATTGCAGGTTGTTACATGGGCCACCACATTGCCCATCAGAAGCGACAGCAATCGCAGCAGCCCCAGATAACGCCGGCGCAAGAACCCGGCGGGGGCGCCGGCCGCAGTTACTGAACGTCACCGACCTGCCGGTTGACTTCAACGTGCCGACGCCGGGCGTGGTGCAGCACATCCGGGCGGGGACGAGAGCCCGATGTGGGTTGACAGAGCCGATCAACGCTCTCGCTACCGGATCAATCGACAACTCTCTGGGCGAATGCTTGCTCCCCAGGGTGACTCATTGCCTGAAATGTCAGGACTGCGCCGCCACACAGAACCAAAGCAACATAGGCGACCACCATCCTTCGCAGCCAAACCCTGTAGACCTTTCGGTCGTCGGCGTCGAATTCGTGAGACGGGTATTGCATCGGCATGACGGCTCTCCCCAGGGGTGCCACTGGTATTAGTCAGGTGGCCCCCGTGGGCGGTTCAAAGCTTCGACGGATTTAGCAAGACTGGTTTTCGGCGATGGGAAGATGAGTCATTTCGGCGGCGGGATCGCGCCAATAAATTCTGAGCATGCAGAATTTATGGAATTTATGCCGGCAACCTTGCGCCTGCCGGCGCTATCCTCACTTTTTACAAAACGAAATCGAATTCACCAGTGAAAACAGTGCGTGCATTTTGGCGTGCGCGCACCGGACGCTTCGAGTCGGCCTATGCCGCGCTCTCCACGATGGCGGCTTCGGCGGCCGCCACCGCTTCGGGCGTGCCCACATGCATCCACACGCCCTCCAGCCGCAGCCCGAACAGCCGCTCGGCCTCGCCGGCCCGATCGAACACCGCCGTCAACGGGAACGCGCCGGCGGGCGCGTCACGGAACAGCGCCGGCGCCAGGATGGCGGCGCCCGCGTAAACGAACGGCACCACGTCGCGCTCGCCGCGACGGAGCAGCCGGCCATCGGCTGCCATCGCATAGTCGCCGCGGCCCGCATAGCCGATGCTGGTGGCGGTGGGAGCGAGCAGCAACAGCGCGTCCATGCGGTCGGGCTCGAAGGCGGCCGCCAGCCGGCCGAGATTGGGCCGCACGCCGTCGATCCAGATGGTGTCGGAATTGACGTGGAAGAACGGCGCGTCGCCGAGCGCGGCCAGCGCCTTGACGACACCGCCGCCGGTGCCCAGGAGCCCGTTGCGCTCGTCCGAGATGACGATGCGTGGCCGCTGCCGCGTTTGCAGATGCCGCTCGATCTGATCGGCCAGGTGATGCACGTTGACGACCGCGCGTGTGACTCCGGTGGCGGCCAGGCGGTCGAGCACATGATCGATCAGCGCCTTGCCGCCCACCTGCACCAGCGGCTTGGGGGCCTGGCCGTTGAACGGGCGCATGCGGGTGCCGAGACCGGCGGCCAGCACCATGGCGCGGTCCGGCGCGACGCCGCGTTGCGGTCGAGTGTCTCCCATGGCTGCTCCCGTTGATGCGTCCATCATTTGCTCGGCCAGGCCGGAACGTGCTCGTCGTACCAGTCCTTGAGTGGCGCCAGGGCAGGATGCGCCAGCGAACGCTGCAAGTAGCCCCATATGCGCGGCATGTGACGCAAATATTGCGGCTTGCCGTCGCGCTGGTCGAGCCGCGCAAAGATGCCGAGTATCTTGCTGGCGCGCTGCGCCGCCAGCGTGACGTAGGTCTTGATGAACTGGGCGCCGTCGAAGTCCGCATCATCGGCGCGTCGCCGGCGCAGATAGCGGCCCAGCAAGGCGAGCTCGGTCGCTTCCGGGACGTCGATGCGGGCGTCCTGCAGCAGCGATGCCAGGTCGTAGGCGGCCGGCCCGATCACGGCATCCTGGAAATCCAGGATGCCGAGCCGACCGAGGCCCTTGCGGTTCGGCAGCCACAGGAGATTGGGCGAATGATAGTCGCGCAGCACCCAGGTCGGCGGCGCCTCGATGGCGCCTTCCAGCGCCTCGCCCCAGAGCGAGCGGAACTGCGCCTTGGCGTCATCCGAAGCATCCGCGCCGAGCCGCGGCAGATACCAGTCGAGCACCAGCTCGGCCTCGATCAGGAACGCCTCCAGGTCGTAGGGCGGAATGCGATATTCCAGATGCGGCGCGACCGGCAGCAGGTCGGGAAGCTGCTGGCCGTGCAGCGCCAACAGAACATCGACCGCAGCCTCGTAGCGCTCCTCGATCGGGGCCGGCGGGTCCCCATCGACCACACGCTCGTCGCCCAGATCCTCGATGACCAGCAGGCCCTGGTCGAGATCGGCATGGTGGATTTCCGGCGCCAGCAGCCCGACCTCCCGCAGGCCCTTCGCCATCGCCACGAACGGGACCACGCTGTCGGCCAGATGGGCGATCGCGCTGTAGGGCTGGCCGTCGCGCAGTGGCGGGCCGTCGGGCCGGCGCGGCCAATTCATCAGGATCAGGTGCCGGTCCGCCAGGGTCAGCCGCTCGTAAGCGCGGGTCGAGGCATCGCCCGGCATCCAGTGCCGCTGCGCATCGCTCAAGCCGCTCTCCGCCAGGAAGCCGCGCACGGCGGCCATCCGCTGCACCCGCGGCGCAAAGCTGCCGTGACCGGTCACCAGCGCATGGCGGAACTGCAGCTTGAGCTTGGGCGCGAGCGTGAGCGCGATGTCGAGCCGGTCGGGCGGCAGCCAGCTGCCGGCGCGGTCGGGCCATTCCAGCAGGGTGACCGCGCCGTCGCGCAGGTCGTCGAAGCCGAGCTCAACAAGCTCGGCCGCGTCCGCGGTCCGGTAGAGGTCGGCATGCAGCACCTGGAAGCGCGCCAGATCGTAGGTCTGCATGAGCGTGAAGGTCGGGCTCGGGACCTCGGTCGATTCGTCGTCCGCCAGATAGCGGATGAGGGAACGGGCGAAGGTGGTCTTGCCGGCGCCGAGATCGCCCGACAGCGTCACCAGGTCGCCGGGCTTGAGGGCGTTTGCCACATCGACCGCGAGCCGGCGCGTGGCCAGCTCGTCCGGCAGCACCACCGAGAAGCTCGCACCACCGGCCGGGATCGCCATCATGGCGCGGCGCCGCCGGTCATGCGGCGGGCCGCTCGGCGAGCTGGCCGAGCGGGAACACGCAGGTGACGGTGGTGCCGGTGCCGACCGCCGAATCGATCGTCACGGTGCCGCCATGCAGCTCCACGAAGGAGCGCACCAGCGACAGGCCGAGCCCGGTGCCGCGGTGGCGCGATCCCAGCGAATGCGTCTCGAACCAATCGAACACCTTGTCCTTCACGTCGGCCGGAATACCCGGCCCGTGATCCGTGACCGAGAACACCACCGCATCCTTCAATCTTTGGGCCGAGAGCGTAATGGTCTCGCCGGCCGGCGAGAAGCCTATCGCGTTGGACAGGAGGTTGAACAGCGTCTGGCGCACCCGGCGCTCGTCGGCCACGAAGCTGCCGATATCGGGGGCGACCCGGATTTTGAGCGAGATGTCGCTCTGCAGCAGCCGGTCCTGCACGCCTTCGGCGGCGTCATGCATGGTCCGCTTGATGTCGACCGGCCCGAGGTCGAGCGTCATGGCGCCGGCATCGATGCTGGCCAGGTCCAAAATGTTGTTGATGATGGCGAGCAGCGCATTGGTCGATGTGGTGATGTAGCCGAGATATTCCTTCTGCTTCTCGTTGAGCGGCCCGGTCGCCAGGTCGCCGAGGAAATGCGCGAAGCCGATGATGTTGGTGAGCGGCGAGCGCAGCTCGTAGGAGACGTGGTGCACGAAGTCGACCTTGATCTCGTCGGCCTCCTCGAGCGCATCGTTCTTCTCCCGCAGCGCCCGCTCCACGTTAACGGTGTCGGTGACGTCCTGGAAGGTGACCAGCGTGGCGCCGTCGGGCAGCGGCACGGTGGCGCAATCGATCACGCTGCCGTCGCGCCGCTCGATGCGCCCGCTCACCTGCTCGCGGTCGTCGATGGCGGTGATGGCGGCGCGCAGCCGGCGCCACAGCGGGCCCTCGCCGGACAGCGGCTGGCACCAGCCGATGACGGTCTCGATGTGCGGCCGCTCCGCGAGCGTCGCCGGCAAAAGCTTCCACAGCCGCGCAAATACCGGGTTGAACAGCCGCAGGCGGCCGTCGCTGCCGAACACCGCCACCGCCTCCGCCAGGTTGTCGAGGGTCTCGCCCTGCACCCGGATCAGGGCATCGTAGCGCCGTGCGAGATCGAGCCGCTCGGTGACGTCGTCGAACAGATAGATCACGCCGCCTTCGGCATTGGGGGTGGTGACCACGCGCAGCGTGCGCCCATCCGGCAGGTGCCACATGTGCTCGCGCGCCTCGGTCGCATGATAGGCGTCGTGGAGCGCGGCCTTCCATTGGCGGAAATCCTGCTCCTCCGGCAGCTTGCGGGCGGCGCGCAGGCGGTCGAGCACCGCGAGATCGCTCGGCTCCTGATCGAGGAAGCCGGCATCGAGATCCCAGAGCGAGCGGTAGGCTGCATTGTAGAAGGCGAGCTTCTGGTTGGAGCCGAAGATGGCGACCCCGGTGGTCAGCTGATCGAGGGTGCGCCGGTGCGCCTCGGCCATGCGGGCCACGTCGGTGCGCATGCGGTCGGCCTCGGTGACGTCGATGCCGATGGCCGCGCTACCGCCGCGGCTGGGAAAGCTCTGCACCTCGAAGCTGCGGCGGGAGCCCGCCACGATGGCGGGCAGCCGCCCGCGGTAGGGATGGGCGCTCTGCTCGGCCTGCAACAGCCCGGCGCGCGCCGCGCGATCGAACAGCTCGGCGCCGCGCTCGACCGCGTCGGTGCCGTCGCGAGCCTCGACCGCGACCGCATAGGCCTTGTTGGCGAATGCCAGCCGGCCGGAGGCGTCGCGCGCCCAGACCGGCACCGTGACGGCATCGATCAGCGTGCGCAGCGCCTCGGTCTCCTCGATCTGCTTGTGATGGCGCACCAGGAGATCGCCGAGCTCGTGCCGGATGCCGCTCACGTTGCGCAGGCGCAATACCGCGCGGCCGCCGATCGCCTGGCCGTCGGCCTCGATCAGCCGATCGGACAGCGTGGTCAGCGTCATGCCAAAGCCGACCCCGCGCGCCCGCAAGGCCTCGACCGCGTTCTCGATCGCATGCGCCTGCTCGGGATCGAGCCAGCTGCCGAACCCCAGCACATGGTCGGGCAGCGCCATGTCGGTCACCAGGCTGGGTTCGCCGATGATTTCCGGCTCCTCGTCCATCGTGGACCAGGCGATCACCACCTGCGGCTCGGACTGCAGCAGCGCATTGGCGCGGTCGGCGCGGGCGCGCAGCGACAGCGCCTGGTCGCGCGCGGCGGCCTCGGTCTCGGCCAGGCGGCGGCGCGTGCGCACCAGCATGATGGCGGTGACGACTGCAAAGCAGAGAATCCCGAGCGTCAGCGCCAGCGCCGCGATCTCGTGGCGGTCGAGCTGCGAGATCGCCGAGACGTAGGCCCCGAACGTCACCTCGGCGGGCGAGATGGTGTCCTGGGCGCGCACCGGCGTGGCGGCGACGACGGGCGCCATCCGGCAAAGACCACTGGCGATGGCGGTGCAATATCCGCTGCGCCACCGATGAAACCAGATGCTCCCGCCGGTGATCCGGATCGTGTCCGGCATTCACGCCTGCCCCAATCGCCGCATTTCCCCGGCGCCATGCGACCTCGGCCCGCTTCAGGTCGCAAAGCTCAAGTCGCAGGCAAGGCCCGCGAATCGGTCGACTCTACCCTTAAGGGAAGCCGAACGGTAAGAGTCCAGACCGTGAACGCAAAAAGGGCCGCCGGGCCGCGACTTATCCCCGGCCGGCGAGCGCGAGCACACATTCTTGTCGGCTGGAAAACAGCGATGCCTCGTGGGTGAGCACGGCGTTTCACTCCCTCGCCCCGAAGGGGAGAGGGTGGGGAGAGGGGGTTACGATCAATCCCCCTGGGGAGAAGGAGTGAAGTGCAGTGCGTCCCTAAGCAGGCAACGCGATCGACTGAGGAAGATGTTTCCTGAGGCTATCCCCGGCCGGCGAGCTTCATTCCCTTCTCGAGGGCTGCGTAGCTGCGCACCGGCGCCGCCATGAGGAAGCGGTAGCCTTCGCTCATGATGCGCTCGACGTTGCTGCTGTCCACGTGGGGATGACCCACCACCACGTTGTGCTTCTTGCAGGTATTGACCACACGCGCCATCCATTCGAGCACCACCGGATGCTCGTATTGCCGGGGATAGCCCAGCTCCTGGGAGAGATCGCCTTCGCCGATCAGCACCGCCCCGATGCCGGGCACCTTGGTCAGGATATCGGAGAGGCTTTCGATGCCGCGGGTGTCCTCCATCATCAGGATCACGAAGATCTCGCCCTTCGGGTTGAGCGGCCAGACATCGGCGCGCTCATAATATTCCTGCTGGGTGAGCCCCCAGTAGCGCACCGCGGCGGTCGGCCCGTCGCCGCGCAGGCCGGCGGGCTCGTAGAGCGGCGCCGACTTCAATCGCGGATACCGGCAGGCCGCCACCGCATTGGCGGCTTCCTCGACCGAGCTGATATGCGGCCAGACGATCCCATAGGCGCCGATGTCGAGCGCCTGCTTGGCATGCCACTGCGCCTTCTCGGCGCCGTTGGGGGGAATCCGCACCATCGGGGTGACGGCCGGCGCAATCGAGCCGGCCTGCGCGATCTGCCGGCGGTTGAGCATGTATTGGAGCGAGTCGCGCAATGCCCGGATGTCGTAGGGATTGTGCTCCATCTCGAACACGATGCCGTCGTACTTGGCGGCCCCGTACACGAGCGCGGCCTCCGGATCGGCCGGCGTGAAGGCCGTGAATGCGTGCTTGCCCTGCTCCAGGGCCCGGATCACACCATTAAGACGCGGAATGTCAGCCATCGTTTCCCCATGCGGTATCGGTTATGCTGGTAGGTGGTTATGCTCGTATCGGACGTTAGCAGAATGTTCGAGCGAAAAAATCCCGGTTTGACAAGCGTGAAGCCGGTTCCCTAGCATCGCCCCGGCATTCCCGCCGCCGGGCCGATGCGCCCCCCAGAGCCGCAGTGAAGGTACCATGATCATCGATTGCCACGGGCACTACACGACCGAACCCAAAGACCTCGGCCGCTTCCGGCAGGAGCAGATCGCCGCCATCAAGGACCCCGCGAAAATGCCCTCGAAGGCGTCGCTCAAGATCAGCGACGATGAGATCCGCGAGGGCCTGGAGGGCGCCCAGCTCAAGCTCCAGCGCGAGCGCAACACCGACCTGGTGATCTTCTCGCCGCGCGCCATGGGGATGGGACACCATATCGGCGACTACCGGGTCAGCCTGGAATGGTCGCAGGTCTGCAACGAATTGATCCACCGGGTCTGCAACCTCTATCCGGACAATTTCGTCGGCGTCTGCCAATTGCCGCAGACGCCGGGCGTGCCGCCCGACAATTGCATCGAGGAGCTGGAGCGCTGCATCAACGAGTTCGGCATGGTGGGCTGCAACCTCAATCCCGATCCGTCGGGCGGGCACTGGACGGCGCCGCCGCTCACCGACCGCTACTGGTACAAATTCTACGAGAAGCTGGTCGAGCTCGACGTCCCCGCCATGGTGCATGTGAGCGCGTCGTGCAATCCGGTTTTCCACGGCACCGGCGCCCACTACATCAATGCCGACACTACCGCCTTCATGCAGCTCATCATGGGGGATCTGTTCAAGGATTTCCCGACCCTCAAGCTCATCATCCCGCATGGCGGCGGCGCGGTGCCGTTCCACTGGGGCCGCTATCGCGGGCTTGCCATGATGAACAAGCGCCCGCCGCTCGACGAGATGATGCGCAACAACGTGTATTTCGACACCTGCGTCTATCACCTGCCCGGGATCGAGCTTCTCACCAAGGTGGTGCCGATCGACAATATCCTGTTCGCCTCCGAGATGGTCGGTGCGGTGCGCGGCATCGATCCGGAGACGGGCCAGGATTTCGACGACACCAAGCGCTACATCGACAAGGTGTCCTGGCTCAGCGCCGAGGACAAACACAAGATCTTCGAAGGCAACGCCCGCAAGGTTTACAAGCGGCTCAAGCCCAAGGCCAAGCCGGCGGCCGCCAAGGCGTGACGCTTTTCTGTAGCCCGGATGGAGCGCAGCGCAATCCGGGACCGCGGCTCCCGGATTGCGCCATAGCCCGCGAAGACGGGCGTAAACGCCCCAATGGCTCCATGCGGGCTACGAGAAAGAGAACTGGCAATGACCATCCAAGCTCTCGGTTATGTCGGGGTCCGCGCCAAGGCGTTGGAGGACTGGGCTGACTTCGGCACTCGCTTTCTCGGCATGCAGCGGGTCGACAAGAGCCGCTCCACGCTCGCGTTCCGGATGGATGACCGCAAGCAGCGGCTCATGGTCGATGCCGACGGCGGCGAAGGCATCGCGGTCATGGGCTGGGAACTCGCGGACGCAGGCTCGCTCGCTGCGCTCGCAGGAAGGCTCGAGCAGGCCGGCACCAAGGTGGCGCAAGGCTCGCAGGCGCTCGCCGCCGAGCGGCATGTGCGCGACCTCATCGTGCTGCACGATCCGGCCGGCAACCGGCTCGAGTTCTTTCATGGGGCGGAAACCGCCTCCGAGCCGTTCGTGCCCGGACGCAACATATCGGGCTTCCGCACCGGCCCGCTCGGCATGGGCCATGTGGTGCTGCACGTCGACAACATCGATCGCGTGATGCCGTTCTATCGCGAGCTGCTGGGCTTCCGGCTGAGCGATTTCTGGCTGCGTCCGTTCCGCGGCTACTTCATGAACGTCAACCAGCGCCACCACAGCCTCGCTTTCATCGAGACCGGCCGCAACGCCGCCCATCACATGATGATCGAGCTCTACAGCCTCGACGATGTGGGCCAGGGCTACGATTTGGCGCAGGCCGAGGAGGGCCGCGTCGCGGTCACGCTCGGCCGCCACTCGGGCGATTACATCACCTCGTTCTATTCGTGGAATCCCTCCGGCTTCATGACCGAGTATGGATGGGGCGCGCAATCGATCGACCCGGAGACCTGGCAACCGTTCGAGCGCAAGTTCGGCGCGAGCCTGTGGGGCCACGACCGTTCCTGGATGGCGCCCGACAAGCAGATCGAGGCCCGCGACTTGCGAAAGCAGGCGGCCGAGGCCGGCCTACGCCAGCCCGTACAGGTGATCGAGGGCAACTACACCCTGATGCCGGGTCAATGCCCGTGGCTCGATGCGTTGAAGAAGGAGCAGAAGATCGGGTGAGGAGCCGGCCCGCGGCTCAAGCGGCCGTATTCTGCTGCTCGCGGGCGGCCGCCACCAGGTCCTCGATATTGATGTGGCCGAGCGCGCCGGAGAACACGCCCTCCGCCTGCGCCAGCGCCGGCATCACCACGCCCGCCAGCAAGGGCGACTTGGTGGCCGCGCCGTTGTGGGTTTCCGCATCGGTGGTGCCGATCGCCCGCAATATGTCATTTGCCGTAATGCCGCGCGGCTCGCGGGCGAGCTCATAGCCGCCGCGCGGTCCGCGCACGCCTTTGAGCACGCCCTGGCGCACCAGCGCCTGCAGCACCGGCTCGAGATGGCGCGGCGGCAGCCGATGGCGGCTCGCCAGCGCCTTGGCGGCGACCGGTTGGCCGCGCGCATGCAGCGCCACGTCGATGACGGCGGCGATGGCAAGCAGGCCTTTGCGCGGCAACAGTGACATGCGCGGTTCCACCGTGGCGGAGCTCGGGGAGAAGACTCGCCCCATTGGGTTCACTCATGTCCCAACCCCGTAGAACCAAAACCCGCAACTCCGCGTGTGGTTTCATCAAGTTCGGTGATCACGCGGATTTTGACCTGCAGAGCGGGTGCGATGACTAATTGGGCAATACGCATGCCGCGCGTGACAACGAACGAATCTTGCCCAAAATTCACAAGAATGACCTGAATCTCGCCCCGGTAGTCGGAATCAATGGTTCCGGGCGCGTTAAGCACCGAGACACCATGCCGGGCGGCGAGCCCGGAGCGGGGCCGCACCTGCCCCTCGGTTCCGGCCGGGAGCGCAATCGCAAGGCCGGTCGGAATCAGGGCGCGCCGTCCGGGCTCGAGGATCACCGGCGCGTCGGCTGCGACCGCGGCCAGGAGATCGAGGCCCGCCGCGCCGGCGCTCTGATAGGAGGGCAGCGGCAGATCGGCTCCGTGCGGGAGCTGCATCACCGCAAGCGCGAGCTCGCTCACGGCGCCGCTCCGGCGAGCGCAGCCGCGATCCGGGCCACCAGCGCGTCCGCGACCGCGTCCTTCGACTGCGGCGGCCACGACTCGACGCCGGCGCTGGTGATCAGATGCACGCGGTTGTGGTCGCCGCCCATGATGCCGGTTGCGGCCGACACGTCATTGGCCAGGATCCAGTCGCAGCACTTGCGGGCGAGCTTGTCTTTGGCGTTCGCGACCACATTCTCGGTTTCGGCCGCAAAGCCGATCACCAGGCGCGGACGCTTGGCCTTGCGGTGCGCGATGGTGGCGAGAATGTCCGGATTTTCCAACAAAGTCAGGGCCGGGCTCGCGCCCTTCTGCTTCTTGATCTTCTGGCGGCCCGCCTCCGCCACCCGCCAATCCGCGACCGCGGCGGCGAACACCGCGCAGTCCACCGGCAGCGCCCGCTCGACCGCGGCAAGCATCTCGCGCGCGGTCTCGACCCGCACGGTCTTCACCCCGGCCGGATCCGGAATGTTCACCGGGCCGGAGATCAGCACCACGTCGGCGCCTGCTGCTGCGGCGGCGGCCGCGATGGCATGGCCCTGCTTGCCGGAGGAGCGGTTGGCGATGTAGCGCACTGGATCGATCGGCTCGTGGGTGGGGCCTGAGGTCACCAGCAATCGTTTGCCGACGAGCGCGCCGACGCGATGGTCGGGGAGCTCTGTCAGCATCGCCTCGGCGGCGGCCGCGATCTCGAGCGGCTCCGCCATACGCCCGATGCCGGCCTCGCCGGCCTCCGCCATCTCGCCTTCGGCGGGCCCCACCACCTTTATGCCGTCGGCCGCCAGCCGGGCGAGATTGCGCCGGGTGGCCGCATGGCCCCACATACGCGGGTTCATGGCGGGCGCTATCAGCACCGGGGCGTGGGTTGCGAGCAGCACCGCGGTGGCGAGGTCGTCGGCATGGCCGTTCGCCATCTTGGCCATCAGATCGGCAGTCGCGGGTGCCACCACCACCAGATCGGCGGCGCGCGCCAGCCGGATGTGGCCCACATCGTGCTCGCTCGCCGGATCGAACAGATCGGTGTAGGCGCGCTCCCCGCTGAGTGCGCCGGCCGCCAGCGGTGCGATGAATTTCTGCGCCGCCGCCGTGAGCACGCAGCGCACCGTGGCGCCGCGGTCCTGCAGGCGGCGAATGAGATCGAGGGATTTATAGGCCGCGATGCCGCCGCCGATGATCAGCAGAACGCGCGGCGCGGCAGGCTCGGATTCGGGTTGTGGCGTGGGGCGCTTGGCTGTGGTGCGGCGTCCGGCCGGGGGCGGATCGACCGCAGCCTCTCCCGGAACCGTGACCCCGCGCAGGATGGTGCGGGCCTCGTCCTCCATGGAACGGCCATGGCGGGCCGCCCGCAGCCGCAGGCGCTGCTTGAGGTCGTCATTGAGCCCGCGGATGGTGATGCTGGCCATGGCGCCATCCTAGCGGATGACTGCATTGCAATCAATGCAATCACCCGCCGGGTCACCACCCCCGGATGATCAGCCAGGCGAGCAGGGCCGCGATCGTCCACAGGGCGGCCGCGGTCCAGCGGTTGCGGCGTGCTTCGGCGCGGCCGATGGCGGCCACCGTCTCGGGCGCCAGCACCAGGCCGTCGCGGGTGATCCCATCGAGCTGCTCGGCCAGGACGGCGCCGCGCGCCAGCAGTGCCGGCACCGCGCCCAGAAAGCGTCCGAGCTCCCGCACCCCGTCGGCGGCGCTTTCGAGCTGGCCGGCGGGCCCGAGATGGCGCTCGATCCATTCGCGCACCACCGGCTCCGCCACCGTCCACATGTCGAGCCTGGGATCGAGCCCGCGCCCGACCCCTTCGACCACCACCATGGTCTTCTGCAGCAGAAGCAGCTCCGGGCGCGTGCGCATGTCGAACAGGCCGGTGACCTCGAACAAAAGCATCAGCAGCTTCGCCATTGAGATGTCTTCGGCGGTGCGGTTGTGGATCGGCTCTCCGATGGCGCGGATCGCCTGCGCAAAGCTCTCGACCGAGTGGTGGCGCGGAACATAGCCGGCCTCGAAATGAACCTCGGCGGTGCGCTGATAGTCGCGGGTGATGAAGCCGTAGAGAATTTCGGCGAGGAAGCGGCGTTCTTTGCGCCCGAGCCGGCCCATGATGCCGAAGTCGACCGCGACCAGCCTGCGGTCGTGGTCCACGAACAGGTTGCCGGGATGCATGTCGGCATGGAAGAAGCCGTCGCGGAGCGCGTGACGCAGGAAGGTCTGGATCACGGCGCGGCCCAGATCCTTCAGGTCGAAACCCTCGGCTTCCAGCCTCGCGCGGTCCGACAGCGGCGTGGCGTCGATCCATTCGAGCGTGAGCACGTCGCGCGCGGTGCGGTTCCAATCGACGGTGGGCACCCGGAAATCCGGATCCGCCTCGGTGTTCTCCGCCATCTCCGACAGCGCCGAGGCCTCCAGCCGCAAGTCCATCTCGATGGTGACCGAGCGCCGCAGGGTCTCCACCACCTCGACGAGGCGCAGCCGTCGTGCCTCGGCCGACAGGTTCTCGGCGTGGCGGGCCACGAAGGCGAACGCCTGGAGATCGACCTTGCAGCGATGCTCGATGCCGGGCCGCAACACTTTCACGGCGACCGCCTGTCGCGCCCCCTCGATCGCGATTTCGGCCCGATGCACTTGCGCGATGGAGGCGGCCGCAACCGGCGGGCCGAAGGCCGCGAAAGTATCCGCAAGCGGGCGCCCGAAGGCGGCCTCGACGGTGCGAACGGCCTCCGGTTGCGGGAACGGCGCCATCTTGTCCTGCAGGGCCTCGAGATCGCGCGCCAGCACGACTCCGACCACGTCGGGCCGGGTCGCCAGGAACTGGCCGAGCTTCACATAGGTGGGGCCGAGCCGTGTGAGCGCCGCCGCCACTCGATTGGCGGCAATCGTGCTGGCGGGCCGCTCGATCAGGCGCGCGGCACGCAGCGCAATGCGGGCCGGCACCGGCACCTGCGCCGGATCGATCAGGCCGAACACGCCCTCGCGGGCGAACACCAGGCCCGCGCGTGCGAGCCGCAGCAGATGGGCAATCCCGGTGATCACAATCGCCAGCCCGAATGCAGCGCCACGATGCCGCCGGTGAGCGGGCGAAAGGAGACGCGCGCGAATCCGGCCGCCTGCATCATGCCGGCAAAGCTTTCCGGCCGCGGAAATTGCCGGATCGATTCGACCAGATAGCGGTAGGCTTCGGCATCGCCGGTGACCAGGCGACCGAGCGCCGGAATGACGTTGAACGAATAGAAATCATAGAGGGCGTCGAGGCCGGGCACGTCGACCAAGGAGAATTCCAGGCACAGGAAGCGGCCCCCAATGGCGAGCACGCGGCGCGCTTCGGCAAGCGCCGCCTCGATGCGCGGCACATTGCGGATGCCGAAAGCGATCGTCACCGCATCGAAGGAACGATCCGGAAACGGCAGCGCTTCGGCATTGCCTTCGACAAAGCCGACATGGGCGAGCCCGCGCGCGGCGGCGCGCGCGCGCCCGACCGCGAGCATGTCGGGATTGATGTCGACCACTGTCGCGCGGGTGGCGGCGCCGCCGGCCGCCAGCACCCGGAACGCCACGTCGCCGGTGCCGCCGGCGAGATCGAGCAGCGAGAATCCCCGCACTCTGGGCGGATTGACGGCGGTCACCAGCGCGCCCTTCCAGGCGCGATGCAGCCCGGCCGACATCAGGTCGTTCATCAGGTCGTAGCGGTTCGCCACGCTGTGGAACACGTCGTCGACCAGTTCCTGCTTGGCCGCAAGCGGCACATCCTGGAAGCCGAAATGGGTGGTCGTAGTCTGCTCTGGGGAATCCGCCCGGGGCGCGTTCATCGGCGATCGTCCTTGTGCGACAAGACCATAGCGCGCGCCGCCCGGGAGTTCTATGTGTCGGCCCGAGGTTTCGCCGTTATGGTTGAGCGAACCGCGACCATCCTCACGCTGCCGTCGGGATATGCACCACAATGCCTGAGCTTCCGGAAGTCGAAACGGTCCGCCGCGGCCTCGAGCCCGTCATGCAGGGCGCGCGCTTTACGACCGTGGAGGCCCGCCGGCCCGATCTGCGCTGGCCGCTGCCGCCGGACTTCGTGGCGCGGCTGCAGGGCCAGACCGTCACCGGCCTCGGCCGCCGCGCCAAATATCTTCTGCTCGATCTCTCCTCCGGCGAGGTGCTGTTGATGCATCTCGGCATGTCGGGATCGTTCCGCGTGTCGCACGACGGCGGCAGCCGCAAGCCCGGCAAATATCATCACGCGAAGCCGCAACACGCCGCCCACGACCACGTGGTGTTTCACATGTCGAACGGCGCCGCGATCGCCTTCAACGATCCGCGCCGCTTCGGCTCGATGAAGCTGGTGCCGCGCGGCAAGCTCGACGAGGAGCCGCTGTTGCGCGCGCTCGGGCCCGAGCCGCTCGGCAACGCTTTCGACGCCGCCATGCTGGCGCGCGCCTGCCGGGCCAAGAAAACGAGCCTCAAGGCGGCGCTGTCGGATCAGCGGGTGGTGGCGGGCTTAGGCAACATCTACGTCTGCGAGGCGCTCTGGCGCGCCCGCCTGTCGCCCAAGCGCCGCGCCTCCACGATCGCGTCGCGCACCGGAGAGCCGAACGAGCGCGCGCGCGCGCTGGTGGACGGAATCCGCGACGTGCTCAATGACGCGATCCGGGCCGGCGGCTCGTCGCTGCGCGATCACCGGCGCACCGACGGCGAGCTCGGCCTGTTCCAGCACCAGTTCGCGGTCTACGACCGCGAGGGCGAGCGCTGCCCGCGACGCGGCTGCGGCGGCACCATCAAGCGCATCGTGCAGACCGGCCGCTCGACGTTTTTCTGCCCGGTGTGCCAGCGGTGAGCGGCGCGCCTTCGGGCCCGGGCCTTCGGACTTTTCCCGGGCGCAACGCAGCAACCCTTGTTGCTGCGCTGCTGACCCGGGATCGTTCCAAACTCCGAGTCTGGAACGATCCCGGACGCGGTGCATCGCTCCGCAAGAGCTGCGCGCTGCACCGTGTGCGGGAAAAGTCCAAGCGCCTTGCCCGGGAACAGTCCGGCGATTTCACCTCACTGGGCCGGCAGCGCCTTGTCGAGCCATTGGTAGATCACCGCGGCGATCTCCTTGTTGTTCTTCTCCTGCATCATGACGTGGCTGTTGCCCTTGATGCCGAGGTCGGCGAGCTTGATCCAGGCGGCCTCGACGCCGGCCTGGCGCAGATACTTCACGGTGCAGTGGTCATAGGGGGCATGATAGGACGCCTCCGAGGTCAGCACCATGACCGGCATCTTCTGCAGGTTGGGCAACTGCCGGGCCGGCTCGGCCTGCTTCCAGCAGGTCACCAGATCGGGCGCATCGGCCTTGTCCTCCTTCACGAAGCGCAGCTCAGAGGCGTCCTTGACGGCGGGCGCGTAGCTGAGCGGAACGGCCGTCACCCCGTAGGGCAGCGCCACCGGGCCCTCCTTGAACCAGTCCGGCGCCCCGACCAGCTCGACGCCGTGGACCGGCGGCCCGTTCGGCTCGACCCCAACGATCGCCTTCACCAGCTCCGGCCGCGCGTCCGCCACCGGCCACGCAAAGGCTCCGGCTTGCGAATGCACCAGGATGATCGCGGGGCCGATCTTGTCGAGGAGCGCCACCAGGGCGTCACGGTTGAACAGCTGCGATTTGGCGAAATCCTTCATCTCCGGCACATAGCTGCCGGTCATCTGGATCGTGACCGGGTCATCCGGGGCGCCGCTGCCCGGCCATTGGGTATGCAGATGGGCCTGCGGCCAGAGCTTGAATTTTTCCTGCTGCAGGTAGCGGCGCTGGCCGCTTTCGCCGTCGGCGAGGCTCTGCGGCCCATAGGCTTCCGTCAGATAGCCGGAGCGTCCGCGGCCGGGCTGGTCCACCACATAGACGGCATAGCCGCGGCGCGCGAAATACTGCGCCCAGCTCTCGCGGCCGTCCGGAGTGCCGGTGAAGGTGGTGCCGGTGCGGGTGCCGCCATGCACCATGACGATCGGGAACGGATGCGTCTGCTTCACCGGGATGCGCATCTCCACATACATCTGCCCGACCACATAGGTATGGCCGTTCTCGGTGGTGTTGTGGCCGCCGACATAGAAGAAGCCGTCGCGTGCGAGCGACAAAGGCGGATCGTCCTCGGCCGCGCGGGTTGCGGTCGCGCCAAGCAAGATGCCGGCCGTCAATGCGGTGGCGCAGGCTGCGCGCAAAATCGTTTTCTGGGACATGAGCTCGGTTCCTCCTGCAGGGCATTGTAGGGCACAGTGGCAGGCCTGGGAAATATCGGCTCTTCGGCATTGTCGCATCTTCGGACGGAAAACCAGATTCCACTTTTCCTGAAAATGCTCTAGTGCTCGGGCTCACCGCGAGACCTCCTCATGACCTATCAGGACATCATCGTCGAGCAGCGCGGCCGTGTCGGCCTCATCCGGCTCAACCGCCCACAGGCCCTCAATGCGCTCAACGCGCGGCTCAATGACGAATTGGGCCAAGCGGTTGCGGCCTTCGATGCCGACGTCGGTATCGGCTGCATGCTGCTCACCGGCTCCGACAAGGCGTTCGCGGCCGGGGCCGACATCAAGGAGATGGCAGCTAAATCCGCCGTCGAGGTCTTCATGGGCGATTTCACCGGCGGCTGGGACGCGGTGGCGCGCGCCCGCAAGCCGGTGATTGCCGCGGTCGCGGGCTTTGCCCTGGGGGGCGGCTGCGAGCTTGCGATGCAGTGCGATCTCATCATCGCGGCCGACACCGCCAGGTTCGGCCAGCCCGAGATCAAGCTCGGCATCCTGCCCGGGATCGGCGGCACGCAGCGGCTGCCGCGCGCCATCGGCAAGGCCAAGGCCATGGACCTCATCCTGACCGGCCGCATGATGGACGCCGCCGAGGCCGAACGCGCCGGCCTGGTCGCCCGGGTGGTGCCGGCCGCAAGCCTGATGGAGGAGGCCTTGAAGGTCGCCGAGACAATCGCCGCCATGTCGCTGCCGGCGCTCATTGCCGCCAAGGAGGCCGTCAACCGCGCCTACGAGACGCCGCTCGCCGAGGGCTTTCGCTTCGAGCGCCGCGTCTTTGCGGCCCTGTTCGCGACCGCCGACCAGAAGGAAGGCATGGCGGCCTTCGTGGGGAAGCGGCCGCCGAAATTCAAGAACGAATAGTGCCGGCCGGACGGCAATCGATATTTTGCTTGAGTGGGGCGCGTCGCTATCAACTTGTCATGCGCGGACATAGCCCGCGAAGACGGGCGTGAACGCCCTTTAGTCCCGCGCATCTCGCTTAAGTCGGCAGTGCCTTCCTTATCGAGATGACCGGGACAAGCCCGGCCATGACAAGAGGGCGGGTCAACGCCGCGGTAACGAGGCCGATCACTTCCGCACGCAGATCACCCGCACCACCGCCGCCTTGGCGGTGCCGGTTCTGGTGCCGCCGCTTGCAGGCGCGACGGATTGGGCCGCAAGGAATTTACGTAACGTGTCGGCCGAGGCGAGGGTCGCGGATGCTGCAGCAGCCGCGGCTCCCGCATTGGCCACCACGGCGTCCTTGAGCTGCACCATGCCGAGCAGACGGCCCTGAGCATCGAGGGCGGCGGCGCCATCGAAGCCGGGCGGCGGGGCCGGCAGGATGGTGTCGCCGTTGAGGCGTGCCGCCACGGTCGAGACCGCGTTGCCGCCGCCTTGCGCCTGCGGATCGGAGATGCCCACCAGAGTCAGGTCGGGGCCCTTGCCGCCGTTTTGCACGAGCGCGGCCGGCGTCAGGTCGGATGCGCCATAGATGCGCAGCAGGGCCAGATTGGCCGCCGCATCCTGCGCCACCTCTTCGGCATTGCCGTAGCCCGCAACCCCGATGACATTGCAGCCGTCAGTCAAGCGGCGGTCGGTGAGAATGTCGCCGGCCGCGGTCACGATGATGCCGGAGCCGTACTCGACCTTGCGTTTGCCCGGCAGCCCGGCGAGCGCCGGGATGCCGCTGCCCGAGAACGGAGCAAACGCGCTCGACATCACCACCGCGACCGGATCCATGGTGCCCTCGGTGGCTTGGTCATAGAGCAGCGTCATGCCGCGTACCTCGGCGTCCCTGATCTCCGCCCGTACGTAGAATTTCTTCAAACCCTGTATGCCGGACAGGATGAAGAAATCGGGGCGCAGCAGATTGACCTCGAGGTGGCGGCCCTGTGGCTCCTTCTTCTGCTGATCGTAGACGTCGGCGAGGGTCGTGCCCGGACCCCGGATGCGAAAGGTCTCGACCTGGATCTGTCCTTGCGCGGAGAACCAGCGGGTGCCGGACTTGCCCGCCCCGGTGTTGGGCACCTGCTTGGTGGGCAGGCCGATTTGCACGCCGGTGACCTTGTCGTCCACCATGCGCCAGCCGACCTGATCCTGCTTCTCCTTCGACAGCGCGCCAAGCTGTGCGCGTTCGGGCGGGGCGAGCGTGCCGGTTTCCTTGAGCCCGCGGTCCTTCTGGAAGGCCTTGATCGCGGCGACGGTCTTGTCGTTGGCTTCGCCGGTGATCAGGCCGTTGTAGGCGCCGGCCCAGGCCAGATCGAATTGGATCAAGGCGCGCTCCGCGGGCGAGAGGCCGGAGGTGGCATCGCGGCCCGCCGGCGCGGCCTTCTTCTTGGGGTCGACCTTGGCATCGCCGGTGGCCGGCTTGGTTTCGGCGGCGGCCGGAGGATTCTTGGCGGCCGCAGCCGGATGAATGACGCGGTGGGCCGGCGGAGCGTTCTGGGTCTGCCCGAACCCGGGCCCCAGGGTCATCGCAAAGATCAGAGCCGCCCCGGCGATACGCATGTCAGCTCGCGACAGATTGGGCCTGTGATCGCAAAGGATGATCGCAAGGCATGCGATCGCAGCCAACCCTATCCGATCGCCACCCCGCCGCAAGTCGTGTCGCCAACTGCAGGCATTGCGCCGTGGAGATGTTATATAGCCCCCATGTTGAACTCCGACGAGCTCGAGCGTTACGCCCGCCACATCGTGCTGCGCGAGGTAGGCGGGCCCGGCCAGGCCGCGCTCAAGCGTGCGCGCGTGCTGGTAATCGGGGCGGGCGGGCTCGGGGCGCCGGTCCTGCTCTATCTCGCGGCCGCCGGCGTCGGCACGCTCGGCATCGTGGACGACGACACGGTCGCGCTGTCGAACCTGCAGCGGCAGGTCATTCACGGCACGCCCGAGATCGGCGACCGCAAGGTCGCCAGTGCCGCGGCCGCGATCGCGCGCCTCAATCCCCATGTGGCGGTGGCACTGCATGACGTGCGGCTGGCGGCCGACAATGCGGCGGAGCTGATCGGGCAGTACGATCTGGTCACCGACGGCTCCGACAATTTCGCCACCCGCTATCTGGTGTCGGATGCGTGCTACTTCGGCCGGCGGCCATTGGTGACTGCCGCGGTCGGCACCTTCGATGGCACCCTCACCACCATCCGGGCGCATGAGCAGGCGCCTGGCGGCGGGCCCAATCCGACCTATCGGTGCCTGTTTCCCGAGCCGCCGCCACCCGGCAGCGTCCCGGCCTGCGCCGAGGCGGGGATCCTCGGGGCGCTCACCGGCGTGCTCGGCTCCATGATGGCGCTCGAGACGATCCGCGAGATCGTCGGCTTCGGCGAAGGCCTGGTCGGGCGCCTCTTGATGGTCGATGCCCGCTCCATGCGGTTCGAGACGCTCGCCTATTCATGGGATCCCGCCAACCCGCTGTCCGGCGAGCATCCCACCATCCGCGACCTGTCCGCGCACCAGTGACGCGTCGGACCGCGACCCCGCAAGAAAGCTGCGCGTTACTTCGACCAGGTGCCGATCGCGGCCGTGCCCTTCATGACCGACCACTTCTTGTCCCCGGCGGCGACCAGGTTGAAGCAATTGGCCGCGGAGTTCTTCCAGGTCGTGCAGAAGCCGTCCTTACTGAGCTTCCAGGTGCCCTCGCCCTTGACGCCGGCCTTGCCAAGCGGCTCGCGCGTCATCTTGCCTTCCGGGGTGAACACCATCGTGTA
Source organism: Xanthobacteraceae bacterium (assembly GCA_036498625.1). GTDB lineage: Bacteria > Pseudomonadota > Alphaproteobacteria > Rhizobiales > Xanthobacteraceae > VAZQ01. The sequence goes on along the minus strand of DASYFD010000170.1, from coordinate 11,962 downwards.
TTTGATGTTCTGGGGCGTCGAGGAGGTGAACGGCATGCCGTTGAAGAAGGTCGCCTGGATCTCGGCGGGTGCGAGCGGCGCGGCGACCGCCATGCCGACACCGGCCAACAAGGCGAACGTGGCGACCGCTAATCGTAGACGCATCGGGTTCCTCCGCAGTTTCATTTTGAAGCCGATCATACACGACTTGGCACGTGGGCGCGAGACCGGGGACCTCACAGCATGGAGGGGAGCACGCGATCGGGCGGCTTGTGGCCGTCCAGAAAGGTCCGGATGTTGACGATGACCTTCTCGCCCATGTCGATGCGGCCTTCGATCGTGGCCGAGCCCATGTGGGGCAGCAGCACCACCTTGCCGTTGTGCGCGAGCTTGACCAGCTTCGGATTGACCGCGGGCGCGCGCTCGAACACATCGAGGCCGGCGCCCGCGATCTCGCCGGTGCCGATCAGCCGGGCGAGCGCGTTCTCGTCGATCACCTCGCCGCGGGCGGTATTGACGATATAGGCCTCGGGCCGCACGAGCTTGAGCCGGCGCGCCGACAAGAGGTGATAGGTCGCCGGCGTGTGCGGACAATTGATCGAGACGATGTCCATGCGCACCAGCATCTGGTCGAGGCTTTCCCAGTAGGTGGCGCCGAGCTCGTCCTCGATGTGCGGCGCCACGCGGCGCCGGTTGTGGTAATGGATCTGCAGCCCGAAGGCGCGGGCGCGTCGCGCCACCGCCTGTCCGATCCGCCCCATCCCGATGATGCCGAGCCGCTTGCCCCAGATGCGGTGACCGAGCATCCAGGTCGGCGACCAGCCGCCCCACGGCTGGTCGGCGCACAGCACGGCGGCGCCTTCTGTCAGCCGGCGCGGCACCGCCAGGATCAGCGCCATCGCCATGTCGGCGGTGTCCTCGGTGAGCACGCCCGGCGTGTTGGTCACCGTGATGCCGCGGCTGAGCGCCGTGGCGACGTCGATATGGTCGAAGCCGTTGCCGAAATTGGCGATCAGCTTGAGCCGTTCCCCGGCCTTGCTGAGCACCGCGGCATCGATGCGGTCCGTTACGGTCGGCACCAGCACATCGGCCGTCTTCACCGTCTCGGCGAGATCGGCTTGGCTCATGGGCCTGTCGTCGAGATTGAGGCGCGCGTCGAACAGCTCGCGCATGCGGGTCTCGACGATGTCTGGCAGCTTGCGGGTGATGACCACCAGGGGCTTTTTGGATTTCGGCATTCTGCTACCTGGCACTTTGATTTGCCGCATCTCCCGACGGCGCCTACTCCGGAAATGCCCGGGCGTGGCAAAACGGCATCACTTGCCGATTTTCTGTCAGGCGTTCAGGCCTCTTTAACCGTGCGGGCCGACACTCGGCTCGTCTCGGCGGGGTGGTGGTTGCTCCTTTCTACCAGAAGGCCCGGTCAGGACAAAGCATCGTGCCGCATCCGCGCCCAGTGTGTTTGCTCAATTCATGATTCCTGCCTTGGCCGCTCGCCGAAATGCCTCCGCCGCATCACGCCGCGCGAACGCGCGCCGCGGCGCCGCGGCCGGCATTCTGGCGCTCGTGGTCACGCTCGTTGCCACCGTCGGTTCGATGCCGGCGGCGGCGGGAGACCTGGCGGTCGGTGCCGCCAGCGGCTTGCCGGTTCCGCGCTTCGTCAGCCTCAAGCCCGATCGCGTCACAGTGCGGGGTGGCCCCAACCGGGACCACGAGATCGCCTTCGTGTTCACCCGCTCCGGCCTGCCGGTGGAGATCACCGCCGAATCGGACAATTGGCGCCGCATCCGCGATTGGGAGGGGGCCGAGGGCTGGGTCTACCACTCGCTCTTGTCCGGCCGGCGCACCGCCCTGGTGGCGGCGAAGCAGCCCGACGAGCTGGTGCCGCTCTATGACAAGCCCGATGGACAAAGCAGTCTGGTGGCGCGCCTGCAGCCGGGCGTGCTCGCCTCGGTGAAGCACTGCAGCGGCGCCTGGTGCCGCGTATTCGGGCCGGGCTTCGACGGCTGGATTGCGCAGGAGCGCCTGTGGGGCGTCTACGCCAACGAGAAGATCGAGTGAGCGGCAAGCGGCGAACCGATTACGTCCGGTAAGGCGGCGCGCAGTCTTCTTGCGGCGTCGAGCCTTCAGATCAGCTCAACGGGCCTTGCGGCGCAGCCGGACCACCACGTCGATTCGCGCGATCTCGTAGCCTTCGGGCGGAATCGGCGGCTTGCCGACCAGCATGTCGGCATCCGGGATGTCGAACAGCACATTCTCACCCTCGACGAAGAAGTGGTGATGCTGGGTCGCGTTGGTGTCGAAATAAGTCTTCGAGCCGTCGACCGCGACCTGCCGCAGCAGCCCGACATCGGTGAATTGATGCAGCGTGTTGTAGACGGTGGCCAACGACACCGGCACCTTGGCGCTGTTGGCCTCTTCGTACAGGAGCTCGGCGGTGATGTGGCGGCCGCCTTTGCCGAACAGGAGCCAGCCCAGCTCCATGCGCTGGCGGGTGGGCCGCAGCCCGACGTCGCGCAGCATCGCTTTGACGTCGTGCCAGGGACAGCCCGTGAGAGCGGCACGCGCCGGCGACGGCTGGCCTTGGGACGGCGCCGCAGCGGCGAAAACCATGGTTCGCGACGGTGTCGGTGGCGGGGACATGGGCGGTCAAAACTCCACTGGGGCACGCGCTTCCGGAGATCGTTGCGTTTGTAACATATTGCCCCGGGAATGCAAACCGTGCCTCTGGCCGCGGACCGGCCGCTCGCCGCCGCCACGCTGCACGACGCGACCCCGGGGGCTGGGCACAATCGGAGCGGATGTCTGGCTTTGCCCCCCCGCTACCCCCTATATTGGGGTTCCGAAATGCGGTCGGCGCAGACACGCGACACAAGACCACACAGGCGAGACAGGATGCTGATGAACCGGCGCTCGAGCTACCACTATGACGAACTCCTGGCCTGCGGCCGTGGCGAATTGTTCGGGTCCGGCAATGCCCAGCTGCCGCTGCCTCCCATGCTGATGTTCGACCGCATCTGCGAGATCGCCGAAACCGGTGGCGAGTACGGCAAGGGCCTGGTGCGGGCCGAGCTCGATCTCAAGCCCGACCTTTGGTATTTCCCCTGCCATTTCAAGGGCGATCCGGTGATGCCGGGGTGCCTGGGCCTCGACGCCTTGTGGCAGCTCGTGGGCTTCTTCCTGGGCTGGCTCGGCTCCTCCGGGAAAGGCCGCGCGCTCGGGCTCGGCGAGGTCAAGTTTTCCGGCCAGGTTCTGCCCACCATGAAGCAGGTGATCTACGGCATCGACATCAAGCGGGTCATGCGCTCGAAACTGGTGCTCGGCGTGGCGGACGGCTGGCTCAAGGCCGACGGCGCCATCATCTACCGGGCCATGGATCTCAAGGTCGGCCTGTTCCGTCAGGAAGAGATGCAGCCGAGCGGTGCGTGACGGCGCGACCGGTGCAGGAATTCTGGCGAAACCTTAACTTCAAGATGCGCGAGAGGCTTCCATGAGGCGGGTCGTCGTCACCGGCATGGGCATCGTCTCATCGATCGGAAACAACACCCAGGAGGTGGTGGCGAGCCTGCGCGAGGCCAAGTCCGGCATCGTGCGCGCCGACAAATACGTGGAGCTCGGGTTCCGCTGCCAGGTGCACGGCGCCCCCAGCCTCGATCCGGAAGGCGTGGTCGATCGCCGCGCCATGCGGTTCCTCGGCGGGGGTGCGGCCTGGAACCACGTCGCCATGGAGCAGGCGATCCGCGACGCCGGTCTCGAGCCGGATGAAGTCTCGCACGAGATGACCGGCATCATCATGGGGTCGGGCGGGCCTTCGACCCGCACCATCGTGGAGGCGGCCGACATCACCCGCAGCAAGGGTCCCAAGCGGGTCGGCCCGTTCGCGGTGCCGAAAGCAATGAGCTCGACCACCTCGGCGACGCTCGGCACCTGGTTCAAGATCAAGGGCGTCAACTATTCGATCTCGTCGGCCTGCGCGACCTCCAACCATTGCATCGGCAATGCGATGGAGGTGATCCAGATGGGCAAGCAGGACATGATCTTCGCGGGCGGCTCCGAGGAGCTCGATTGGACGCTCTCGGTCCTGTTCGACGCCATGGGGGCGATGTCGTCCAAGTACAACGCCACCCCGGACAAGGCCTCGCGCCCCTACGACGTCGATCGCGACGGCTTCGTCATCGCGGGCGGCGCCGGCGTCCTGGTGCTGGAGGAGCTCGCGCACGCCAAGGCGCGCGGCGCCAAAATCTATGCCGAGCTGGCCGGCTACGGCGCCACCTCCGACGGCTACGACATGGTGGCGCCCTCGGGCGAGGGGGCGGTGCGCTGCATGCGGATGGCGCTCAAGAACGTCAAGGCGCGCGTCGACTACATCAATCCGCACGCAACCTCGACGCCGGTCGGCGATCTGCGCGAGATGGAGGCGATCCGGGAGGTCTTCGGCAAGGACACGCCACCGATCGCCGCCACCAAATCGATGACCGGGCACTCACTCGGCGCCGCCGGTGCCCAGGAGGCCATCTATTCGCTGTTGATGATGAGCAACGGCTTCATCTGCGAGAGCGCCAATATCATCAACCTCGATCCTGCCTTCGCCGACATGCCGATCGTGCGCGAGCGCCGCGACGGCGTGACCTTGGGCTGCGTGCTGTCGAACTCGTTCGGGTTCGGCGGCACCAATGCGTCGGTCGTGTTCAAACGCCTGGACGCGTGAGCCGAAATAGTCTCCGGCGCCGATCGTGCGGGCAGCACGCGACGGGCGCAACAAGCAACGAGTGGAGTTCTGGCATGCCGGCGCTGATGCAGGGAAAACGCGGGCTGATCATGGGGGTCGCCAACGATCATTCGATCGCCTGGGGCATTGCCCGCACGCTGGCGGCCCATGGGGCCACGCTGGCGTTCACCTACCAGGGCGATGCGTTGGGGCGGCGGGTGCGGCCGCTCGCCGAGTCGCTCGGCTCCGAGCTGGTGTTGCCGTGCGACGTGGACAACATCGCCTCGGTCGACGCCGTCTTTGCGACGCTGGTGCAGAGGTGGGGCTCGCTCGATTTTCTCGTCCACGCCATCGCGTTCTCCGACAAGAACGAGCTCAAGGGCCGCTACGCCGACACCACGCGCGAGAATTTCGTGCGCACCATGATGATCTCCTGCTTCTCGTTCACCGAATTGGCCAAGCGGGCGGCCGCCCTGATGCCAGCCGGCGGCGCCATGGTGACCCTGACCTACAACGGCGGCCAGCGCGCCATGCCCAACTACAACGTGATGGGGGTCGCGAAGGCGGCGCTGGAGGCTTCGGTGCGCTACCTCGCGGTCGATTTCGGTCCTTCCGCCATCCGGGTCAACGCCATCTCGGCCGGCCCCATCCGCACGCTCGCGGGCGCCGGAATATCGGATGCGCGCGCCATGTTCAGCTTCCAGCAGCGGCATTCGCCGCTGCGCCGCGGCGTGACTCTGGACGAGATCGGCGGCGCTGCGCTTTATCTTCTGTCCGACCTCTCGAGCGGGGTGACCGGCGACATCCACTTCGTGGATTCCGGCTACAACATCATCACGATGCCCAATCCCGAGCTGCTGGCGCGCGCCGGTGAGCTCGACGGCAACGGCGAGCGGGTCACGACCGCGGCGGATTAGGTAACCAAATCCAACCAACTATCAGCGGTGAGGTGGATTTTGTTGTTCCTCGCCTTGATTTCGGCCAAAATCCGTGCCACACACCGCGCCTCATTCGTCGAGGAACCCATGCATTCGCTACGCGCCCATATCGCACTGACCGCAGCCGCCCGGCCGAGCAATCGACCGAGCGATTGGCTGTATTCGTGCGCCTTCGGTTCCGCGCAACGGATGCAACAGCCCGAATCAGGGCTCGCCTCGAGACCAGAATAACCCGCGGAGACCATTGGCCTCCGCAGCAAGCGGAGGACCTGATGGTCCGCAAGATTACCAGCAAACCACCCGATCGAAGCGTGACCGCAAGGTCGCTGTGCTTGACGCTGCCTTCCGGCAGGCGCCGCGCGCTACGCGTTGGCTGTCCGCTTTGAGGCGGGAAATGAATGCCGATCCGCACGGATCGGAGGTTGTGATCGTCCAGGATGGCGCCCTTGTGCATAAGGCGCCCCTTCGACCCGTAGGCCGCTCAGGCTCGAGCGCTCTGGTTTCGGCGAAGGATTCGACAATGTCGGCATAGGCCAGTGGTAGACCGCCGCCCTCGTAAGACGGATGCCGGGTGTTCGATTCACCCTGCCGGCACCATTTCTCATTGCGCGCGTGGCGGAAGCGGAAGACGCATCGCACTCAGAATGCGACGGGTAACACCGTGGGGGTTCAAGTCCCTCCGCGCGCACCAATACATCGCCTTCGGCCGTGACCGTTCGAGTCGATCAGAGGGCACCAGTTCAAGCTCCCGTCGCCAAGCGGCCCAAGGCACCTGTCCTACACGCAGGCATTCCTCCGTTCGAATCGGAGCGGGAGTACCAACATGTCGCCGGCTCGCTTTCGGCGGAACGCAGCATCAACGGTAGAGAGTCCGAATGGCGAGGGCCTCGGCCGATAACCGAGTGGCAGAAGGTTCGAATCCTTCTTCTACCACCAGACAAACGAGGATCATCATGAACAGCCCGCTCAAACGCGGGGTCGCACGGACCCCGAGCGTACATAGCCTGGATCGGCCGGGCACGGGACTTTTAACACATCAGGGCGTTTACGCCCGTCTTCCGGCGCCTTGGCCGGCGCGTGGGCTATGCGCAGGAGGTTCGAGCCCTCCGGGGTTCACGGGCACCTAGCTCAATTGGCAGAGCGGTTGATTCTTAATCAGCGAGATCCCGGGTCGTGGCCGGGGGTGCCCTCCACTTTCACGTCCGCGTGGCGAAGTCGGTAGACGCATCATCTCGAGAGGGTGACGCCTCGGCGTGCCGGTTCGAATCCGGCCGCGGACACCAACAGCCCTGTTTCGCATCGGGTGAAGCGGCTCGACTGTCTATCGAGCGAGACGGGTTCGAGTCCCGTACAGGGCGCCAACGACAGGGTGTAGCTCAGTCTGGTAGAGCCCTCGGCCCGGAACCGAGAGGTCGCAGGATCGAAGCCTGCCACCCTGACCAATCACGTGCCCGCGGCCGGAGAGCCCGGGCGCAACTCATCGCAAACCAGGAGACGGTGTCATGCGCACGCATCCGGCGTTGGTGCTCAACGCCGACTTCCAGCCGCTGAGCTACTTCCCGCTGTCGCTGCTGCGCTGGGATCGCGCCATCAAGGCGGTGGTCGAGGCCACGCACAGTGTGGTCGAGGAATACGACACGGTCGTACGCAGCCCGTCGATCGCGATGCGGCTGCCGTCGGTGCTGGCGCTGCGCAAGTATCATCCGGTCCCCCGGCATGTCGCGTTCACGCGCTTCAACGTGTTCCTGCGCGACCGCTTCCGCTGCCAGTATTGCGGGAAGCGGCATGCGAGCGCCGATCTCACCTTCGATCACGTGGTCCCGAAGTGCCGCGGCGGCCCGACCTCCTGGGACAACGTGGTCGCGGCCTGCTCGCCGTGCAACGAGCGCAAGGACAGCGCGACCGCGATGAAGCCGCTGCGCATGCCGCGGGCGCCGACGCCGCATGAGCTTATGGCGGCGAAGCGCGCGTTCCCGCCGAACTACCTGCACGAGACCTGGCGCGACTACCTCTATTGGGACGCCGCGCTCGAGCCATGACGGCCCCGTGGAGCAACATGCCCCACGGGGCGACCATCGCGTAGCTCAACCGGACAGAGCGTCGCCGTCCGAAGGCGAAGGCTGTGGGTTCGAGTCCCGCCGTGATGGCCAATTGCGAGACGGATGGCGAACCGGCCGGGTGGCCGGCGCGGTTTTGAAAATTGTCAGTGCCGCAAGGCATGGGCTTCGTAGATTTGGGCTTCGAAGATTTGGGCTTCGAGTGCGCCCGCCATCCGCCAAACGGAAGGCCAACCGGCCGGGACGCCGGCATCCGTTGGAAGCGGATTGGATGCGCCTTAGCATTGCGGATCAAGACCGCGGCCTTCCGCCATGGAGAAGTAACCGGACGGGAGTCCGGCGCTCGTTCGAAGCGAGATGGGTGGCCTCGAGCCACTGGGGATCAGGACCTCACTTCTCCGCCAATTCGGGCAGGCTGGGCACTGGTGAGCCCAACGCTCTGTAAAAGCGCCGTTCATTCTGAGGTGGTTCGAATCCATCCCTGCCCACCACATTCGCACAAGTAGCTCAGAGGTAGAGCGGCGCGTTGAAGGCGCGCGCGTCGGTGGTTCGATTCCATCCTTGTGCACCATTTCGGGGCCATAGCTCAGAAGGGAGAGCGCCTGCCTTGCAAGCAGGATGTCGCCGGTTCGATTCCGTCTGGCTCCACCAATTGAACGGCTCTCGTCCTCAACAATATTCCCGTCGAGCCATCTCGGTGAGGGCTGCCGGCTGTTAACCGGCGAAGGCAGGTTCGAATCCTGCGGCGGGAGCCAATCGCGCCTCTGTCTTCCGGAGCGGTTGAAACCGCTCCGGCATTTTTGCGAGGTCGCATTTTCGGACGGAAAACCGGGCACCACTTTTCCTGAAAATGCTCCGCTGGCCAGGAATCCGCCCTCTCACGGCGGCAGCACGGGTTCAAATCCCGTCGGAGGCTCCAATCTTCCCGTAGCTCAAACGGAGGAGCGCCCGGCTACGGACCGGGAGGCATGCAGGTTCGACTCCTGTCGGGAAGGCCAATACAGGGTGTAGCTCAGCAGGCAGAGCGCCGCGCCTGGGACGCGGAGGCCGCAGGATCGTGACCTGCCACCCTGACCAACCCTTTCGCTCAAGCGCTGCGCTCTGAACGCAGATACGGTGGTTCGATTCCATCAAGGGGTGCCACTTGGTACCAAGGCGCCGGCCACTCACCCTCCGGGCGCTCCGGATGTTCCGACCCACACCGCATAGAGCGATCGGCTCGCCGCCATGAACAAGCGGCTCTGGCGATAACCGCCGAAGCAAACATTGGCACAACGCTCCGGCAGCTCGATGCGTCCGATAGGCGCCCCGACCTTATTGAAGATCATGACCCCATCGAAGCCATCGTTATCCGAGTCCGTTGGTACTCCGGCGGAGAAGCGGCCAGCCCACCCGCACCAAAGATTGCCGTCCACGTCGACGCGCAAGCCGTCTCCACGACCCTTTTCGATGCTGATGAACACGCGGCCGTTGGCGAGCCGCGTGCCGTCCCCCACCACGTCATAGGCGCGGATGGCCGGCGGCCTCGAGCCATCCTCGATGATGTAGAGTGTCTTTTCATCGGGTGAGAAGGCAAGCCCGTCGGGCAAATTGATGCCGTCGGCGACAACGGCCAATTGGCCGGTCTTGTCGAGGCGATAGACGTTCATGGGCAGCTCTCGATCTCCGACACTGCCATTGTAGTTGTTGAGAATGCCGTAAGGCGGATCGGTGAACCAGATCGAATCGTCTGATTTCACGACGACGTCGTTCGGTGAATTGAGCCGCTTGCCCTCGAACCGGTCGGCCAGGACCGTGATCTCGCCGTTGTATTCGGTGCGAGCGACGCGCCGCGTGCGGTGCTCGCAGGAAATCAGGCGACCCTGGCGGTCGCGCGTGTTGCCGTTGGCTTGGTTTGATGGATCGCGGAACACCCCGACCGTGCCGGTGGCCTCGTCCCAGCGCATCAGGCGATTGTTGGGGATGTCGCTCCAGATGAGATAGCGCCCATCCCCAAACCAGACCGGGCCCCCTACCGGGCGGGATGCCGGGGCGGGGGAAAACGTCAACATCCCAACGCTTCTTCATCTAGCTATCAAATTTCGCGGCCTTGCCCGAAAACTTTGTGTCATTTTGGCCACTTCAATTCGGCGACACGGAGCGGCGGCCGTCATATGCGATCGGAAGGCAAACAGATCGCAAACGGACCGACCGCCTTAGGGGGCAGGGAGCTCATTCCGGGCTCCCGATTGCCAGTCGATGCGTTACGATAAGCTGTGTTGTCGTGGCCCGCGCGAGTCGATAGTGCTCCGCGGTGCGCCGGAGGGGTGGACCGAATCGCCATTCTAGGGCGACACAGGACGTCGCACTTGGGGGGATCATGAAGCAATTGAATCTCGACTTTCCATTGCCAAAGCCTTGGACGGGGAAGCGCTTTACAACTTCGCGTGTCGCATTTGTCAATTATGTGGTGGGGCCAAATGGCAGCGGGAAGTCGCGCTTTGGGGAGACGCTAGTCGGCGCCTTGGGCTTACCGCGCGCGCGTTTGTTGGGCACTGATCGGCTTCGCGGGCTGGAAAAAAACCAAGGCATGGGCATTTACGGAGGCTTCTTTGACCAAGGATTTCCAAGAAGCCAGTTTGAGGTGCTTAAGCGGAGCGCCAGGCTCGGATTCGGGATAGATTCTATTATTCTGCTCTGTGAGAAGCTGGACCTCCGAGTACGGATTGAAGCGACGCTGAGTAGCCTCTTCAATAGGAGAATCATATTGGACTGGGACGCCGGCAACCTAATCCCGAAGGCGGTTCTCGGCTCTGGGGAGGCCTACAGGCTAGATTCCGATGAATGTCACGGCATAAAAGAACTGACAGTGCTGTTGACTCAGCTATACGACGACGCTTCGCAATTTTTAATCATCGACGAACCAGAACTCCACTTGCATCCCCAGTTCCAAGCATTCTTCATGCAAGAGGTTCGAAACATCGCGGGAGACCCTGATGTTGGGAAGAAATGTATTTTTTTGATCACACATTCTCCGTTCATTCTCGACTTCAATGTTTCCGGCACGGTTCAATCGGTGATTTCATTCGACATAAATCACTCCGCTCCAATACACTTGTTCGAGCTCGAGGATAAACGGGCGGCCCGGCTGAGTACCCTCATCCCTAGGCTTAATGCCAACAACAAGCAGCTATTTTTCTCCGACAATCCAATCTTTGTCGAAGGAATTCTAGACGCCCAAATCATCCGGGCGATCAAGGAAAAGGAACACGAATCCTTGGCGGCGGCCGGTTCGTGCATCATCGATGCCGGGGGAAACGAAGAAGTTAACTGGTACCTTGAATTGTGCTCCGCATTATCAAAAAAGGCCCACTACATTTATGATTTGGATAGCTTGTTCACAGGGACACTGCGGAGCAGCGTTCAACATGACGACGACGTGACGGGTTTCTTATTGGCTGCGGGGCTCGGGAAGAGTTTCAAGGCGTATTGTGGGCAATTGGATACAAAGTTGTACGACGCTGCCAAATTGATCATGGGCGCCACACCGGCAGGGTTGCCCTCTATTGAAAGATTGAAAGCGCGATTGGTAGAATTGGCTGATGCGACTGGAAAAATCTCAAACGAAAAGCTCGACAAAGCGCGCCTTGCCGTACTCATTGCAGTTGCTCGACACCGGGCGGATCTTATCAAATGCATTGACGATGCCAACGTAACCGAAATTGAAGGGATGCTCGCCCAGATCGTAAATGCCCTTAAAGAAAAGAATATTGCGCTTCTGTCATCCGGTGCGCTGGAACACTATCTGCCGTCCTACGCAGGGAACGAATACGTTCTAGACGACGGCGTCAAACGTGCGGCGGTGGAGAAGGAACTCACATGGCTTGCCCAGGATGGACAAGTCGATCTAGGTGCGAGGTATGGGGACCTTTATGATGTAGTCCAGTCACTGCCCTCCAAGGCCAAGGTGAATCTGGACGACACCCTGAGACAGTACCTGAGTCGGTATATCCACGAGATTCAAGGTTTGATTGTTTCAGGGGCGGCAACAAATCTAACTGGGGTTAAGGCGCACCTCGGTACGACATTTCCAGGGTGGGAGCGCTTGTTCGTACTTGAATTTATAAACATAACTAATGTCCGCGAGTTTAACGGCAGCATAACTGTCAGCGGAGTCGGCGAAGGTCGAAAGCGAACAGTCGATTTTTCAAATGCGACCAACGCAGGTATGCAAGGTTTTGCGATGCGGGACTCCTCACAGTAACCTTGCTGGCTGATGCGCCCAGCGGGCGCTCGGGTCG
>DASYFD010000169.1:0-21628 GCA_036498625.1 Xanthobacteraceae bacterium | reverse complement strand
GTCATGGTCATGGTCATGGAAGCAGCCCGTGACGCAGATCGGATAGGGATGGAAGTGCGTGCCGAGATGGCTGCCGGGGTGATTGACGGTGAACTGAGCCGCCGAGGCGGCGGTAGCGGACAGTGCCGCGGCGAGGGTCGCGATCGCCGCAACGGCCAACAGTGATGCACGGGTCGACATGGTCAGCTCCTGCGTTTGGTTGTTCAGATGGTTGTTGGTCTGAGAAACGGCGCCGGCCGTTCGAGCAAATGGCGGCCGCGGCCGATCATTCGCGCTTTCCGTGACGGCGATCACAGACCTTTTGCGCGCTTGCCGCGCGCGGGCTTTTGGGCTTACCCTTCGGGGCGAAGCTCAAGCCTTGCTATCCGCAGTTCCGATCATCGTTTTCTGCCGGGGGAACCAGGATGTCGCGAACAGGTCGAGCGGGATTTTTGCTCATTGCCAGTGCGGTCGTGGCTGCGTTTGCGGTGGTGGCGCACAGCCAGCAGCCGCCGTCTCTCAAGCCGACCGGGCTGCCCAATCCGTATCGCCTCGCCGAGGGCTGGCCGACGCTTCCCTCGAGCATGAATGGCGGTCAGTGGGGCGAGGTCATCAGGGTGCACGTGCATCGTGACGGCCACATCTGGGTCTTTCATCGATGTTTCAACACCGTGCCGCCGGGCCATGCCACGTGCGTCGGCCGCGGCGATTCCAATCCGCCCATCCTGGAGTTCGATCCGGCTGGCCGATTGCTGCAGGGCTTCGGGGTGGGGCTGTTCGCCTATCCGCACGGTTTCACGGTGGACCAGGACGGCAATCTGTGGACCAGCGACGTCAATGACGAAGCGGTGATCCTGGGTCTGTCCGCCAAGACCGCCGACGGCGCCATCAAGGGCCAGGAGGTGCTCAAGCTCAGTCCGTCCGGCAAGGTGCTGATGATGCTCGGCAAGATGGGAGTGGCCGGAACCGGTCCGGACACCTTCGATCGGCCGACCGGTATCGCGGTTGCTTCCAACGGCGATGTGTTCGTGTCCGATGGCCACTATCCCAACAAGCACGACAGTGCGCGCGTGGTGAAGTTCGCCAAGGACGGCACCTTCATCAAGGCCTGGGGAAAGAAGGGCGCCGGGCCGGGCGACTTCAACGAGCCCCACGACATCTTCATCGGCGGTTCGCAGGAGCGCGTGTATGTCGCCGACCGCAAGAACCGGCGCATCCAGGTCTTCGACCAGGACGGCAACTTTCTCGCCGCCTGGCCGCAATTCGGCACGCCGAGCTCGGTGTTCGTGGGCAAGGACGACACGATCTATGTGGGCAGCTCGTTCCCGGATCCGGCCGCCAAGAAGGGCGAGCTGCGCGGCATCATGATAGGCAGCGTCAAGGACGGCTCGCTCAAGGCCTACATTCCGGACCCGGGCGATCTCGACAAGGTCGATGTCGGAACGTCGGCCTCAGGCATCGCGGCCGACGACGCCGGCACCATCTACGCGGCCGACGTCGGTACCCACGGGTTGCGCAAATACCTGAAGGTCAGGTGAGCCACTAGCGAGAGGGCGTCCCGCCGAGTGCCTCGAGTTCGGCATTGGCCGACGGCCCTTCGACGAATTCGGGCGGGCAGGCGGCGGCCGCCAAGTGAAACAGGCGGGTTGCCTCCGCCTTGTCGCCCTGCCGCAGCGCCAATTCCCCGATGTAGAAATTGGCTTCGCAAACCTGGCCCCGCTTGGTGGTGGCGTCCGGATCATCGGCGGCGGCGAGCACAGCCTGCGGAGTCGCTTCGCCGAGGAACATGTGGATTACCGGCGCGGGCCATTTTTTCATGTCGACGTGGGCAATCGCTTGCGGCAGGCGGCTCGTCCCGTTGCTGCGCTTGTCGACGATGTCGATCCACAGCGCGTAATAGGCGTAGGTGGGGTCGATCTTGCTGGCCTGGGTCAGATCGGCCAGAGCCTGCGGCAGCGCGCCGGAAAAATACTTGGCCACGCCGCGGTGGAAATAAGCATCGTCGTCCCTGGGATCGTGCTTGATGGCGGCATTGTAGTAGCCGATGACTTGGAGCAGGTCGCTCTTGGACAGCTCCTTGTTGGAGCCGCGGTTGCTGCCGGTATCGGGGGCTTTGGTATCGAGCCTGGCCATCTGGATGGTGTCGGAGAATGCCCGATCGCCGTCGGCGTAGACCGCGATGCCGGTCCTCTGATCGGCAGCGAATGTCGGGCTGGCGACCGCGACCAGAGCGGTTGCGATCACTGTCGCGGAAAAGCGCATCGTTGCCATCCTGTTGGGCTGGAGTGCCGGCGTGTAAGAGATCATGTGGTAGTGAAGCCCGGGTTATCAAAGGTGCAATTACACGTGCTTGAACGTTTGTTGAGACGATTTGCCCGGCTGCTCACGGGCAAGTGATCGAATAAACGAGCTTCGGCGTCAAGCTGCGTGCGGCGTTCTTTCTGCGCCAGCAAGCAAAAATACCGCTATTTTCCGTCTTAATAGTAAAAGTTTACTCCGAATTTATGTCGCAGCCGGCGCGCGCGATGCTGGTGCGACGAATCGACCCGCTTGTTTGCCGAATCATTCTTTAAGGAATGTTGTTGGACTGCACGCGGGGGTTAATTCCCGACTCATTTTACTTTTGTGTTGTTGTTGGAAGGCCTGCCCAGGTCGGGAGGCGTGATTGCGGGACGCAACGATCTGTTCGCGACGGCCCCCGCCGCACGCAACGATCCGGTTCGAGATGGCCGCCCCCCGGTGGCGTCGCGGCCGGCCCTGCGGCACAATGCGCCTCGATGCCGGCTGCGATTGAGCTCAGCGGCCGGCGTCGTGTTGCCCGCCGACCCAAGCGGAGGAACAGCGATGCAATTGCCGCACGGGGTGACCCTGTCTCCGCTCGCGATGAACCAGGACGAGCGCGGGTCGCTCACGGAGATTTTCCGCGACGAATGGGCGGACGGCGAAACGCCGTGCCAGTGGAACGCCAATCTGTCGCATCCGAACGTGCTGCGCGGGGTGCACGGCCATTACCGGCACTGGGACTATGTGGTGGCGCTGTCCGGCCGCATCAGCGTCGGCCTGTACGACGCGCGGCGCAAGGCACAAAGCTATGGCGTGTCGGCCCTGATCGAGATCGGGGGCGAGCGCCTCGTGGCGCTACGCATCCCGCCCGGCGTCCTGCACGGATTTTATTTTCATGAGACCACGCACTACATCAACGGCGTGAGCACCTATTACGACGTCAGCGACGAATTGGCGTGCCTATGGTCGGACCCGGGCCTGCGAATCGATTGGCCGTCCCGCAACCCGGTCATCGGCGAACGCGATCGCAAGGCCGGCTCGCTGGCCGAGATCGAGGCCCGGCTGCGCACGCTCAATCCCGATTTCGGCTAGTCGTGTGCGTCTTCGTAGGGGCGACCTTTGTGGTCGCCCGTTGGGCCGCGAACGCGGAGAAGCGGGCGGGCACAAGGCCCGCCCCTACGAACCGAGCCATTCTCTTTGGTTGAAGCGCGCGAGTGCTGCCGCGCCGCAAATGCGGCTCGCGCGCACGGTGATGGTCGTATAGGATGACCAGCACGGCGCTGTGAGAAGCCACGATGGGAAGCCTGAATGTTGCGCTGCTGGTCGCCGGAGTTCTCGCCATCCTGATCGGCTTGGTCTGGGTCGGGCAGGGGACCGGCTATTTCCCCTATCCGGCCAGCAGCTTCATGATCAATCAGATGCCGTGGACGTATCGGGGCGCTGTCCTGGCGGTGCTCGGGCTGGTCGCGGTGGTGATTTCGCGGCGCATGTGAGCCGCTCCCTGGCGGGCCGCCGCCGCCATCGATCGCAGTCCTTGCAATTGCGCACTTTGCGATCGCTGGCTTCGTGACTATGTGTGCGGCATGTTGCGCCATGTGCAGCAGTTGCGACGCCGCTATCGCGGTCCCGGGTCTAAATCATATTGAAAGAGCAAATCATCAATGGCAAACATACTTCACTGGATCGGCGTCGTGGTTGGCTTCTCGGTAATCGCCGCGGGCATACATTTTTTCTTGCGCGGTCTCACGTTGAAGCCGGGCGAGCCGTCCAAGCGCCCGCCGCCCGCAAAGGGGCGGCGGTGAATGACATCATCCGTGGAGCCTGTCGATGGCGACTGTCTTCCATTGGGTCGGCGTAGCGCTCGGTCTTCTGGTGGTGGCCGGCGGAATACGCCTCTTCCTACGCGGCCTCTCAGTGAAGGAGAGCGATCCGTCGACGCGGGTGTCCTTTAGCTGGAAGCCATGGTGGGGGGCGTAGCGGCCCGCTTGTCCAGTCCCGCCCGCGCGCGCCGAGGGCGTTATCCTGCATCGTTTCCGCTGAGCACCGCCTGGGTGGTGCCGTCCGGGCCCATATCGCGGGCGCCTTCGATCGCCAGCAGCTCGGCGAGACGCGTGCGCGCGCGGTTGACCCGGCTCTTGATCGTGCCGACCGCGCTGCCGCAGATCTGAGCGGCCTCCTCATAGGAAAAGCCGGAGGCACCGACCAGGACGAGCGCTTCGCGTTGGTCGGGGGGCAGCTGCGCCAGGGCGGCGCGGAATTCCTCGAATTCCATGTGGCTGGGCTGGTCCGGCTGCGACTTGAGGCTCGCGGAAAATCGCCCGTCGCCGTCCTCCACCTCCCGGCGGCGCTTGCGGTATTCGGAGCGGAACAGGTTGCGCAGGATGGTGAACAGCCAGGCCGACATGTTGGTGCCGGGCTGGAACGAATCGATGTTGCCGAGCGCCCGCAGCAGGGTCTCCTGCACCAGATCGTCGGCCCGGTCGATCTTGCCGCAGAGCGACATCGCGAATGCCCGCAAGCCGGGCACCGCCGCCAGCATGGCCTCGCGGACGCCGGGGTCAGCCTTCATGCGAGGGTCCTTTGCCGCCCGGCTTGTCCAGCTGGCGCAGAAGCTCGACGAATCGGTCGGGCGTCGGCTCGATCAGGCCGGCGTAATAGGCGCGAAGCTGCTTGCCGATCTTGGATTGAATGTCAGGACCGAGACTGGCCGAGGGTTTTCCCCGTTTGGTTGCGGTCGAATCTGCCGGCGGCGCCGGTGTAGCTGGCTTGCGGTCCCTCATTTTGGTCCTCTACCGCGCACGCGGCCGCGCACATCCCCAGGGAGTACGTCGTGCCTAAACGCCCGATGGGTCTAATGGTTCCCCGGCGATGGAACTTTTTTCAAGGCCGGGCGTTTTCTGCGATCGACCCCATATAGGCCTCACAGGGCTTGGGTCGAGCGATTAGGGAGGGGTTCTATGGCGACGTCAACAGTGGTGTCTGAATACCTCCCTTTGATGCGGCGCTATGCGCGCGCGCTCACGGGAAACCAGAACTCGGGCGATGCCTATGTGGCGGCGGCCCTGGAGGCGATCCTGGCGGACCGCGTCGGCTTCGACGCGGCGCCACGCCCGCGTGTCGCGCTCTACAAGGTCCTTACCAAGATCTGGAACTCCATCGATCTGAACGACTCGAGCGAGCCCCGCGATAGCCAATTGCCGGTCGAGCGGCGTCTCGCCCAGATCAACCGCTTGCCGCGCCAGGCGTTCCTGCTGGTGTCGCTCGAAGGTTTCTCCGAGGACGAGGCCGCGGAAATTCTCGACACCGACGTGTCCTCGCTGCGCGATTTCGTGAAGGAGGCGGGGCGCGAGCTCGCCGCCGAGATCGCCACCGATGTTCTGATCATCGAGGACGAGGCATTGATCGCCATGGACCTCGAGCATCTGGTCGAGGAGCTCGGCCATCGCGTAATCGGGGTCGCGCGCACCCACAGCAACGCGGTTTCGATCGCCAAGGCCCATGCGCCCGGCCTCATTCTGGCTGACATCCATCTGGCCGACAACAGCTCGGGCCTCGATGCCGTCAATGAGCTGCTGCGCACGTTCGAGGTGCCCGTCATCTTCATTACCGCCTATCCGGAGCGGTTTCTCACCGGCGAGCGTCCGGAGCCCGCGTTCCTGATCGCCAAGCCGTTCCAGCCCTCGGCCGTCTCCGCGGTCATCAGTCAGGCGTTGTTCTTCGAGCGTAACGCCAGGCGCAGCGAACGCCGCGCCACCGCCTAGCGTCGAGCCGTACGACCGCGGGCGCCCGCGCCGGCGTCGATGCCGGCTGCAACCAAGTCCGGGAGATTCGCGTTTCCACGCGCGGGCCTCCTCGTTTCCTCCAGCCGTATCCGCGGGCTCTTGAGTGCAGGTTACTCAAGCGTAGACGACGGCTTCGTGCCCCAGTTCCGGACCCCACGATCGCGCCCCCGAATGGAGACCGAACGCATGGCCAGCATCTTCAAGTTCGGCATCGAGGAGGAGTTTTTCCTGGTCGATGCCGATACCAAGTCGGCGGCCCGCGCCATGCCGGCGGCATTCCTGGAAGCCGCCAAGAAGGCGACTGGGGGCCAGGCCAGCGGGGAATTGCTGCAGTCGCAGGTCGAGATCGCGACGCTGCCGCATGGCGACATGGCGACCGCGCGCGAGGAGCTGCGCTTCCTGCGCCAGGCGCTGGCCAGGACGGCCGCCGAGCATGGGCTCGCGATCCTCGCCGCCGGCACCCATCCGACCGCGGCCTGGCGCGACATGCAGCAAAGCTATTCGGAGCGCTACGACACGGTCATGCATGACCTGCAGATGATCGGCCAGCGTAACATGCTGTGCGGGATGCACGTGCATGTCGAGCTGCCTGATCCGGACGAGCGGGTCGATGTGATGACCCGCATGCTGCCCTATCTGCCGCTGTTCGTGGCGCTGGCGACATCCTCGCCGTTCTGGGATTCGCGGCCGACCGGCCTCAAGGGCTACCGGCTCGCCGCCTACGACGAGCTGCCGCGCACCGGCGTGCCGGAGCTGTTCCGTACCAAGGAGGAATTCGACGCCTATGTGGCGGCCCTGGTGCGCGCCGGCGTGATGGAGGATGCGAGCTATGTGTGGTGGGCGATCCGGCCCTCGCTCGAGCATCCCACGCTCGAATTACGGGCGCCCGACTGCTGCACGCTGGTCGAGGACTCGATCGCCATCGCGGCGCTCTACCGGGTGCTCGCCCGCCACCTGATCCGCAATCCGCTGCTGAACCAGAATATCGACGCGGTGGGGCGCGCGATCGTGGTGGAGAACAAATGGCGGGCCCAGCGCTATGGCGTGCGCGGCACCCTGGTCAGCGAGATCGGCGCCGTCAGCGTCGCCGAGATGCTCGATCAGCTGATCGAGGACATCGCTCCGGACGCCGACGCGCTCGGCTGCCTGCCGGAGCTGCGGCGCTGCCGCACCATCGTGGGCGCCGGCACCTCGGCCGACACCCAGCTGGCGGTGTTCGAGGCGCATGGCCGCACCGGAAACCATGCGCACGCGCTGCGGGCGGTGACCGACTGGATCGCGGCCGCGACGTTGCAATGATGGTCGGCAGCACGCCTCAATAACCATCCGCGGCGGATGAATGCGCAAGCGGCGGTCGTTTGCGGTAGAATGATTCCATGAGCTGGATCGACCAACGTCCCGATGATGCCATGGACGGCGCCTTTACGGCGGTCGGCCCCGAGAATGTGCGCACGGTCGACCCGACGGCCTTCCGGGAGGCCATGAGCCGGCTCGGCGCCGCCGTGCATGTCATCACGACCGCCGGGCCGGCCGGCAAGGCCGGCACCACCGCGACCGCGGTCTGCTCGGTGACCGATGCGCCCCCGACCCTGCTGGTGTGCCTCAACCGGCGCAGCCAGACCAATCCGGCGGTGCTCCACAATGGCGTGTTCTGCATCAATACGCTCGGCCACAACGGCGCCGAGATCGCCGATCTTTTTGCCGGCCGCACTGGCGTCCAGGGCGCCGATCGGTTCGCGGGCGGCGAATGGTCGGTGCTGGCGACCGGAAGCCCGGTCCTCACCGCCGCCGCAGTGGCGTTCGACTGTCGCATCATGGAGGTGCGTTCGGTCGGCAGCCACAACGTCTTCTTCGGCGCCGTGGAGATGGTGCGGCTGGGACCGAGCGGCCCGGTACTGGTGTATCACGAGCGCGCCTACAAGCGCGTCTAGCGCTTGCGCGGAATTGCAAAACAGAATTCTGCGTGAAAAACCGGATTCCGGGGCGAGACATTTCCAGAAAACACACCGGATGACCGCGTATTCGCGAAGCGAATTCTGCATAATTCAAGGCCAAATCAGGGAAAAGTGTCGCACAATTGGCCCTCCGGCTCGCGAACTCTTTTCATCCCCGGGCGTTTACCTGATGGGGCGACACCTGAACCCTCGAGGAGATGAGTATGAGCAACCCGAACAATCCCTCACAGAATCAGAACCCGGGCCAGCAGCAGGGCGGCGGCCAGAAGCCCGACCAGCAGAACCAGGGCGGCCAGAAGCCGGGCCAGCAGCAGGGCGGCCAAAAGCCCGATCAGCAGCATCAGGGCGGCCCGCAAAAGCCGGGGCAGGGCGGGCAGAACCGCTGAGGTCTTTTTCGGGTGCCGCGGTGCGGCGGTACCCTTAGCTAGGATGAAAAGGGGGAGCCCCAACGGCTCCCCCTTTTCCTTTGCGGTGCCAGGACGGTAGCGGCGAATCTGCAGCAACGCGATGAACGGCCGGCCGATAACCCCGAGGCCTCCACACCCTCCCGATCGCGGCTTAAGGTTAATAAAGAGTTTCGATTGAGCTATTCGCGGCGAGCGGGCTAGCTCTCCGGCATCGACGGCCTGCGCGCCAGTTGCGCGCCGAAACCGCCAAGTCGGGAGGGTGCGATGCGATCGAATCCCGGGCTCGGGCTGGTGAATTTTGCTCTGGTTTCAGCTTATTTCGTGCCCGCTTGGGGGCATGACGCCCTGCGGGCGCTGACCTCTCCGTACAACGGCTTCGAGGATCACGGGCATGCGGTCGCGGCGGCCTATTTCCGTGAAGTCTTCGACCTCGGGCTGGTCGGCCTGATCCGCGTGTCGGAGATGCTGGCCGGCCTGAAAATGGTGATTGCGGCTGCCTTCGTGGCCTATCTGATCGAGTTTGCCCGCGCTGTCGCCATGCGGCGGGAGCCCAACCGCGAAACCGTTGACGTGGTGCTGCTGCTCGCCCTGGTGACCGCCCTCATCTGGTTGCTGCCCACCCTGGCGCTTGGCGATCACGATCTCGTCCGGCTGCAGGCGACCCAGTTCCTGCTGCTGGTCGGCGCCGCGATCGTAATCATGATCGAGCGCCAGATCGAGCAGTCCGCGCCGGCCTTTGCCGCAGGCCACGCGGCGGTAGCGCGCAAGCACGAGCCTGCGCCAGCGCCACCCGCGGCCGCGAACCCGCACGGGGCGCCGGAGTGGGGCTCCGCTCCGACTTCGCCATCGTGGCTCCCCGGCGCCTAAGCGCTGGCGCCTGAGTATCCAGCGGCACCGCTTCACGCCGCGTTGGTGACGCTGCCCGCTCGTGCGGCCTTGCCCTGCTGGCGCGGCGCGTGCGCCACCACCGCTTCGATGAGATCGCCGAGCCGGTCGGCCCGCATGAGCTGCGGGTCGAAGCATTCGCTCTCGCAGTGGCGCCGGAACAGCTCGGCGTTGTCGTTGCTGCGAGCAATGCAGGCCATCCACCACGCCGCAAACCGCCGCGTCTCGACCGGCTGCATCTTGATCAGCCGCACGTCGCAATGGCGCGGATCGCGCAGGATCCGCTCGAATGTCGCCGAGACCAGGGTCTCGGGTCCTTCGAGCGCCTGCGCAAACCACTTGTCGTCGTGAATGAGCGCTCCGGTGATGTCGTCGCGGCGGTTGTTGGCGACCGATTCGATCAGGATATCGTGGATCCGATCCTGCATCGGTCCGTCCCGGCGGTCGATGCAATTGCGGCTGTAATAGGTCAAGCGAACGATGATCATGAGGTGCCCCCTGTTGTCCCGGATGGGCGACATGCTCGATAGCGCGTCGCGTGCTAACGCTTGCTGAATCGATGGCCGACTCTTTGGCGGTATTTTTTTTGGGTGGTATTTTCCTATGCGGCAAATCTTTGTCAGGACCGGCGCCGTCAGGCATTGCACCGGGTGAAGCCTCGGGTGAACCCTGTAGGTATGGGTCGCAATTCGCAGGTTCCTGCTGCGAAATTCATGCGCGGCGCGCGAGGAAATCCAGGACCGCGTCCGCAAACGCCGCCGGCTGCTCGACATTGGAGATGTGCGCCGCATCGAGAATCGTCAGCGCGGCGCCCGCTATCCGGCTGTGGATGAATTGCGCTGCCGCCAGCGGCGTCGCCTGGTCGTGTCGGCCGGCGATCACAAGCGCGCGCGCGCTGATGCGCAGCAGAATGTCGCGATGGTCCATGTCGCGGATCGCCTCGCAGCAGGCGGCGTAGCCTACGACCGGCGTGGCCGTCAGCATGGCCTTCATGGTCGCGACGGTCGCGGGCGCGCGGGCGCGGAATTCCGGGCTGAACCAAAGACCCATGATGCGGTCGGCGAGCGGCGCGAGGCTGCCGCGCGCCCGAATGGCCTTGATGCCTTCGTTCCAGATGCGCCGGTCGGCAAAGTAGGACGAGGTGTTGCAGAGAATGAGCCGCTCGATCCGCTCGGGCGCGTTGGCGGCGAGCCACATGCCCTCCATCCCGCCCATGGAAAGCCCGCACCAGTGGAATTTGGCAAGGCGCAGCCCATCCGCGATTGCCAGCGCGTCGCGGCCGAGGCGTTCCATCGTGTACGGGCCCGCCGGCACGCCGGATTTGCCGTGGCCGCGCCGATCGTAGCGCACCAGGCGGAAGCGCTGCGCAAAGCGCGTGACCTGAGCATCCCACATGTGCAAGTCGGTGCCGAGCGAGCTCGACAGCATGAGGATGGGCGCGTGCGCCGGACCCTCTATTTCGACCCACAGGGAGCAGCCGTCGGCATCGATCACCGGCATGATGAGCTCCAGCCGATCAGCGACGCCTTGGGCCGCACCGGGGAGGCGGCAGCATTGCGCGCCCGCTTCGCTCTCGCGTCGAAGATGCCTATTTCCTTCGACTAAGGCTCGCCCGTCAGCGGGCCGAATCCCTTCGGCGGCCGGCGGTGCTTGGTGCCGGCTTCGTAGGCCGACGCGATCTCGAGCAGCAGCGCCTCATCGAACGGGCGCCCGAGGAATTCCATTGCGACCGGCATTTGATCGGATTTCGGCGCATCCAGGCGGCTGCCGTTGGGTTCGTTGGCGTCCGGCACGCGGTCATAGATCAGGCGGGTGAAGCCCGCCGGCACCACGATCGCCGGGAAGCCGCTGACCGGGCTCAGATTCACCGCCCAGCTGCCGCCGGCACTCCGAAAGGTATCGAGATCGGTCTTCAGACTGGGCTCTCCCGGGACGAGATCGGGATCGGACATCTTCGTTCCCGCCTTGAGCACGCGCGGCTCGACCAGGCGGTCGTACACCGCCGCAACGCGGCTCGGATAGACCAGCGGCGCCGGGATCGTGGTGTAGACATAGACCAGGGCATCGAGGTTGTTGTCCGCCATCACCTTGTAGAGAATACGCTGCAGGTTCGCCATGCGCAGCGTGTGACTGATCCCGTCGGGCGTCGCCAGCGTCTCCGCGGTGGCGCCGAGCGCAAACCGCAGCCAGTCGTTCTCGCCGGCAAAAGACTTCGTGTTGTACAGATCCTCCACGCCGCGAAATTTCTTGTCGCCGCGCTCCTTGAGGTAGAGATCGAGCGCGTACCTGGCTTCGATGCGCGGGTTCTGCGCCGCCAGCATCCGCAGATTGACGCCGCGCGCGCCGCCCGGGAGGAGCTTCGGATCGCCGGCGATCTCCGCCAGGCGGTCGATCGGTTTGGCGCCGGGTGGAACCGCGGCCGGGAAGGTCTGGGCGAAGAAGCCCGGCTCATAGGCGGTCATGATCCCCGCAATGGCGCCGCTGAAATCGACCGGATCGACAAGGGTCGCGCCCAGGCTCTTCATGTCGGCGAGCGCCTCGTTGCCGATGCGGATATTGTCGCGGTCCGCAACCGTCGCCTCGATCATGAAGTCGCGCACCACGCCGAGGCGCTTGCCGGCGAGCGAATGGCGGCCGGTGTAGTTCGCGTAGGCGACCGGCGGCCTGCCGTGCGCGGCGGCCGTGATGGCATCGCGCGGATCATCGCCGGTGAGCACCTCGAGCAGCGCCGCCGTGTCCTCGACGGTACGGCACATCGGGCCGCCGCGGTCGCGCGAGAACGTCAGCGGCACGATGCCGGCGCGGCTCACCAGCCCCTGGGTCGCGACCATTCCGACCAGCGCGTTGAGCGACGAGGGATAGCGCACCGACCCCGAGGTATCGGTGCCGAGCCCGCAGATCGCGAGGTTCGCGGCGACCGCCGCCGCCGAGCCGGCGCTGGAGCCGCCGGTGATGCGCTTGGTGTCATAAGGATTGCAGGTCTGGCCGCCGAGCGTGCTGCGGCCGATGCCGGCCGGCGCATATTCGTCGAGATTGGTCTTGCCGAGGATGATCGCGCCGGCCGCGCGCAGCTTGGCCACCATGGTGGCATCCCTCGGCGGCCTGTCGTCGGCATAGTCCGCGATGGCACCGGCCGTCGTGCGCATGTCGGCGGTGTCGTAGTTGTCCTTGATGGCAATCGGGATGCCGTGCAGCGGCCCGACGAAATTTCCGGTCCGGGCAAAATACGCGTCCTGCGCCCGCGCCGTCTCGAGGGCGTCGGGCAGCTTCGGGTCGTTGTCGGCGGCAGCGGTCTTCGAGCGCTGGCCGCGGATGTTGAGGGTCATGTAGGCGTTCAGCTGTCCGGCATTCTCGATCGGGGTTATGGCGCCGAGCATGAGGCCGGTTGCCGGATCGATCTCGCCTTTGACGCAGGTACCGTTGTAAGCCGCAATGCGCTTGAAATAGAGCTGGACGAGCTGCTCCGCGGTGATCTCCTTGGCCCGGATCGCACGCTGCACGTCGGCAATGGTCGCGTCCTCGAGGTGGAACCGCGGCGCCGAGGCGGCTTTGGCCGTGAGCGCCAGATGAGCCGCGCACAGCACCGCCATACCGATGCCCAGCCGGGAGATCGTCGAGCGAGAGCTTCGTGCACGCATGGAGTTCATACGAGTCCTCCTTGGGCGGGGATTGCTGGCCGGCTCGATCATGCTACCCGGATTTCGATGACGCCGAAACAGGGCATGTCGGCTCGTGGTGGCAGGGCGGACTTGGAGCATGATCCCGAAAAGTGGATACCGGTTTTCGGAAAAGATCATGCTCAACGAAAGAATCTGGACCCTGCTGCAACCAAGCGATTGCCCGCCTTCGCCCTCATGGCTACCTCCACGCATGTTGGCGCGTGATCATCGCCAAGCCGCACGGCACGATCGGTCAAGCCTGAGCCACACCCGATCAGGAGAGTCGGTCCCGTCGTCCAGGCTCCATCCCTCGATCAGGAACTCGACTTGGCGCACGTCTGCCGCAAGGGCGGGCGCCGGCAGCGGCCAGATCTCAAGCGCCGGCGCCATCGTAACAGCGCCCGTCCCCACGATGAAAGCTCGACGGTCGAGGGTCATGCCTTGCTCCTTTCTATTTCTTGCGCGCCTCACGCCCTGGCGTGGCCGGCCCAATCGGCATCCGCTGTGGCGACAGCTCGAGCCAGATGGCCTGCGGCCAGCCGCGACGCCGGAAACGCACCAGTATCGCCCCAGCGCCGCATGGCTTCCGCGAATAGTTCCGATGCCGCGTCTGCGTCTCCGGCGTCGACGGCGATCGCATGCGCCTGCTCGAATGCGCGCAACGTCGGGCGGTTCGCCACATTGATGCGCGCGAGCTCGAGCGCCCGGCGGCAATCGTCTCCGCTTCCGGCGTAGAACTCCGCGCCATGGTCGGCAAATGCAAGCAGGTGCCGCGCAAGGAGCGACTCGAATCCGGAACGCGCCGCCCACATATGCGCCTCTGCGTCGGCGGATTTTCCCTGGGCCGACATCGCGTCGGCGAGACGCCAGCGGACCTCGGGATCGCCGCACGCCAGGACCGGAACGAGGAGCGCCCCGGCCTCGTCGGGCCGGCCGGCAGACAAATAGACCTCGGCCAGGTGGACGGCAGCCTTCGTGTAATGGGGCAGATACCGGATTGCATTTTGATAGCACGCCGCGGCTTCCTCCTGCCGCGGCTGGGGCAAGAGCTCCCCATAAAGCACCCCGCGCTGAAACCAAACCCATGCCACCGGGAAGGGGGACACATCCTGGTATGCGCGCAACGCGTCTTCATAAGTCCGGTCGGCCGAAGCGAATTCCCCCAAATCGGCAAGCAACGCACCCAAGGAGAGGAGATCTTCCAGGCGCCCGGGCCCCCTGGCCAGCTCTCGCCGTTCCCTGAGAACACGGTCAACGTCCGTCCCGCACGCCTGCTCGATGCTCAATCGAAGGCGGTCGACATCTGCCGTCGGCGCGCCGCCAGTCTCGGCTTGCGCAAGATAATGGCCGGCATCGGAAAAGCGGTGCGCCATCGACGCCACTTGAGCTTGGATCAACGCTACTCGCGCTGACGCAGTGTCTATTTGATTGAGCTGAGCGGACAATGCTTCGACGCGATCGAGTGAGGATACGTCGCCGACGAACTGCAACCTAAGCTGCTCGCATGCGACGACCGCCTCGGCAACTCCATCGCGAGTCGGATCGGCGAAGAATCGCGTCCAGGATCGCCCACGTGCGCTCTCGAGATTGATCAACGCTATTTCGCCATCGGTGGTCGGCGTGATGGCGCAATCGAGTTCCGCAATGGTCGTCACTTTGCGGCTCCAAATCGCTGCTTCAAGCTATCGAGCCCCGTCTTGAGCAGCGCGGAGACGATCGCCTTCACGACGATATCTGGTTGGTTGTTCGGCAGAAATTGCGAACGCCATTCGACCACGCTGCCGTCGCCTTTGGGCTTGACCCCGAGCGTCCCGGTGTAGCTCGAAGCCGGAATGCCGCTGAGGCTGGTATAGCGGTAGAACCTGCCGGATGGATCAATCGCATCCAGACGCTCGATGATCTGCTGGCCATCGATCGTTTCGATCGTGCGCAACTGTCCGACGCCCGATCCCGTCATCTCCACCTTCGCGACCAGCGGGTGCCAGCTCGGATCGAACCCTCCGATCAATGCCCAGACCGCATCCGGTGTCGTGGTGAGATCGACGCTGTCTGCGACCATCTGCAACTCGGTATTTGGCGCTGCCAGGTACGGAAAGGCATTGGTGCCCGGTTTCGTCGCCGCGGTCGCTCCGCCCTGGAGGAACTCGCGGTCCCGGTTGACCAGCCACGTCATCATGATGTCGATGACATTTGCATTGACTGTGCGTCCGCCGCCGGTCTGATGAGCTCGCCCGCCAATGGTGCTCTTTTCGATCTCGAGATGGCTGGTATCGGTCGTCGGCTTGGCAACATCGAACAATAGGAAATCGTCGAGAAAGACATTCACATTGGCGGCCAGGGCGGCGGGCGTCCAGTCCGCCACGCCGTCGCGCATGTCCCAATTCGCCAAGCTTGCCGTCAGGCGCTCACGGAACACAGGCTTGAGGTCGGCGGAAATCGCAAACGGTGTCTGCTGATTCCAGAGGTCGCGCAGATCAACCGGTCCGGCCTCGGTGTTGCCGAGACGGATGTTGGTCTGTTCCGGCCTGCCGACCCAATCGATCCGCGGCGGCTTTTGCCCGATGACATTTGGTTTCAGGGGTACCGTTTCGGCGATAACGCCGAACAGTGAGCCTCTGCCTGGATCAAGCACGCGCGCGGTATCGAGCTCGATGACGATGCTGAGCACGTTGTCGTGCAGCAGCAGGTTGGGTCCCTTTCTTACGCCCGGAACAAGCCAGGCCAGGTAAAACGGGTCAGAACGCAATCCCGCGAATACGCGGAAGACACCGTCCGGCGTTGACGTGCCGTTTTCGTCATTGACGACGATGGGGAGGGTTCGACCGTCGGGAAGGAGGCACGTTCCGCCCTGGACCGGGTTGGCTGCGGCAGTGCCCCGTTTGAGATTGTCGAAACGGCAGCTGAATCGAATTTCCTCCCCTCCGGGCTCAAACTTCGCGGCGTCTCCCAGGCCGGCCACGGTCACCCGACGTATCGCGAAGGCGTAGTCGACGGCGTTGGAGAACATCGCGCTTGTGCCGGCGGAGGGGAAAACACACGCGGCCAACACCGTGCGGGCAGGATTTTCCGGGCTGGTGAAAGCGAACAGATCGGTGAGGTCGGCTGCCGGGTCGCCCATCTGTCGCGGCCCATCAATATGATCCGACATTTGCAGGCTCCGTTGGCGTTTGACCCGAGATTTGCGATTGCCCCCGGCGATCGGAGACGGCCGAGCCGCCGGGAAAGCGCCCTCACGGCTGCGGAAGCCGGCCTTCCGGGAAACCGCCAAACGGCGTGACCCGACCGGGCTGCTCGGGGATCGATTTCAGGTATTCGACGATCGCCCAGCGTTCATCGTCCTTCAGCAGTGGGCCGATGACGCCATTGCCGCGCGGTCCGTTCTGGAAGGAATGACCGGCATTGGAGTTCCCCAGCAGCGCCGTGTCGATCAGGAAAGTTCCAGACGTTGCGGTCGTATCGAGACCGACCTTGACCGGATCGAAATCGCCGCCAAGCCAGAATTTCTTCGTACGTTCGGCCGCGGGCACCAGCATTTCATAGAGGTTCGGTACCGCGCCGTTGTGCAGGAAGGGCGCCGTCGCCCAGACTCCGTCGCGAGGCGCTGCCTTCCAGACGCTATCTGGAGGCCGCGGAGTCGGAAGCTCGCGATAGCCGTGCGCGTTTGCCGCCTGCGATTCGGTCAGCTTGGCCTCTGCCAGCGCCCTTCCGCGGACTTCGCTCCCCAGCAAAGCAGAGAAAACGTCGGTCGGAAGGAACTCTCTGCCTCGGAATTCCGATGGCAGGTATTTGCTCAGCTGGCCTGTGATCGCGAAGGGCCTCAGCGCCCGGGGCTGCGTGCGATCTGTCCCCACATATGTTTGCGGCACGAGCCCCACCAGCACGAAGCGCTTGCCATACTGGTTGGGCTCCGTCCAACGATAGGGCCATGCGTTATGGCAGCTCGCGCAGTAGTCCATGAACAGGGCTTTGCCGACCTTGGCCTTGTCGCGATCGATCCTGCCGAACACATCCTCCGGCCAGCTTGGCGGAGCCAGGCGTTCCAGTTGATTCTCGACTCGTACAAGCTCGGCAATTGCTGCATTCGACTTGAACAGCCCTTCCGCCGGAGATTTTGACGTCAGGTCGAAAGGCATGTACACGCCCAGCGTCTCTCCGAAATTGCGCAAAATCGGATCGGCGGCGAAGGCGCCCCACTGCGTCCACTCGCCTTGTGGCGCATTCCAGAGGAACGGTGGTTTAGCCGGAGCGATACCTGTCGACGAATTCTCGGGAATGCCGGAGACTACCGCCGTCACACGGTTGGCTATCAATGCGAGAGCATCCATTCGCCCCGGTCCCCAGGGGTAAGGCGTGGCCGCAGTTCGCGTGATGTACTCATGCACGCGCGCGGCTTCGGCCTCGGTTCGCTTGCGAAGTCTGTCCTTGGCCTCGGGGCTGGTCGCTCCAAGCCGGCCGGCAAGACGGTCGAATTTGGCTGCGTCGGTTAGGGTCGACTGGAGCGCTTCGTCCAGCGCTCTGTTGTAGGCCTGAATATCGAACGTGTGGTTGATCCCACCCTCGATCCGAATGCGCTTGCCCTTGTAATGCAGCTCGTCCTGGTGGCAGGCCGCGCAGGTCAGCCCGGCGTATTCTCCGGCCGGCCACGCTCCCACCGGGGTCGCAACCGTGGTCTTGCTGATACCGATCGGCAGCCCGTCCGGATTGTACGTGTTCGCCGGCTCGGGAAGCAGGCCGTACCGCACGCTGTTCGCGTCGGACCGGAACAGCTCCTGGCTGCCGGCAACCTCCAGATTCAAGAAAATGTCATACGAGAGGACGGCCGAGCCCTGGGAAAAATTATAGTACCATTCGCGATCATCTTGTGACCAAGCCTGATTGAGGAAGATGACGTCATTGCTCGGGGACTGCGCCGCTGCAGGCGACAACCCAAACGCTGTTGCGCAAACCAATGCAAGGGCGCTGGCCGCCCCGGTAAATTGCGCTCGGGCCTTCATCGGATGTTCCTTTCCTGCGGTGTGCTTGGGTGTCCCCGGTCCGGTACTAATCTCGAGCGAGCGGTCCTCCGGCATTGGAGCGCTGCAGTGCAGTCGCCGCTTTGGCCGGCGCTCCCCCGCCGAACTAAAGCCGCCTGGTTCGTGCCCCGATATTGATCTTTGGTGCAGTTCGCTGGCGTGTTATGCGCCATAGCCGCGAGCTATCGATCGGGGCACATGCGAGGGGCTGGTCGAACGCTGCGCAGCATGCCGCGGCGGTCGCCGCGATGGCCGGCGCCGCAAGACCGCCCTACAGGTGCGCCGTATTCGAGCTGACCCAGACCAGGATCGACATCAACGTCCCGATGACGCCGGCATTCTCGGAGAACACGGTGGCGGTGCCGGGCATGCCCAGGTGGAGCTCGGCGGGGTCATAACCGTCCAGGATGGAGATCTGCGCCGATTCAATTGAATTGGATCAGTGTCCAGGGACAAAGAGCCGGCTCACGGCCGGCAAAGATCGCGCCGGCCGCGGTTTTCTTGCATGCGCGCGGACCTCGCTTGCCCGTCACCCGCGCAATCGGCGGCATTTAATCAGTAGCACGGGGGATAGGGGTAATATCCGCAGCGTGGTGCGTAGTAGGACGAGGCTGCGGCGGCGCCGACCGCTGCGACGCCGACGGCTGCCGCACCGACGCCGGGGCGCCAGTAGCCGCCGCGATACGCGCCCCCTCGCCACGCGACCGCGCCACCGCGATATCCACCGGTTCGCCACGCGACCGCGCCATTGGGGCCGCGGTAAACGCCGCGCCGCGCCGAGGCATCGGTCGACACAAGCGCGACGCCGAGAGCGGCGATCACAGCGAGGGAAATGATTCTTGGATACGACATGGCATCCTCCCTTCCTCGGATAAGCTGCGACCATGCTCCGCGCGCCGAGACGACGCTATTGCACTTAGGTGCAAAGCACCTGGTCCGGACGTGATTCAGATTGGCCGGACGCGGCCAGCCCCACCCGCATACCGGGGATGCGAAACGGAATCAGGACCGGGATGCCGCTGCGGCAGCCATCATCCGGAAACGGCGAGCCCCAAGCTTAATTCCCTTCGACTTCGTGGTCACGAACGCATCGAATATCTTGCTCAACTGTTTGGTTCGATTCCCGGAGCAGAGTCCCGCACGCCACGGCGATCCGGTCGGGGCGGCCAGAGCCGTGCATTATCGACTGACATGATTGGAAGGCCTCGCCGAAATTTGCGAACGCCGGCCGGCTTACTGCACCAAAGGCCAATATCGCACGGCGCCCTCCCGCGGCAGGATTCGGAACGTCCAAGGTCAGGTCCGTCGTCGGGCCGTGTTGGTCATCTTGACATAGATCAAACTGCGCCGCGGCGAACCATCACACTTTCATTTGTCGGTTACGGGTCCTCCACAGGGAGTATCACTCCGTGAAAACATCCGCAGCAACGCTCATCACCCTCGCTTCGGTCCTGCTCGCCTGTGCTCCGGCGATGGCCCAGCAAACAACCGGAACGCCGGGCTCTCCCGGTGCTACCACGACGATCGACGGGAGATATCTCCCCCCCTCGCCGCCGAAATTCGGCGGGGAGATCGGTCTCAGCGCCCAGGATTCGAAGCCGTACTGGGCACCGCAAATCGTGCCTCCCAAAGGCGCGCCCAACATTCTCCTGATCATGACAGATGACCAGGGCTACGGCGTGACGGGGACATTCGGCGGTGTCATTCCAACTCCTACAATGGATCGCATCGCGAACGCCGGACTGCGCTACACGCAGTTCCACTCGACGGCGCTGTGCTCGCCGACGCGGGCGGCGCTGATCACCGGCCGCAATCACCACTCGGTCGGATTCGGCATCATCTCGGAGCAGTCCACAGGCTATCCGGGGTATAATTCGGTCATCGGACCGGAAAACGCCACCATCGGCACGATCCTGAAGCAAAACGGATATGCCACATCCTGGTTCGGCAAGAACCACAACACGCCGAGCTACCAGTACAGCGCCGCCGGGCCGTTCGACCAATGGCCGAGCGGCATGGGTTTCGACTATTTCTACGGCTTCATGGGCGGCGAGACCGATCAGTGGACCCCATTCCTGTACCAGAACACGACCCAGATTTTCCCCTGGATCGGCAAACCCGCCTACAACCTCACCACCGACCTCGCCGATGAGGCGATCGCGCACATTCGTCGGCTCAACGCCGCCGCACCTGACAAGCCGTTCTTCGTCTACTTCGTCCCGGGTGCGACGCACTCGCCGCACCAGCCGCCGAAGGAGTGGGTCGACAAGTTCAAGGGCAAGTTCGACATGGGGTGGAATGCCCTGCGCGATCAAATCTTCGCCAATCAGAAGCGGCTCGGAGTTATTCCAGCCGATACGCAACTGACGCCTTGGCCGGACGAGCTGAAGAAGTGGGACACGCTCACTGCCGACGAGAAGAAGCTGTTCGCGCGCCAGGCGGAAGTCTTCGCCGGCTATGCCGCCTACGCCGACGCCGAGATTGGCCGCGTGGTCCAGGAGGTGGCGGACGAGGGGAAGCTCGACAACACGCTGATCATCTATATCAGCGGCGACAACGGCACCAGCGCCGAGGGCACCACGGCCGGCACCCCGAACCAGATGACGGCCTACAATGGCATTCTCGACCTGCCGATCGCCGAGCAAATGCGGGCATATGACGCCTGGGGCTCGCCGGCGACCTACCCGCACATGTCGGTGGCGTGGTCGTGGGCATTCGACACGCCTTTCAAGTGGACCAAGCAGGTGGCGTCACACTTCGGCGGCACCCGCCAGGGGATGGTCATGTCGTGGCCAAATCGCATCAAGGATACCGGCGGCATTCGCACGCAGTGGCACCACATGATCGATATCGTGCCGACCCTTCTCGAAGCGACCGGCATTCCCGCACCGGTCATGGTCAATGGTACTGCCCAGAGGCCGATCGAAGGCGTGAGCATGGCGTACTCCTGGGACAAGGCGAATGCCATTGCGGCTTCGACGCGAACCACACAGTATTTCGAGATGTTCGCCAACCGCGCGATCTATCACAACGGCTGGATCGCCGCCACGACCCCGCCCGTGGCGCCCTGGCTGCTCGGCACCACCAAGCTGCCTGCCGATGTCGTCAACGGCTACAAGTGGGAACTCTACGACATCACCAAAGACTACTCGGAGAACAACGACCTTGCCGCCAAAATGCCGGACAAGCTGCGCGAGATGCAAGAGCTGTTCTTGGTGGAGGCCGCGAAATACAACGTATTCCCGCTCGACAACTCGGTTATCCCGCGCGTCCTCGCGCCGCGGCCGAGCGCGACCGCCGGGCGGACCGTCTTCACCTATTCCGGCGAGTTGCCTGGTATTCCGTACAGTGACGCGCCCGAGATTCTGAACAGGTCCTATAGCATCACCGCCGAGGTCGAGGTTCCGCAGGGCGGCGGCGAGGGAATGCTTGTCACCTTGGGAGGACGCTTCGGCGGCTATGGATTGTATCTGCTCAAAGGCAAGCCGGTATTTCTCTACAATCTCCTCGACCTCGAACGGTACCGCTGGGAAGGGCAGCAGCCACTGACGCCGGGGAAACACACGATCGTGTTCGACTTCAAATACGATGGTCCGGGCTTCGGAAAGGGCGGGACCGGCATTCTGAAGGTCGACGACCACGAGGTCGCCTCCAAACAGGTCCCAC
>DASYFD010000168.1:0-52633 GCA_036498625.1 Xanthobacteraceae bacterium | reverse complement strand
GGCCGACATCGTGCTGGGGCGCAGCGCCGGCCGGCGGCATGACCGCGACATTACGCTGTTCCTCAACTATACCGGTCTGGGCTATCAATTCGCGGCGACCGGCGCCTTCATCTACCGGCGCGCCATGGAGCGCGGGATCGGGCGCAAGCTCGATACCGACTGGTTCACCAGCGCGTTGCCGTCATGAGCGATGGGAGGCATTCCTTGATTGATCTCTGGCGCGCAATTTGGCTCGGCGTGCTGCTGAGCTTCGGCCTCGTCACCGGCGCGGCGGCGCAGGACTTCTACCAGGGCAAGACCGTCAACTTCGTCATCGGCTATCCGGTCGGCGGCGGCTACGACACCTATAGCCGCCTGGTCGCGGCCCATCTCGGCGGGCACCTGGCCGGACATCCCGCCGTGATCCCCATCAACATGCCGGGCGCCGTCACCCTCCGGGCCACCAACTATCTCTACAACGAGGCCCCCAAGGACGGCACCGTCATCGGCATGATCGACCAGGCCATCTACCTCAATCAGATTCTCGGCACCGCCCGGCTGCGGGCCGACGCCACCCGTTTCAGCTGGATCGGCCGCATCGTCAGCAACAGCGCGGTGCTCTATGCGTGGCATCTTTCGCCGGTCAAGACGATCCAGGATACCTTTGCGCACGAGCTGATCGTCGCGGCCGGCGGCGTCTCGTCGCGCCTCAACTGGCAGGTGCTCAACAGCGTGGTCGGCACCAGGCTCAAGCTGATCAGCGGCTATCCGGGCACCGGCGAGGAAAGAATCGCGCTGGAGCGCGGCGAGATCGAAGCCATGAGCCAGCCGTGGCCGATCATCAAGACCGAACTGGCGCAATGGCTCGACGACAAGAAGATCAGCCTCCTGGTGCAGACCGGGGTCGACAAGAATCCGGGCCTCGACGGCGTGCCCCGGATGATCGATCTCGCGCGCAGCGACGATGACGCCGCGCTGCTGACGCTGTTCTCCACGCCTTCGACCATCGGGCGCTCGGTGGTGGCGCCGCCCGGCCTGCCGCCGCAGCGGCTGGCGGAGCTGCGCCGCGCCTTCATCGAGACCGTCCGCGATCCGGCGTTCCTGCGCGACGTCGAGCGCGCGCACCTCGACCTCGAGCCGCTCCCCGGCGAGGAGTTGCAGGCGTCGGTGACGCGCGCCCGGAACTTCTCGCCCGAGCTGATCGCACGCGCACAGCGGATCGCCGAGGCGCGTTGAAGAAGGCCTGCATGACCAAACACCGGACTCTCAGCCCTTACCTCCCCCTGCAAGGGGGAGAGCCTGCCCTCGGGCCACGACCCGAGGGTCGACCCGCAAAGCGGGTCGGGTGGGGGTCCCGCTTCAACCACAGAATCTGCCGGGAGGCGGGACCGTCACCCGGCGCCTTCGGCGCCACCCTCCGCCTTTCAGGGGGAGGGATTCCACCGGGGCTCGGCCGCGGCCGATCTTGATCCTCGTGCGCGAACGAATGGAGGCGACATGTCGGAAGTGGCCAGCATCGCGGTCGATGGCGAACCGATGGATATCTATCTGGATCGGCCCGCGGGCGGGGCGCCGTGGCCGGCGATCGTGCTGACCTATCATCGCGAAGGCATCGATGAATTCACCAAATGGGTGGCGCGCCGCTATGCCGAGGCGGGTTACCTGGTCGCGGTGCCGGAGGTTTCGCACCGGATTCCCTCCAGCGTACCGCTGCACGATCGCAAGCAGCATTTGCGGGATCCGCAGATCGTTGCCGATATTGCGGCCACGGTCGCTTACCTCAAGAGCCGGCCCGATGTTGCCAAGAACCGCCTCGCCATCGCGGGCCACTGCATGGGCGGGCACATATTGTTTGTCGCGGCCTGTGCGTTGCCGGACTTCGCTTGCGCGGTCGCCTGCTACCCGACCGGCATGTTCGAAGCCTGGGGCGGCGGCGCAACGCCGTTCGAGCAGCTCGGCCGGCTCAACTGTCCGGTGATCGGCTTCTTCGGCAACGAGGACCGCAATCCGTCCCCGCAGGATGCCGACAAGCTCGACGCGGAGCTCACTCGGCTTGGGATCGCGCACGCGTTCCATCGCTACCCCGGCGCCGCCCATGGCTTCCAGCGGCCCACCAAGCAGGAGCCCGCCATCCGGGCGGCGCAGGCGGATTCGTGGGAGAAGATATTTGCGTTTTTGGGGGAGAAGCTGGCGCCTTCGACGGGCGAGACATCGTCTGGGCACTGACGAAGTATAGGCGTGGTGCACGCGTTGGACGCTTGTTGAACTTGCGGCGCCGTGTGAATCCCTCGCCCCGCGTGCGGGGAGAGGGCCGCAAGCACTGCGGAAAACCGGATTTCGGCCCGGTGAGCGGGCGTTTCCACCAGCTCAGAATCGCGGTGAGGCCCCCTCATCCCGACCTTCTCCCCGCGCACGGGGAGAAGGAGATCGTCTTGCGTCCGGGCGAACCTGGCGGCCTGATCACAACGCCAGCCGGCCGATACGCCGGCCGGGCTTTGGGTTATGCTTCCGGCAGGCCGCATAGACGGCCGAAGCTCGGGAGGACCACATGATCGCACGCCGTGCCCTAATCAAGGGCGCTTCGCTGGCCGCCATGGCGGCCGCGGTTTCGGGAATTTCCGTTCGATCGAGCCAAGCGCAGCAGGTGCCGAATTCGAGCGGCACCGAGCCGGCGAAGCTCAAGGCGCCGGCCAATGCCTGCGACTGCCACATGCACATCTATGATCCGCGCTTTCCGGAGTCCAATCCGCGGCCGGGTCCGAATCCGAAAAACGCCACCGTGCAGGATTACCGGCTGCTGCAGAAGCGGACCGGCACGACCCGCGTGGTGGTGGTGACGCCGCGCAACTATGCGACCGACAATCGGGTGACCGTCGATGCGCTCTCGCAGCTCGGCCAGAACGCCAGAGGCATCGCGGTCCTGCATCCGACCGTCACGGATGCAGAGCTCAAGAGCCTCAACGACGCCGGCATACGCGGCATCCGCTTCACGCTGGGCGACCCCAGCACCGCGGTGGTCTCCTTCGACATGGTGGAGCCGCTGGCCAAACGCATCGTCGATCTCGGCTGGCACGTGCAGTTCAACCTCGACGGCGACCAGATCGTGGATCACGCGGACCTGTTGAACCGGCTGCCCACCCAAATGGTGTTCGATCACATGGGACACCCGACTCTGCCGGCCGGCGTCGAGCACGCGTCTTTCGGCATCATGCGCCGCCTCGTCGACAAGGGCCGCACCTGGATCAAGCTGTCAGGCGCCTATGCCAACAGCAAGGTCGGCCCGCCAACCTATCCGGAGGCCACCACCATCGCGCAGGCCTTCGTCAAGGCGGCGCCGGAGCGCATGGTCTGGGGCAGCGACTGGCCGCATCCGGGCGAGCAGGCGAAGTCGCCGTTGCCGAACGACGCCTTGCTGTTCGACCTGCTCGCCACCTGGGCGCCCGAGGAAGCGATCCGCACCCGCATCCTGGTGGCCAATCCGGAAGCGCTCTACGGATTCGCGAAAACCTGACGGGAGAAAGCCATGACCAATGCATTCACGTCGACCGGCATCGCGCTCCTGTGCGTACTCGTGTTCGCACCCGCAGTCGCCCGGGCGGCGCCGCCCAAGTTGCCGGTGCCGGCGGTCGATCAGTCCGCGATCGCCCAGCGCGGCTATTTCTATGTCGGCGGCAAATATGTGGGCGAGCCCGGCAAGGAGATCATGCAGGGCCAGATCTACGTCGAGGTGCTGGCCCCCAAGGACGTGCGCCGACCCTACCCGCTGGTGCTCATCCATGGCGCCGCCCAGACGGCGACCAACTGGATGGGAACGCCCGACGGACGCAAGGGCTGGGCCGAATATTTCGTCGAGCAGGGCTACGTGGTCTACATGATCGACCAGCCCATGCGCGGCCGCTCCGCCGCGCATCCCGCCGACGGCGCGACCCGCATGTTCACGGCCGCCAACGAGGAGTTCCAGTTCACTGCCATCGAGACGGCCGGAACCTGGCCGCAGGCGAAGAAGCACACCCAGTGGCCGGGCGAAGGTCCAAACAAGGGGCGCAAAGGCGACCCGATGTTCGACGCCTTCTATGCCACCCAGGTCGAGACCGTGGTCTCCAACGAGGAGACGCAGCAACGCAACAAGGACGCGGGCGCCGCGCTCCTCGACAAGATCGGACCTGCGATCGTGCTCACGCACTCGCAGTCGGGCGCCTTCGGCTGGTTGATTGCCGATGCGCGGCCGCAACTGGTCAAGGCGGTGGTCGCCATCGAGCCCTCCGGGCCGCCGTTCGAGGCCGCGATCATCGGTACCGGCAAGGCGCGCCCCTGGGGACCGACCGATATCCCGATCGCCTATGATCCGCCCGTCAAGGAAGCAAGCGAGATCGCCATCGAGCGCGAACCCAAGGCCGACGGCCCGGATATGTTCGTGTGCTGGATGCAGAAGGCCCCTGCCCGCCAGCTGGTCAATCTCAAGAACATTCCGGTGATGGTGATGACGTCGGAAGCCTCCTATCACGCGGCCTACGATCACTGCACGGCCAAATACCTCAACCAGGCCGGCGTCAAGACCGAGTTCATCCCGTTGCAGGATCGCGGCATCCACGGCAACGGGCACATGGTGATGATCGAGAAGAACAATCTCGACATCGCCCATGTGATCGACGAATGGATACTCAAGAACGTGAAGTGAGGGGGAGGAAACCATGCCACGCAATCCAGCTTCGTTTCCATCGCTGATCAGCCGGCGGACCGTGCTGGCAACGGGAGCCGCGGCGACTGCCGCCATGGCGGCGTCGCCGGCGCTCGCAGAGGAGTGCCGGGTCGGCCCGCCGCCGCACCCGGGCGGCCCCCACGTGTGGATGGAGATGGATCAGGTCGAGCTCGACGCCGCCTACGACCAGTCCTTCTACGCCCCGCTGCAGCAGCAGATCGCCAAGCGGCGCGTCAGCAACAGCGTGGCGGCGCGCGCCCGGCTCGGAGAGCCATCGCGCATGGCCTATGGGCCGACCGCGGTCGAGAAGCTCGACATCTACCGCGCCAGGCAGGCCAAGGCGCCGATCTTCGTCTTCATCCATGGCGGCGCGTGGCTGGGCGGCGAGGCCAAGAACTCCGGCGATGCGGCCGAGCTGTTCGTCAATGCCGGCGTGAATTTCGTTGCGCTCGACTTCATCGCCGTCAAGGACGCGGGCGGCGACCTGCGCGTCATGGCCGACCAGGTGCGCCGCGGCGTCGCCTGGGCCTACAAGAATGCTGCCAGCTTCGAGGGCGATCCCGACCGCTTCTACATCGGCGGGCACTCCTCCGGCGGCCATCTCTGCGGGGTCACGCTGGTGACCGACTGGCAGAAGCAGTTCGGCCTGCCGCCCGACATGATCAAGGGCGGGCTCTGCATGAGCGGCATGTACGACCTGAAGCCCGTGCGGCTGTCCAAGCGCAGCACCTATGTCGCCTTCGACGACGCCATGGAGCAGTCCATGAGCTCGCAGCGCCAGCTCGATATGCTGCGCGCCCCGATCACCGTGACCTATGGGAGCGAGGAAACCCCGGAATTCCAGCGCCAGAACCGCGACTTCGCCGCCGCCGCCAAGGCCGCCGGCAAGCCGGTGCGGCTGATCGAGGCGACAGGCTACAATCACTTCGAGATGGCGGAATCGCTCGGCCATCCCTACGGGCCGAACGGCCGCGCGGCGCTCGCTCTCATGAAGCTGGCCCCGGCATGACAATGCGGCTGCCGGCGGAGGGTGCAAAGCGCCCAATTATCGCTACACTCGCCGCCAGTCGCCAGCCGAGCTGCTTGGGCTCATCGAGAAGAAAATCAAAGGGAGGATTGCCATGGCCATGAATCGTCGGGAATTGCTCGTCCGCGGCGGGACCGCTGCCGCACTGGGGGCGGGCGGTCTCGCATCTCCGGCCTCCGCGCAGGCGCAGCAGCCGCCGATCCAGTGGCAGCGTGAGGCGGACGTCGTCATCATCGGGTCGGGAGCCTCTGGCCTGCCCGCCGCCATCGTGGCCAAGGAGGCGGGCTCCTCGGTGATCGTGGTCGAGGCACAGCCCCATGTGGGCGGGCATGCCCGGGTGAGCGGCGGCAACATGCCGCTCGGCGGCGGCACTAGCGTGCAGAAGCGCTACGGCATCAAGGACTCGCCCGACCTGGTGTTCGAAGACTTGACCGACTGGTCGGTGGTGCAGCCCAACGGCTTTCCGGATTATCGCTACAACGACCGCGAGATCATCCGGGCCTTTGCCGACAATTGCACCGCCACCTTCGAGTTCCTGCGCGAGCATGGCGTGGTGTTCGTAGATAAGCCGCCGGACCGGCAGGGCGGCTCATCGGTCGGCAACTCGGTGATGCGCACCATGCATGCCGCCCCGGTGGACTGGCCGCTGATCCAGACCGGCGCGCCGGCGACCCCCAACCAGCGCATGACCATGTCGACCGGCAACGGCCTGATGCAGCCGCTCGATGCCGCCGCCCGCAAGGCCGGGGTAGAGTATCTGCTCGAGCACAGGATGACCGGCCTCCACCGCGAGGCGCCGAACGAGGGCCGGGTCATCGGGGTCGCGGTCGAGAACAATGGCAGCAAGCTCAACATCCGGGCCCGCAAGGCGGTCATCATCGCGACCGGCGGATCGAGCGGCAACGTGAACTTCCGCCGTATGTTCGATCCTCGGCTGACGGAAGAATATTGCGGGCTTGCCGGCATGCCCTATTCCAACCAGGACGCCAGCGGCGAGATGGCGGCCATGGCGATCAATGCATCGCTGTGGGGCCTGTTCAACTTCACCAGCGAGACCGGCTCCGGCCTCACCAAGCCCGGGCAGATCGGCTGCCAATACGGCTACGTGAACCTGCGCTGGATGCCGGGTAGCCCGATGTTCGCGAAGGCCCGCGCCAGCGGGTTGCGGGTCTCGGACTGGCAGAACGTCATCACGGTCAACATGCTGGGCAAGCGGTTTTATGACGAGACCGGGCGGCAATACACCGCCAACAGCTACAAGGGCGTCGAACCCTACGCCCATGGCAGCTATCTCAACGCCAAGAACGTGCGCTTCGAGCCCAACAACTGGATCAATGCCGCCATGGCGGGCATCGGCGACGGCCACAACGGCGGCGGCGCGATCTGGGCGATCTTCGATGCAGCCGCGGTCGAGCGCGAGAAATGGGATCCGAAGCCGCCGAACGTCGACCCCGAGAACGGCTTCTTCTTTGCTGCCGACACCGTGGCCGAGCTCGCCAAGAAGATCCAGATGAAGTACCAGCGCGTCCCGATGCCGCCGGGGAACCTGGAGGAGACGGTCGGGACCTACAACGGTTTCGTCGGCGCGGGTCGCGATTTCGACTTCGGCAAGCCGCGCCCGCTTTACACCATCGCCAAGCCGCCGTTCTATGCGGCCTGGGCGACGCCGGTCATCCACGACACCCGCGCCGGCTTGCGCATCAACGGACGCTGCCAGGTGGTGGACATGAACGGCGAGGTGATCGCCGGCCTCTATTGCGGCGGCGAGTCGGCGGGCGGCTTCAGCATGCACGGCTTGGCCCGTTGCACGACCCAGGGCTTCATCGCCGGCCGCAACGCCCATGCGGAAGCTGCGCGGGCGTGAGGACCCGAGCTCAAGCCCGATGACGCGTCCGCGGGCGCCTCATCGGGCCACGAAACGAGATTTCGACCGCGGCCGGGCCCGATTTTCCGGGGCGGGCCGCGACCTCTTATTGCCGCTCCTGAACGGGCTCGGTGTTGGGATTGCCCATCTGCGTTCCGTCCGGCAGGGTTACCGCCAGGAACTGGCCGCCATGGCCCTCCCGCAGCGGATGCATGATCACGGAGATGTTCATGCCGGGCCTGAGGGTCTTGGGCACCCAGCCCTGCCGCGCCAAGCCGCCGGGGCCGCCCATCTCGACCGTCCATTGCTCGACCTGCCCGTCGCCGTTGGACACCATCATCAGGATGAAGGCGTGCGGATTGGTCCACTGGAATTCCTTGACGGTGCCCGCCACGGTCAGCCGCTTGCCGGCATCGAACATGGCGAAGGAGTGATGGGCCGCCGCAGGGATCGCAGAAATGGCAACCGCGATGCCCGCGAGACCAAGGGCTTGGAATTTCATGGGCGTCTCCCGGTAAATGATTTCCGGCGGCCGGGTCTTCGGCCGGACCGGCCACTTCCACCCATCTCATTCGCAAGTTGAAAAAATGTCAACCGACGGCAACCGGGCCCATTCCGGGGCATTTAGGGAAAAAAGCCTCCGGCCCTGAATTATTGCGGTGCCGCAAGGCGTGGTGGCGGCTGCTTTTTTTCGCCATGGCGCAATGCTAGCCTCCACACAACGATAAAATTTCCTTGGGGAGGTTCGTCTGATGGGAATTCCTCTGGCTCGCTGCGGCTTGTCGGTTGCATCCTTGGCTGTGATGGCGCTCGCTGTCTCCACGCCCGCGGGCGCGGCCGACGCGGCGCCCGATGTCTTCGGAACTTTCTGGGTGACCCGCTACGACGCCAAGGTCCAGGTCCTCGGTGGCGGCGAGCTGCCACTCACCCCCGAAGGCAAGGCCGCCTATGAGATGAACATCGCCGGGCTGAAGGACGGCTCGATCACGGACGCCTCGCGCCGGTGGTGCGTGCCCGGCGGCCTGCCGCGCGTGCTCGCCAACCCCTATCCGTTCGAGATCTTCAATGCGCCGCGCGGGCAGGTCACGTTCGTCTACGAGCTCAGCCACATGGTGCGCCCGGTCCAGATGGACCAGCCGCTGCCGAGCGACAAGGAGCTGATCCCGTACCCCTATTTCAACGGGCATTCGGTCGGCCGTTTTGAGGGCGACACCTTGGTGATCGAGACCGCCGGCTTCAACGAGCGGACCTTCATCGACGCCACCGGCGCACCGCACACCGATCTGATGCACACGATCGAGCGGATCCGCAGGATCAGCCCGATGGAGATCGAGGATGTGGTCACCATCCACGACCCGGAATACTACACCCACGATTGGCAGACCCGCTTCGTCTACCGGCAGCACGACGATTTGCGGCTGCAGGATTATGTCTGCGGCGAGCAGAATCGCGACATCTCCTCGGTTCCTGGCGTGCGCCGTCCGTGAGGCGGGCGACGGCGTCCGCCGATCTCGTTCCAGTGTCTCTGCACCGAGATTTCGACTTCTCACCCTCGTGGTGAGGAGCGCGGGCGACGCCCGCGCGTCTCGAACATGGCCACGCGCGCTGCCGGGGCCGCATTCTTCGAGACGCCGTGCTCCGCATGGCTCCTCAGGATGAGGATGCCCATCAAAAATCAGGCTTGGTCGCCTCCGGCAGGGGCTTGTGCGCCATGCCCATGAAGGTGTCCGGATTGTCGGCGCAGACCGCCTCGGTCAGCGGCCCGTCCTCCGGGGTCGCCAGCTGGATCAGATCCTTGGCGGCGGATTTCTTGGACGCCACCAGCTCATACTTCCGGTAACGCTGGATAGCGTCCCACGGCGTCGTGAAGGCACCCGGATCCTCGACGTGAACGTTCACCTCCAGAATCTCGCCGTTGTCGATCAGGTGGAAGCGCTCGATCACGTGCAGCTGGGAGGTGTGCGGCGTCTCGAATCCGTCCACAAAGGTGCGGTCATTGAGCCCGATGGTGTCGACCACCAGCGTATCGCCTTCATAATGGCCGATGGATTCGCCGTACCAGGACGGCTTGAGGTTGTCGGCATGCTTGTCCGACAGATAGATGTGGCGCACGTCGTTGAAGCTCGTGGTTATCATCACCACTTCCTTCGGCCCCTGAACGAAATGCATCGGCCGCGTCATCGGCTCGAGCAGGAATGCGGGAACACCCATCGGCCAGCAAATCGCATGCTGGGAAAACACCTGCTTGCCGGCGAGGACAATCTCGTTGCGCGCGCGGACCTTTTCCCGCGCCCAGGGCTGCAGGATGGGATTGTTGAGATCGGCCACGGAAGTGGTCGGCTGCTTTCCGGTGGCGCGGAACTCGTCGTTGGAAACGTGAGGATGCGCGGGGTCGTTTATCACGGGTCCGGGCCCGCTCGGCGGCGGGATGAACTCGCGGGTATAGGCGAACCATCCGGCGCTCGGATTGGGAGCGAAATCGGGTG
Source organism: Xanthobacteraceae bacterium (assembly GCA_036498625.1). Classification (GTDB taxonomy): domain Bacteria; phylum Pseudomonadota; class Alphaproteobacteria; order Rhizobiales; family Xanthobacteraceae; genus VAZQ01. The sequence continues at coordinate 42,578 of DASYFD010000168.1, read as the reverse complement.
GCGAGACGCCCTGCGCCAGCGCCGCGCCGCTCGAGCCGACGGTCAAGAAAAATGCGCCGGCGAGAGCGCTTGCCGTGAAGACTCCTGCATGTCTGAACATCGGATTCTCCTCTTCGACCAGTCAGCCAATATCGGGAGAAAGATTATACCCACATCAGTCCCAGAATTCGAGCGTGGCATGGACCCTTATGCCCCCGCTCAGCCCGCGAGCGGCCAGGACTTCCGCTTCGGCAAGCCGCGGTTCCAAGGCCCTATCCGCCCTCGGCAGAGCGGGAACGGCGAGCCTGCAGACGCGTTGGGAGGAGAAGCCCATGACGGTAAAGTTCATGCACGCCGCCAGCGCGTGCCGCGCCCCCGCTGGTTCTGGCGCCGCCAACGCCCCTCGAGCTCTGCTTTGAAGGCCACGCGGGTGCCAGTGCGATGAAAATTGCAACCTTCAACGTCAACGGCGTCAATGGGCGCCTGCCCAATCTGATTGCATGGCTGAAGCGGGCCGCTCCGGACGTGGTCTGTCTTCAGGAGCTGAAGGCTCCGGACGAAAAGTTCCCGGCGGCTTCCCTTCGTGCCGCCGGCTATGGGGCAATCTGGCACGGCCAAAAAAGCTGGAATGGGGTCGCAATTCTGGGCCGCGGAGCGGATCCGGTCGAAACGCGTCGCGGCCTTCCCGGCGACCCGGACGATACGCACAGCCGTTACATCGAGGCGGCGATCCACGGCATGATAGTCGGATGCCTGTATCTGCCGAACGGCAACCCGGCCCCGGGGCCCAAATTCGATTACAAGCTCCGTTGGTTCGAGCGACTGACATTACACGCCAAGGGCCTCCTGGCGAGCGGCGAACCGTGCGTGCTCGCCGGCGATTACAATGTGATGCCGACCGAGCTCGACGTCTATGCACCGGAGCGCTGGGTCGGTGACGCGCTATTTCGGCCGGAGGTCCGGGAGGCCTATCGCCGTCTGGTCGCCCAGGGTTGGACCGATGCCATACGCAGCCGACATCCGGGCGCGCGCATTTACACGTTTTGGGACTATTGGAGGAACGCCTTTGGCCGCAATGCGGGACTTCGCATCGACCATCTTCTGCTCAGCCCCGCTTTGATGGAGCGGCTTGCTGCTGCCGGGGTCGATCGTGACGTCCGAGGGCAAGAAAAGGCGAGCGATCACGCCCCAGCCTGGATCGAGCTTGCGGACGGGCAAACAAAACGGCCTCCCCGTCAAAAGCGCCCCGCCCGTCGTTCCGCGGCTTGAGCGCCGGCTGGCGGCAAACGCCGCACTGATGACCGCGAGGCGGCAAGCACTGGCCCCGCTTTCCAGCCGTTGGACCGTTCCCTCGAGCAGCTTTTGACATGGTCCAATTCCGCACATCGCTCAGCGCGGCGGAGGGCGCCTGGCCGAGGCTGAAACGTAACTGCCAGTCGCGCGATGCTTGTCGTGAACGAGCCCGGTCGAAGCGGGAACTTAACCGGGAGCGCAGGATTGGTGAAGCAACGGAGGTTCACATGAACATCGAAAACAAACCCAACTCGATACCCCTGGCGACTTCAGCGAATGCAGTAGCCCGCCCGGACGCGGCCGCAGGCGACGTGCGCGCCAAAGCCGGGGATGCCATCGCCCATCTGTCCGATGTGGCGCAGGCCGCGGGTCAGCAAGCCAAGGACACGGCAACCTCGCTGGCTTCGGAAGCCAATGAAAAGGCCAAAGGGATCATCGTCCAACAGATCGCAGCGGGATCCGATTGGGTGGGGCACCTGGCCGAGGCCACCAAGGCCGCGGCCGACAATTTGACTCAAAACGCTCCGCAGCTCTCAGGATTGGTCAGGGACGCGGCGACCAAGGTCGAGCAGTTCTCGAAGACCTTGAAGGACCAGTCGATCGAGGATCTTTACCAATCGGCTTCGAACTTCACGCGGCGGCAGCCGGCGGTGGTGTTCGGCTCTGCCGCGTTGTTCGGCTTCCTGGTCTTCCGGCTGCTGAAGACGGAATCCAAGAGCGGCGCCGCCGCAACGGCCCGGAACATGGGCCCGAAGGATACGTACAGATCAGGGTCGTCCCATGGCGCATGACGGTTTGCGGGGTTCCATCCTGGGCCGCACGCTCGGCGACTTGATGGCCGACTTCACCAGCCTGATGCAGAAGGAAATTCAGCTGGCGAGGGCGGAGATAAGTGAAAAGATCTCCGGTCGGCTGCAGGCCTTGGCGTGGATGGGGGCCGCCGCCCTCCTCGCCCTGGTGGTCGCGCTGTTGATCATCGAGGGCATCGTGTTCGGGCTCGTGAGCTGGGGACTTTCTCCCGCCGTCGCTTGCTTGTTGGTCGCCGCCGTAGTCGCCCTCGTTTCACTGGTGCTTTTCTTCCAGGCGCGATCCATGCTCGCCGAAGATTTTCTTCCTAAAAGAACGGCCCGGCAACTCAGCCAAGACATCAAAACAGCCAAGGAGCAGCTGACATGAGCCGCTATCAAGATTATGAAGCCCCCGTTTCGGCGGGTGATTGGGTGATGAATACGGTCCGGCGCAATCCGGAAGGTCTCCTGCTGTTCGCGGCTGGTTGCGCCCTCTTGATGCGCAGTGGCGCGAGCCCGCTGGCGAAAAGTTTCTCGGCCTATCCGGGGACAAGCGAGCGCGGCCGGGCGGAATCCATGCGCCCCTCGAGCCTGCGCGACGGTGTGGCACAGGCGGCCGGCGGTGCCGCCGACTATGTCACCGACGTCAAGGACCGGGTGGTCGACACCGCAAGCTCCTATGCCGATTCGGTGTCGGAATATGCCGGCAACATTTCCGATCAATCGGCCCGCATGACGCGGCAGGCCCAGTCCACTCTGCAGACCGGCATGAACCGGGTACTGCGCGAGCAACCGTTGGCGGTGGCCATTATGGGAGTGGCAGCCGGCGCAGCGATTGCGGCGGCATTTCCCGTGAGTGACATCGAGAACCAGACATTCGGAGGTGCCCGGGATGCTCTGACCGATGCGGTGAGCAAGGCCGGTGACAGCCTCGTTGGGGCTGCCGGCGCGGCGGGAGATCGTTTGAAGGCCGCGGCCGAGCAGCGGGGGCTGAACCAGGACGGCATCAAGGAGATCGCGCGCGATGTCGCGGGCTCATTCACCAGCGCCGTCACCGGCAAGCCCGAGGAGCCGAACCGCAGCGCCAACGCGCAAAGCGGAACAAGCAGCCAGAGCACGGCACCCAAAAATACTCAGCCACAACGCACCGCCCAATCGAGTGTTGGAGGCGGCCAGAGCACAGGCGCCAAGAACCAGAGCGGCGAGAGCCGGGGCGGCCGATGAGCAACCCCAATCTGGTAGCACTCGAGCACGAGGTCGAAGCCGCCCGCCAGCGGGTGACCGCCGATGTGGAGCGGCTGCGATCTCCCGCCACGCTTTCGGAGTTCAAGGACGAAGTCTGGTCGGAGGCCCGCCAGTCAAAGGACGAGGTGGTCGAGAAGGCGACGGACTACTTCCATGAAACCGTCCAGAGCGTGATCGCCGAGATCAAGGGCCGGGCGGCCGCCAATCCGGCCGCCGCCCTTGCGATCGGAGCCGGTCTTGCGTGGCACCTGCTGCGTCACCCGCCGATCACCTCCCTGCTGGTGGGCGCTGGGGTCGTCAGCCTGCTGAAAACCAAGCCCGATCGCGATGTCGACTTCGCGGCCGGAGCGTCGGCACAGGCGCACGAAATCGCATCGGCCGTCCAGCAATGGGGGGCCGAGGCCGGGGAAGCGGCCAGGAATGCAGCCTCCCAGGTTGTCGACAGCGTCGTCTCTCTGGCGGATGGAGCTGCAGCCGCCGCCGGTGAAGCAGGCGTTTCGGTACGCGAATCCGCGGCTCAGTTCGCGAGCACGGCAGCTTTGGGCGGGCGTCGCGCTTCAGCCGCCATCTCGGAGGCATTGCCGGAGGCGCGCGCGCGCGATCAAATGCTTCTCGGGGCCGCCGCCTTGGCGATCGTGGCCGCCGTCGGGATCGCGGCGCGGCGTCCTGCCGGCCAGTAAGGTCGGGATCGCTCGGCCCGGCCGGGCCTTGGCTCGTAACGCATCAGCAATCGTCGCCCAGGGTCTCGGGTGTAAAAGCGTGCTCTCCACCGTGACCGGAACCATCGCAGCATTTTTCACGACCGTGGCCTATTTCCCCCAGCTGAAGAAATGCTGGGATACCGGCAAGGCAGATGACCTGTCGTTCAAAATGTTTGCTCTGCTCGCCTCGGGCATCGGCCTGTGGGTAGTTTACGGTTTGCTCCAGCACGATATCGTCATCGTCGTCGCCAACAGCATCAGCGTGTTGCTGTTGTTCTGCATTCTTTATTTCAAGTTGCGTGGCTCTGCCGGCAGATGACGGCTTCGCAGACTCGGGAAACGAAAAAAGGCCCGCTTCCATCGGAAGCGGGCCCCTTCATTTCATCTACATCCGCGGCGTCAGCCGCGAACGATCGCGCCCTTTACCTCGCGAGCGGATCGGGGCGGATCTGGAAGTGCACCGCCATGGGCTTGTTGCCCTTGCCGCCTTCGGTTTGCCACGGCGCACGATCGCCGCTGCTCACCCACAGGCCTCTGCCCTTCCAGCCGGCGTTCGCATCGTCGATGCGGCCGTCGATGCCCTTGGCGAAGAAGCCCATCGGGTACGGCAAGCGCAGCAGCACCATCTTGCCGTCCTTCAACGCGACCACGCCGTCCTCGAGGTTCGCGGTCGAGACCGGCACGTCGTTGCCGAGTCCGAGCGTGTTCTTCTCGTCGACCCAGGTGTAGTAGCTCGACTCGGCGCTGTTGTCGCCGATGCCTTCGAAGCCCGGGCCCGGATACTGATAGAAGCTCCAGCCCTCCGGGCACTGATCGCCGGTCGCCTTCGGTCCGTTGGCGGGAGCCTTGCACTTGGTGCGATCGAACGAGGCCAGATGGCCGCTTCCGAGCGACGACCAATAGACGCCCTTCGAATCGATATCACCGCCGCGCGGTCCGTATCCGGGCATCGGAACGTTGTAGATTTCCGACACCGCCGTCTCGGGCGGGTTCGAGCCCGGAACGATGCGCACGATCGCGCCCGGATTGCTGCGGATGGTTCCCCACACCGAGCCGTCCGCCTGGTTCACGCTGACGGCGTAGAACACCTGGCCCAAGCGGCGGTCCTTGCTCGGATCGAGCGGCTGGTTCGGCTCGGTGTACTCACCGCGCTTGCCGTCGCCGTTGGTATCGACCACCATCGCGGTCCAGCCTTGCGACTTCGCCGCATCGTGGGTCTCGTCCCACTTCTTGGTATCGACCCAGCCGACCACGCCGCCGCCGCCGCCGCTCGACGTCCATAACACGCCCTTGGAGTCGAAGTTGAGGTGGTGGGTGGTGAAGCAGGTATCGACGAACTCGAACTTCTTGGTCTTCGGATCATAGACGATCAGCATCCGCTGGCTCTGGTCGAGCGGGAACAGCTTGGCGGACGGGTGATCCGATCCGGCCTTGCAGAACGCCGGCTCGTTCTTCTGGTCGCGGAAGGCCGCCGTCATCCAGATACGGCCCTTCTCGTCCATGGCCGCGTTGTGATTGTTGAAGTGCGCGGTCCAGATCTTCTCGTCGCCCCAGTAGGCGGAGGGCCCGAGCGGCTTCTCCATGGCGGCGTGGCCGGGTCCAAGCATCTCATGCATGTCCGCGTCGCGGACCGGCGCCTTCTCCAGTGTGGCCGTGTTGGTCTTGAGATCCAGCACGGGGAAATAATCCATGCTGTATTCCGGCTGTCCGTAGAGCGCACCGCCGCCGTTGACGGTCGGGTTGCGCTTGTCGGTCGAGATCAGGTCGTGCAGGTAGTGCTTCTCGTCCGACCAGTCCAAGGTCGTGACTACGACGTTGCGCTCGACGCCTTCCGGGCGCTTGGGGGTGGCGTGCGGCAGTTCGCCCTTGGCGATCCGATCGGTCCAATCGGCGAGATAGCCGAGCGGCGCCGCCTGCAGCTGGCCGGCGATGATGTTGACCATGAGCTCGCCGGCCTGGCCGGACTGGATGCGCTGCATCCAGGCGTCCTTGGACGAGGTGCCGAAGGCCGCCGGGATGGTGCGAGTCGCGAGCGTGCCGAGCTGATGGCAGCCGACGCAGCCGTTGTTCTTCATCAGGTTGATGTATTCGGCCTGCTTGACCGGAATGCCCTTGGGGCCGAACTGGCTCGCGTCCGGCATCTTGAGCATCGAATACCAGTAGATGGCAGGATAGTACTGCGCCGCCGCCGTCGCATTGGGGGCCGGCACCGCGGTCAGGTTGACGATCTTGCCCGGGTCGCTCTTGACCTTGGGCGAATCGACGAGGCCATAGCCGCGCACCCAGATGCTGTAATTGCCCTTCGGGAGGTCAGGGACGACATAGCGGCCCTGATCGTCGGTGACGACCATCTTGGCAAAGCGGGTCGGCGTGTCCTTGGTCTCGGCGATCACCCAGACGCCGGCCTCCGGCCCGTTCGGTCCCGTGACCACGCCGCCGAGATCAGTCGCCCCGATGTTGACGGCGGGCGCGGCCTGCTGGGCGGAAAGTTGCGCCGGCGCACCGGCCAGCACGCTGGCGAGCGCGATCGGCGCCACGCCGAGATACAGCTTGCTTCTTATCCTCATGGTCCACGTTCCTCTTTCACGGATTTTAAGTCATTAGGCTCGCGTTCGAAGCCTGGCCATTCCTGCACCAAGGATCCCTCATGCAAGGCGCCCGAGACGATCGCGCCGGGCCGCAGGAGGCGGTCGACCGTTCAGGTAGACCGACGTTCCCCGGTTAGACCCTGGAACGAAGCGGACGTATAGCATAGGGCGAGGCGCCCCCATAGCCCTTCGGGACGCCCCGCGCGCCCGGCCGGCGGGGTCCCGAAGGTCCGCCCCGGCCTCAGGCCAGCTTGGCGAGCTGCCCATCAAGCAGGGCCGCGAGGGTGCGTTGTTGGTCGGGAACGACCCAGGTGGCGGCATTGGCGCCGAGTTGGTCGAGCGCGCTCCTCGCCTCCTTGAGCGCGGCATTCTCGACATGCCGGAAGGCCGCCACGTACTGGTCGACCAGCGTTCGCCGGTGCGCCGCCGCCTCGTGCGGCGCCACGAAGGCGGCATCCGCGAGCTCGACCAGCGCCGAGCGCAGCGTGCCCCAGCCGAGGTCGATGACCTGCGGCCGCACCCGCATCAGCTCGCCCGCCAGCTGTGACAGGCCCGCCACCTGCTGCACGAAGTAGTCATGGTCGAAGCCGTGCGCACCGGCCTCGGTGTCCAGTTGCGCATAAGTCTGGGTCCAGCCGCCGGGCCAGTCGCCGGCGAGCCCGATGCCGGGAATCTGATAGGCCCGACCCTTGTTCATCGGGCTCTTCACCCGGCCCTGGAATCCGCCGTTGAGCCCGGGCCCGACCCCGGCCTTGACGTCGACCCGCGGCCAATGATTGTCGGTCGCCGCGCGTGCGATCGCCTCCACCAGCCAGATATTGTTGTTGTAGACGTCCATCAGGCTGGTGATGACGCCGCCGTTCTCGGGGCGCTCGCCAGAGTAGACGTACTGGTTGCCGCCCTCCCCGGTCTCGATGGTCTGCCGGCCCCCCATGTGCTCCATGCCGAGCGTCGCCACCACCTGCTTGAGCCGCTCGGGATGCAAGGTGTAGTAGTCGAATTGCGGCCAGCTGCCCTCCCCGCCCGGCATGAAGTGGCGGCAATCGAAGTAGAAGACCAGCGTGCGCGGCCGCGCCGACTGCGGCAGGCGATTGAAGTAGGACAGGATGCCGAGCATCCCCAGGCCGCCGTTCTCCTCGATCAACGACATGGCGTCGGTATGGGTGGCGAGCAGGACGTGCTCGTCCTGCGGCATGCCGTAATTCCTGCCCGGCAGATAGCCGATGATGGCCTTGCCGGTGTCGCGCTGGAAGCGGGCCTTGAGGGTCAGGGTGGCGGTCTTGCCGGCCTTGGCGTCGGCGAGCACCTTGGCGCCGTGCACGCGGTCGAGGGTGAGGGTCGGACAGTTGACGTATTTGGCGCCGAGGCCGGCCTTGCCATCCGGCGTATAGACGCTGCGTTGCGCCAAGCCGAACGCCGCCCCCGGCGAGAGGTCGTACACGACCACCATGCCGGCCGCGCCGCCTTTGATCCCGATCGCCGCGAAGCCGTTGAGCTGGCTCCAGACCCAGCGGGAATGATAGGAGCTGGTCACGCTCGCGGGCGGCGGCACAAACAGCGGCGGCCACTCCCCGGGCGAGCGCCACTCGTAATCGGTGGGCGTGAAGTTGTCCAAGAACGACTCCGAGTACGGCGGAGCCGGATAGGGCGCGGTCGCAAAGACCAGAACCTTTTCCGCCATCTCGCCCGCGGCCGGCGGATGGGCGGGGTCGTAATACAGCATCGGCGCCGTGATGCCCGCGGGCGCCGCGCCGGAGGTCATGCCGTAAGAGGCGACGACCGGCACCGGCGTCCCGTCGCTGACCAGCCGCTCCACCGCCACTCCGGAGTCGCAGAAATGGGTGCGCCGATCCGGCCAATCGTCCACGATGTAATGATCATAGGGGATCTCGACAAAATCCAGGTCGATGGCGCCGAGCTTCACCATCTGGTCGACGAGAAAGTCGGTGTAGCGCTTCCAGCCCGTGCTGCCCGCATAGGTCGGACCGACCTGCGCCTTGAACGTGTTCCAGGCCAGCGCCTCATCGGGCGTGATCATGAGCTGCGGATCGATCCCTGGAAAGGCGACGCTGGAGCGCGCCGCGGCGCCGGCGCGGCTGTCTTGGGCCCACAGCGACTGTCTGGTCAGCACGGTGCCGGCCGCAACCCCGGCAGCGTCCTTGAGGAAGCCGCGCCGCGAAGAACCGGACAACCATTTCCGCGATTTGCTCATGATGCGTTCCCGCTGAAAATCCGAGACAACCCACAATTCCCTCGCCGCCACGGTAGCGGGTAGCGCCTCTTCCGGCAACCTGATCAGCCTTGTACGATCGGCGGACGGCCCGCAACGATCGGAGATCGCCATGGCCTATCGCAGTCTGCTGCCATGAAGCTTCCGCGTCGATCATTCCTGCATCTGGCAGCGGGCGCTGCCGCGCTCCCGGCCGCATCGCGGATCACACGGGCGCAATCCTATCCGACGCGCCCGGTGCGCATCATCGTCGGCTTTCCCGCCGGTTCCTCCGCCGATGTGTTCGCGCGCTCGACGGCACAATCGCTGTCGGAGCGGCTCGGCCGGCCGTTCATTGTCGAGAACCGGCCGGGCGCGGGCAGCAGCATCGCCGCCGAGGCCGTCGTGCGGGCACCGCCGGACGGCCATACCCTGTTGTGGACCACCGCGGCCAACACCACCAATACGACATTCTATGACAACCTGACGTTCAACCTCATCCGCGACATTGCTCCGGTCGCAGGCATCGTCCGCACGTTCTTTGTCCTGGTGGTGAACCCGTCACTGCCGGCGAGGACGCTCCCCGAACTCATCGCCTATGCCAAAGCCAATCCGGACAAGATCAGCATGGGGGTCGGCGGCAACGGGAGCTTGTTCCATCTGGCCGGCGCGCTGTTCAAGATGATGGCCGGAGTCAACATGGTCGACGTGGTGTATCGCGGCGATGTGCTGGCATTGACCGATCTGCTCGGCGGGCAGGTGCAGGTTGCATTCGCGGGCTCGTCGAGCGCGATCGAGCATTCCAAGGCCGGCAAGCTGCGCGCGCTGGCGGTCTCGACCGCGACCCGCCGGGACGAGTTGCCGGAGCTGCCCGCCATCGCCGAATACGTCCCCGGTTATGAAGCCAGTGGTTGGCAGGGGATCGGCGCCCCCAGGAACACGCCCATCGAGATCGTCGACAAGCTCAACAAGGAGATCAACGCCGGCCTTGCCCAACCCGCCATGAAGGCGCGAATGGCCGAGCAAGGCGGAACCATACTGGTGGGATCGCCCGCCGACTTCGGCAAGCTCATCGGCGACGACACTGAAAAGTGGGGAAAGGTCATCCGGACTGCCCATATCAAGGCGGAGTAACGTCGATTCCCACGCCAAACCGCAGTCGGCTTTCACGGCAGCACAGCCGGAACCATTTTAGCTATGTTACGTTATACATCAGCGTATTTGTGTCACCAGGTATGATGGTCGTTGCCGAATAAACTTGATTTGCAGCAAGGCCATCGAGCGATTTGTTTGCCCAATTTGCGCGATCAGCGTCCGGCGTCGCCGCTCCGCTTTCTGAACCATCGGGTTTGCGGCCATAGGAGAACGAGATGCGAAAGCTCACTCTTGCCACCGCGGTTGCGGCTTCCCTGCTGATGTCGACAGCCGGCTTCTCCGCGCAACGGCCCGGCGGTGGCGGTGGCGGCGGTCCACACATCGGTGGAGGCGGAGGCGGCGCGCACATTGGTGGAGGCGGCGGTGGTGGTGGACGTTTCGTGGGCGGCGGCGGACGCTTCAGTGGCGGCTCGCACATCACGATGGGACACGCGGCCGTACAAAGCCACAGCGTGGCGCACTTCGCGAACCCGCGCGCGGGCGGCGCTTCTCGGGCCGTACACAACGCCAATTCGAGCGCCGTGAATTCGCGGACCGTACACAACGGAAATCCGGATCACACCGTCAATTCCGCAACCGTACATGACAGCGTCAACCCCAGAGCCGTGCACAATGCGTTGAGCTCCCGCGCGGTCGCGGGCGCGTTGCGCAATACCGCTGCGTTGCATAACCCGCACACCCGCGCCCTGATCGCGGCGAGCGCGGCAACCGCGGGATGGGCACACGGACACGGCGAAAATGGCTGGTGGCGGCACCGTAACGGCGGCTTCGGATGGGTCGGCCCGCTGTTCTGGCCGTTCGCCTATTACGACATCTACGACTATGCGCTATGGGGCTATGGCTATGACCCCTCGTTCTGGGGCTACGGCTACGACGACATCTATGCCGGCATGTTCGCGCCCTACGGCTACCGCGCGCTTACCGGCTACCAGCGCTACGCCGGGCGCAGCCCGAGCGCCTCGAGGTCAGGGCCTGCAGTGACGCCGAATGCGACGCTGGGCGGTCCGCTGGCGCAAATGTGCGGCGAGGACAGTCGCGACATCGCCGGGCTCCCGGTCGATCAGTTCCAGCGCGCCATCCAGCCGGACGCCGCGCAGAGCGCCGCCCTCGACGAGCTCGCCAATGCGTCGGTCAAGGCGGCACAGGATATCAAGGCGGCCTGCCCGACCGAGATCGCCCTGACCGCTCCGAGCCGGCTCGCCGCCATGCAAAAGCGCATCGAGGCGATGATCGGCGCGGTGGCGACCGTGCAGCCGCCGCTGGAGAAATTCTACGGCCTCCTAAGCGACGAGCAGAAGGAACGGATCACCGCGCTCGGCCAGGAGCAGCGGCGGGGCCGGAACGCCGGCTCGCCCGAGAGCTGCAGCGCGGCGCCGAGCATGGCCGACTGGCCGGCCGCCGACATCGAGCGGGCGGTGCGCCCGACCGAGGCGCAACGCGCAAGCCTCACCGCCCTGCAGGACGCCACCGCAAAGGCCGCGGACATGCTCAAGGTCGCCTGCCCGGGCGACGATGCGCTCACGCCGCCGGCGCGGCTCGCCGCCGTCGGCACACGGCTCGACACTCTGCTGCAAGCCGTCAAGACGGTGATTGCGCCGCTCAACGACTTCTACGGCGCGCTCGACGACGAGCAGAAGGCGAGGTTCAACGCGATCTCCGCGCCGCAGACGTCGGCGGCGCAGACCGGCCAGAGCGATCACTCCCGGGGGAGGCAAGCCAGTTTCCACCGGCACGGCTTTTTCGGCGTCGGGAGCCTCATTCGGCATATGCTTCGGTTTTTCTGACGCCCGCGCGACCTCGGCGCGCGAAGTGGCCTGCGGCGCGCCTCAAACTCCGGCGCGGCCGATCTGCGGCGGCTCCGGATCGGCCAGTCCGAACAAGCCGCCCGGGCGCAACAGAAACAGAATAACCAGGAACGTGTAGATCACCATGTCACGCAGCGTCATGTCGAAATAGGCCGACCAGGCGGTCTCGATCAGGCCGACCGCCAGTCCGCCCAGGAAGGCGCCCGGCACCGAGCCGATGCCGCCCAGCAGCGCGGCAATCAGCGCCTTGATGCCCAGCATGGTGCCCATGGCGGAGCCGACATTGCCGTAATAGATGCCCACGACCGCTCCGGCGAGACCGGCACACGCGCCCGCCAGCACGAAGGTGGTGGACAGCAGCCGCGCGCCGTCGACCCCAAGCAAAGCTGCCGTGTGCGGATCGTCCGCATAGGCGCGCCACGAGCGGCCGAACCGGGTGCGTGTGAAGAGCCACAGCATCCCGGCGGCCGCGGCCAGGGTGCTGATCACGACCGCGATCTGCAGCGGCGTAACCGTCACCACGAAAGCGCCCGCTCGCGCCAAGGCGATCGGCGCTTTGAACAGCGACGGCACCCAGCGGTCGCGCACGCCCTGGGAGAGATGCAGGAGCTCCTGCAGCGCAACGGCAAGTCCGGCGGTGGCGACCAGGATCGGCTGCCCGAGACGGTGCCGCGCGTGCAAGGGCGCGATCATGTAGCGGCCGATCGCGGCGCTCCAAAGTCCGGAAAATGCGGCCGCCGCCGCCAAAGCGACGGCGATGCCGACAAACGGGTCATCGAGCCCGAGCGTCACCAGCACCGCGATCCCGCCGATCGCCCCATAGGCGCCGAGCATTGCGATCTCGCCGAATGCCAGGTTGATGCGGCCCGTGATCCCATAGATCAGCGAATAGGCGGTCGCCAGCAATGCGTAGACGGCGGACAACGCGATGGCGTTGATGAACTGCTGCGCCAGATAGGCGATCGACGGCGGCAGCAGCGGAACCACCGGCTCGCCCATCGCCTCGCCAGCATTCACCGGTGAAGCGAGCCAGAAACGTTTCAGGTAATAGAGCCGTGCATCGCCGAGCGGACCGCTATCGGTCTCCACCGCCACGAGCTCGAGCCGATCGGCCGAGAATGTGCGCCCGGCGAAGCCGCAGGTCACATAATGCATGCGGCTCGCCTCGCCCGGCGCCTGCGCCACGTAATCGATGCGCACGCCCTCTTGGGCGCGAACGCCCTCCTGGACGAGCGCGGAGGGCCCGTAGCGCATCTCGCGCAATTGCGTACCATCCGGATTGATCGCCGGGATGACGTTACGGCAAAGTCGCAATTGCTCGCCGTCGACCGAGCTGCCGCAACCGGCGAGCAGCGGAACGATCGCGGCGCCGATGACGATCAAGAGCGCCCAGCGCATCTGCCGGGGCGCCGGCGTCCCGCGCCACCACGCCACGAGCGTGCTCATGCGCCAACGTGCAGCGCGGTTACTTGAAATACTTCAAATCGGGCGGCGCTTGGCCCTTCCTGGTGGGCATCAGATTGCCGTCGGCGCTCAGGAAATAGTTCTCCTTGCCGATGACCAGCTGGTTGTTGCCCTCGGTGCAATACGCTTCTGGCCAGTTCGGATGTGAATTCGGGTTGCGCCGAAACGTTTTGTCCACGCTCCAGGGCCGGGTCAAAGCATGATCGAACACCGTGATCTCGTCATGCAGGATGTTCGGATCGGCCTTGTCCTGATGGAACCGCTCCTTGAAAGTCGATTGATTGTCGAAGTGCAGAGGCAGCCCGGTTCCGTCATAGGCGCGAGGGCCCTTGAACGGGCCGCGCGTCTCGACCTCGAGCAGATCGTAGCGCCCATCGCCGTCCTCGTCCGACCATCGGCCGATCGAATAGCCCTGATAGGTCGGCTCCGGGTTGGCGGGCCAGTCGCGGCCGTCGGTGAAGATGCGCCGATAATGATCGTTGCCGCCGAGCAGGATATAGGTGGCCTCCGGCGTGACGATATATTCCTGCGCCGCGTATGCCATCATGCGCGGCATGCCGCCCGGCAGACAGCGGGCGGTCGGGTAATTTCCGATGCCGCCATCGGCCTGATTGGCCATGCTGTCCTCCAGAACCTTCTGATATTCCGGCGTCAGCGGGGCCTGTTGGCCGGGGCCCCAGGGCTTGGTCGGGTCGAACTTTATCCTCTGCCCGCCCAGACCGGGGGTCAGGATGGAATTCCACCGCCCCTTCCAGTCCGGGTATTTCGCGTCTTCGGCGGCGCGCATGCCACCCGTCGTCATCATCAGCCCGGAGGCGAGCACAACGGCGACCACGGCTGTCAGGCTTCGAGACATGATTATCCTCCCTGCGTTTTCTGGCTAGCGGCTTGATGGCGATGGACGGGCTATTCACGCCATGCCGGGCAGGATACATCGCCCGCCCCGCGCATGGAACGCAGGGATAAGGGCATCCCGCTAGGGGTCGATACGCATCGCCGCCGTCACTGCCGGCTCGTTTCGAGACGATCCGCGGATCGGCGACCTGTCGGCCTCGCCCAACAACATTGCAGGTATCACGATAGGGCCGGATAGTCGCGATCCTCACTCGGCAGCGCGGATCGGGACGATCCGCCCGGCGTAATCATTTCGCAACTATTGAACCATGATGATCCCGCGCGCGACCAACGGGCTGCGGAGCCCGTCGTTCGAAATCGCCGATGATTTATCTCAATCACCGCATTCCCAATCGCGGGAGGCCCTCATGCTGATCGTCCTGCTAAGCGCAATGTTCATACCCGTTCTCGCCGGTATGCTGCTGATCAGGGTGCGCCTGAATGGTGGAACGCCGGATGATTCCGCCTCACCTTATATCGGCCTGTAAGACTTGCCGTCATCGCCGGCGCGTGCGTCGCCGGTTTGCACAAGCGCGCGCATCCAATCCGGCATCTTGACGTCCACGACGGCCCTGCCCTGCCCGTCCTTGTCGCCCGGCTCAGCGCCGCCCTGCAGCAGGAGCAGAATGATCTGCCGCTGCTGCTCGATGGCGTGCGGGGTGCCGCTGCCGCCGCGGCCGGTATTTTGAACCGCGAGATGAAGCGGCACGGAGCCGCTGTGGTTCCGGATCCGCGGATTCGCACCGCCCGCCAACAGCGCCTGAACGGCCGCGGCGCATCGGGTGCGCACGGCCCGGTGCAGCGGCGTCACCCCGCTCTTGTCGGGCGCATTCGGATCGGCGCCCGCGCGGACCAGGCAATCGATGGTGGCGGCCTGTGCGGCCGGGTTCCAGGTATTCGAGTCCGAGGCGTAGTGGAGCGGCAAGGCGCCGCGGCGATTCTCGGCCGAGCAATCCGCTCCCCTTTCGATGAGGTCCTGGCAGATTTCACGATTGTACCCTGCCGCCGCCATGTGCAGGGCCGTGTCTCCGGCATACAGATAGTGTTTGATCTCTTCGAAAAAATACGGCACCGCGGTTTCCCGCGTCGCGCCGGTCGCGGCGCGCTCGTGCACCAGGTGCGGTGAAGCGGCGAGCAGGTGGACGGCCTTTCTCACATCGCCTGCAACGATCGCACGCACCAATTCCATGAAGCCGTCCTGGGAGGAGCGCGGGCGCGGCCTCGGGGGTCTGTTGACGCCTTTGCGCATTTTTCTCAGGCTCGCCGGTCGATGAGGCACCGCCGCCATTACAGCGACGACACATCCCCGGCGCAAGCCATGGATCAGCGCCGGCGCCTTCCGGCTCCGGCAGGGCGCGTCTGGCGGTAGCGCGCGAGCAGGCGCTCGAAGGTCGCGTGCAGCGCGGTCTCGATCTCGGGCTTGCGCTCGAGCCGCGCCAGCAGCATGGCGGCCGCCTCGATGGTCGAGAGGCCGTCGCTGCGCGGCTCGCGCCGCAGCGCTCCATAGCGGGACGGCCGCGCGGGCCCGAGCACCACGCGCTTGCATTTGAGCATCCAGGCGTTGCGCCACCACAGCGCCTTGGCCTGGCTCCAGGTGCCGTCGAGCAGGATGATGCCTTCGATCCCGCGCAAGGCCTGATCCTGATGATCGACCGCGTTGCCGCTCTTGCTCACCACCACGATGTCGCGATCGGGCAGCACCGCCGCGGCCTTGACCGAGCCCAGATAGAGGATCGCCCAGCGCTGCGGATCGGTGGTGCGGCCGAGGATCTTGGAGAGGCTCGGCCAGGACAGGCCGATCTTGAGCAGCGCGTCCTTGAAATGCAGCGCCGCGAGCCGGGCGGTGCCGAGCTCGCGATCCTGCTCTTGCGGGTGCTGGAGGATGAGCAGCGACACCTTGTTGTCGATGCGCGCGATCCCTTCGCACACGCACAGCGCCGGCGGCTTGCGGCAGTGCGGGCATTCGGGATCCGGCTCGGCCGGGGGCGCCGGCGGGGCCGCTGCGGCGGGCTGTTCGGTCATCGGCGCCATATACGCCCCGCGCCCGGCACCCACAATCGCGAATGCTTCAGCCGGGCCGGCCGACTCCCGGCTCGACCCCGGTCACCACCATCTCGCCGGATTCCTCGCGAACCGTGAAGCGCCAGGGGGGTCGCGGACTCGGACCGAAGATGACCGCTCCACCCTTCAGGGGATCGAAGGTGGATAAATGGCACTGGCAGAGGAAGACCGGGTGATCGACCCGCACCCCGATGGTGTCGCTGACGTCTTCATAATCGGACTCGTAGCCGAAGATGCAGCCTTCATGCGGACAAACGAGGCACACCGCGAAAAGCCCGCTGCCGGCGCTCTCCGGCAGCCGGATCGCCATGCCGAGCAAATCCCCGTCGGGTCCCGGATAGCTGAACTCCGCCCGCGACCACGGGCGTTGCGGCGCAGGCACGCGCACCGGCGTGCTCTGCGCACGCGCGCCTCGGCCGAGCAAGCCGAGCGCGGCGCCAGCCAGTGAGGCGAAGGCAAGCTTCAGAAAGTGCTTGCGGCCGATAGCCGGAGCGGCCTGCAGCGGTTCGTTGCGAACTTCTTCGTGCATACTCCACCTCTGGTCGGCGCGCATCGGTTGACGGGAGAGAGCGGCAGATCGAATGCGCCGGACACTAGCGCGCGGGATCGGGTTTTGCGAGAGCGCGGCGGGAGAAATGCGTTCCCGCCTGATGCTCTCGGACGACCGCCGAGGACACCCGCAGGCCCCCTCAGGCAAGCGGCCCCGGCGACTTGCGGTACCGGTTCACGATTGCGTCGGCGGTCAGGTAGGCGAGAGCCTCGATCGTGAGCGTCGGATTGAAGCCCGAGCCCATCGACGGGAAGGTCGAGCTGCCCATGATGAAGAGATTGGGGATATCCCAGCTCTGGCCGTATTTGTTCACCACCGACGTCTTGGGATCGCTGCCCATGCGGGTGCCGCCCTCGTGGTGTCCGCCCGGCGCCCCGGCGCTTCCACCCGCGCGCCCGGCGGGATTTTCGGGGGTGCCCCAGACGAGCCTGGCTCCCGATGCGCGGCCGATCTCTTCCAGCTTCGTCTGCATGAAGGCCTGGCGCGCCAGCTCGTTCGGGCGCCGCCAATCGTAGGTCATCCGCGGCGCCGGCAGGCCCCAGGCATCGCGCACGCTCGGATCGAGATCGATGGTCTGGTGCGGATAGGGCAGATCCTCGATCTGGGCGGCGATCGCCGCATGCCGCGTGTAGTATTTGGCGAAGAAGTCGCGATAGGCCGCGCCCCAGCTCGGGATGCCGGGCGGCGGGTTCATCGTGGTGGCGCCGATCGGCCCGCCCTCCAGCGCGACCGGGCCGACCGAAATCTGCGCGCCCCGGATGAAGCCGAGATCCTTGTGGTCGAAATTGTCGGAGTTGAAATCGTCGATGCTGTTCTTCTGCGCGCTCGGGCCCATGTAGATGTTCACATGGCGGTCGTCGAAGGCGACCATCACCCTCGCCCGGATGTGCGTCATCACATGCTTGCCGACATGGCCGCTCGAATTGGCGAGGCCATCAGGAAACTTGGCCGTCTTGGACAACAGAAGCAGGCGCGTATTGTCGTAGATGAAGGGCGACAGAATGACGAGCTCCGCCTCGATGGTATTTTCGGAGCGGTCGGGGCCGTAATAGGAAACGCCGGTTACGCGCCCGCTGCTGTCGCTGTTGACGCGATGGCACATGGCGCCCGTGATGAGCTTGAAATTGCCGCTCGCATCGGCCTCGGGCAGCTTGGTGATGAGGATCGATGATTTGGCGCCGATGTGGCAGCCGAACGCCTGGCAGAAGCCGCAGTAGCTGCAGCCCGGCCGGCCATTGTACGGCTGCGAGATGATGGCGCGCGGCGTCGAGAATGGGTGGTAACCAAGCTTGCGTGCCGCCGCATCGAAGATGAGGCCCGACTGATCCGCACGCAGGGGCGGCAGCGGAAACTCGCGTTGGCGCGGCGCCTCGAACACGTTGCCGCCGGCGATCTTCCGGCCCTGCAGGTTGCCGGCCCGGCCCGACACGCCGATCTCGTGCTCGGCGCGATCATAGTACGGCTCCAGCTCCGCGTAGCTCAACGGCCAGTCCATGAGCGAGGAATCCTCCGGGATCGCTGCGGCGCCATAGCGCTCGATGGTCTGCGAGCGCGGGCGAAAATCGTCCTCGTGCAGACGCCAGGAAACGGCCCCGTAATGCACAGTGCCGCCACCCGCCTGGTTGCCGTAGCTCATGGTCGGGAGCGGTCGCGCCGGGGCATTCGGGTTCGGCCGCCAAGTGACGGGCTGGCGCTTGGGGTCCGGGCGCAGATCTTGGCGCTGGAAATAGCGCAGCTCGTCCTGCGGCGCGAAGTCCATGGTGGAAAGACGCGGGCCGCGCTCGAGCGCGATCACCTTCATGCCTGCCTTGCTGAGCTCGGCCGCCAGAATTCCACCGGCCGCGCCGGCGCCAACGATGACCACATCGGTTTTTTCGGTTGCCATGGTCCGGCTCCACTGCGGGGGGACACGCTTGCAGGGACAAGCCTAAATTGCGCTCCGCATGGGAGCAAGCCGTGCGCCCGGAACACTTGCGCTCCTCGCACAGCCGCCCCCGACAAGAAAGCGCTTGCCAGTGCGGCGCCGCCCGCCCAAGCTGAAGGCCTGATCAAGCGGCTCCGACTTCATTCCTGTCAAGAAAACCGCAGCAGCCGCCGGGAGGAAAACATGACACGTGCGTCTCGGTACATCGCGGCCATCCTGTTGAGCACCTCGGCGTCGATCGCCGGCCTGAGCGGGAGCGCCATCGCGCAAGGCTTCGTGCCGGTCACCCCGGAGGTGCTCGCCAATCCGGATCCGGGCGACTGGCTGATGATGAACCGCAGCTACGACGAGCAGCGCTTCAGCCCGCTCAACCAGATCAACAAGGGCAATGTCGGGCAGCTGCGCATGGCCTGGTCGCGCGGGCTGCCGAACGGCACGCAGGAATCGACGCCGCTGGTCTATCGCGGGGTGATGTATCTGTACGCGCCGGGCGCCAGCATCCAGGCGCTCGACGCCACCAACGGGGATCAGTTGTGGGAATACAAGCGCGACTACGCACCCGGCGTCGGCGTGCGCGCCCGCAACAAGAGCATCGCGATCTACCAGGACATGATCTATTTCGCCGCGCCGGACGGCTTTCTGGTCGCGCTCGACGCGCAGACCGGCAAGCTGCGCTGGGAGACCAAGGTCGACAACGGCGGCCAGACCGCCGGCGGGATCATCGTGGCCGACGGCAAGGTGATCTCCAACCGCACCTGCGAGCAGGGCAAGCGCGAGAACTGCTTCATCGCGGCGCACGACGCCATGACCGGGAAAGAAGTGTGGAAATTCTTCTCGACGGCGGCGCCGGGCGAGCCGGGCGGCGACACCTGGGCCGACATGCCGGTGGAGCAGCGCGCGGCCGGACCGTGGGGCCTGCCGGGCTCCTACGATCCCAAGCGCAAGGTGCTGTACTGGGGCATCGCCAATCCCAATCCCTATACGCGGCTGACGCGTCACGGCAGCGCCGACGCGGTGTCGCAATCCGCGCCCGCCGATCTCTACAGCAATTCGACCGTGGCGCTCGACGTCACCACCGGCAAGCTCATCTGGTATTATCAGGAGCTGCCCGGCGACGACTGGGACGCCGATCACAATCACGAGCGCATTCTCGTGCACATGCGGGTGAACCCCGATCCCAGATACGTGAAATGGATCAGCTCGGCGATCGCGCCCGGCCAGGAGCGCGACGTCGTGGTGACGGTCGCCGAGGGCGGCGGCATGTTCGCGGTCGATCAGAACAACGGCGATTTCCTGTGGGCGCGGCCGTTCCCCTACGACGACCCCAACATCAACATGAACGATATCGACGTGAAGACCGGCAAGACCCACATCAATTACGACAAGGTGTTCAAGAAGGACGGCGACACCATCATCGGCTGCTACCACAACACCCGCGGGCTGTGGGCAATCGCCTATCACCCGGGCAAGAACGCGCTCTACGTTCCGTTCCAGGACCAGTGCGTGAAGATGACGGCAAACTCCAAGACCAAGGAGGGCTGGGGGCCGCGCGCCGGCATCATGCGGCCGGGCTCCGATCCGAAGAAATACATGAACCTGGGCAAGCTCGATCTGGCGACCGGGGAGCTCAAGGTGCTCTACTCGCAGCCGCAGGCGAGCAGCGGCTCGGCGCTGGTCACCGGCGGCGACCTGGTGTTCTGGGGCGACCAGAACCGCCGGCTGCGCGCCTTCGACGCCGACGACGGCAAGGTGCTGTGGGAAGGGATCGTGGCCGGCATGGTCATGACCAGTACCATCTCCTACGCGGTGAACGGCAAGCAATACATCATGGTGTTCACCGGCGAAGGCCAGTCGGTCTCGGCGGGGCCGCTCGGGCTCACGCGCACCAGCATGTCGGCGGCGGTGCGCGGGCACAACGCGGTGTTCGTGTTCGCGTTGCCCTGATTGGGGTGAAGTTAACCCGGCGCGCGAGCAACAGACTAGGCGCGCTCCCTCCCCCTGCAAGGGGGAGGGTTGGGGTTGGGGGTCGAGCCTTCCGGCAGAATTCAGCATTCGCCGCCGGACCCCTCCCGACCCGCTTCGCGGGTCGACCCTCGGGTCGCGGCCCGAGGGCAGGCTCTCCCCCTTTCAGGGGGAGGTAAGTTGCCGCGCCGCCTCGAAACATGCGCAGCGCCGCCTTCAAATCCGAACTTGCCATGACCGCAATTTTACATTTTCATGACGCCAGCGTCGCGTGCCGGACGTCAGTTGTGTAACCCTTGCCGGGCACGGTCGCGCACCATGCCGCCAGCCCTTGCATTCTTTGCCAACCGCTTCGGAGCGACGAATACAATCGCCTGGCGGATCGCGCCGACCGCTGCTTTGCATCTGGCGGCGCTCGCCGTCATGGCGTTCACCGAAACCGACCTGGTCGCGGCATTCGCCTTTCTGCTGACCTGGGGGCTGCTGAATTTCTTCTGGCTCGGCCTGCTGCGCCGCCCGGCCATTGCCGCCGCCCTGTCGCTGGCGATGGTGGTGATCGTGGTCCTGGTCTCGCGTCTCAAGCACGAGATCATCTCGGTCACGGCGAATTTCCTCGACGTGCTGATCGTCGACCGCGACACGATCAGCTTTCTCATGAACATCCTGCCGGACCTGCAGCGCAATGTCGCCGTCTCGCTCCTAATCGGGCTGCCGCTCCTGGTGCTGCTCTGGCGCTTCGATCCGGTGCGGTTGCGGGGCAGGACCGCGCTGGCGGGATTTTCCGCCTGCCTGGCAGGGATCGCGCTGGTGTCGTTCGCGCAGCCGCAGGCGGATTGGGAAATCTTCCTCGACGGCAGCTACGTCTCCAAATTCGTGCGCTCGGGCGTTGCCGAGCTGTCCTCGCTGATGACGCACGGCTACATGGAATCGGATGCGGTGGTGACCGACCGGTTGCGGATGCTGCCGGAGGCGACCTGCACGCCCGGCGCCAGGCCGCCGCACATCATCATGGTGCACGACGAATCGAGCTTCGACATCAGGGTGGCGCCGTCCATCAAGGTGCCCGACGGCTACGGCTCTCACTTCCGCTCCTTCGACGGCAGGGAGCGGCAGTTCCTGGTCGAGAGCGTCGGGGGTCCGAGCTGGTACACCGAGTACAACGTGCTGGCGGGCCTGTCGGCGCGCTCATTCGGGCAGTTCGCCTATCACGTCACCCAGATCGCCGCCGGGCGGGTCGAGCGCGGGCTCGCCACCGCGTTGCGGCGCTGCGGCTACCGCACCTTCTCGATCTATCCGGCGCTCGGCGCCTTCATGAGCGCCCGCAGCTTTCAGGCCAGCACCGGGGTGCAGCATTTCTTCGATCAGCAGTCGCTGGGCACCAACCGGATCGAGCCGGATCAATTCTACTATGACGCGGCCCTCCGCATGATGGAGCACGAGCGCCGCAACGGTCCGATGTTCGTTTTCGTGTACCTGGCCCAGAACCATTGGCCCTGGGACCACCGCTGGCGTCCCGACCTGATGCCGGAGTGGAAGGATCCGGGAAACGGGCCGGCGATCGACGAATACTTGCGCCGGCAGGCCATGAGCGCGCACGACTATGCTGACCTGCTGGAAACGCTCAAGCGCGATTTCCCGGGCGAGCCGTTTCTGCTGGTGCGCTACGGCGACCACCAGCCTGACTTCGCATTCCTGATCCAGGAGCCGGGGCTGGACGAAGCCGCGATCACCCAGCGCCTGATCAATTACGATCCGCGTTATTTCGCCACCTACTACGCCATCGACGCGATCAACTACCAGCCGGTCAATCTCGCCTCGGCGCTCGACACCATCGAGGGACCGTATCTTCCGATGATCACGCAGGAATTGGCCGGCCTGCCGCTCGATGCCTCGTTCGCCGAGCAGAAAAAGATTTTCCAGCGCTGCCAGGGGCTATTCTACGGGTGCGACGGCGGCGCGGAGGCGCGGCGCTTCAACCGGCTGCTGATCGATGCCGGGCTGATCAAGGGTCTGTAGACGGGCGGGAGCCGGCCGCGGCAACGCCGGCAAGCCGTCGTCGACCCGCAGCTTGACGGCCTTGGCCAGGTAGTTCTCGGCTACCTCCCAAAGCTTGCCCGCAAGGACGGGATTCGAGCTGCCCAGGGACATCGAAAGCAATGCATTGGCTTGACGCAGATAGTGAGCGGCATCGGGCATCGGCGACCCCCATTTCGATCCGGAACGTGGGCTGGTTTATACGAGCCGTGGGAATCGCTGCTCCATCGGGGAATCACCCGAGAGACCGGAGTTTGGTTAAGCGAACGACCGAACAACAACCAAATAACGGCTGTAGCCGCGTACCGTTTCTGCACCAAACATTCAATCAATTCCAGTCGTGCCGGCCGCAGAGCCGAAATCCATAGCATCGGGGCGTCGACGCCCGTCTTCGACGAGCCGTGGCAGCCGAGAGGGTGCGGCGCATGGGTCCCTGCCTTCGCCGGGACGACCGCGCGGCAAATTTTCGAATCTGACAAAGGCTCCGCGCGCGGTATGCCCGCGCGCCCCAACCTCAGGCCGAGGCGGCGGTCCCGGCCGGCTCCAGGAACAGGCGCACGATGTCGGCGGCCGGCCGCGCATGGCTGAAGAGATAGCCTTGCATCTCGGTGCAACCGACTGATTGCAGCTGGTCCAGCTGCTGCTGGGTCTCGACCCCTTCCGCGGTCGAGATCATGTTGAGATTCTTGGCGAGGCCGGCGACCGCGTGCACGATGGCGAGCGGCTCGGCACCGTTCGTAAGATCCTGGATGAACGAACGATCGATCTTGATCTTGTCGAACGGAAAGCTGCGCAGATAGGCGAGCGAGGAATAGCCGGTGCCGAAATCGTCCATCGCGATCTGCACCCCGAGCTTGCGCAGCTGATGCAGGGTGGCGAGCGTATTGAACGTGTTGTGCATCAGGACCGTCTCGGTGATCTCGAGCTGCAACCGGTTGGGCGCCATGCCGGAGTCCTCGAGCGCGCTGACCACCAATTGGGTCAGATTGCGGCTCTTGAGCTGGGACGGCGACAAGTTGACCGCAACCTTGATGTGGGCCGGCCACTTGGCGGTCTCCTGGCACGCCCTCCTGAGCACCCATTCGCCGAGCGGGATGATGAGCCCGGTCTCCTCGGCCACCGGAATGAAATCGGCGGGCGAAACCAGGCCGCGCACCGGATGGTTCCAGCGCACCAGCGCCTCGAACGCCGTGATCTCGTTGCTCTTGAGATTGACCAGGGGCTGGTAATAGAGTTCGAACTCGGCGTTGATCAGCGCGCTCCGCAGGTCCATCTCGAGCTCGCGCCGCGTCTTCATCTTCGCGTCCATCTCCGGCTCGAAGAACCGATAGGTGCCGCGGCCGTCGCCCTTGGCCCCGTACAAGGCCATGTCGGCGTTCTTCAGCAGCTGGTCCGGCTCGGTGGCATCCATCGGCGAGAGCGAAACTCCGATGCTGATGTCCGAGACGATCTGATGACCATCGAGATGATAGGGTTTCGTGATCGACTCGCGGATGCGCTTGGCGAGCGCCACCGCGTCGGTCGGGTCCTGCATACCGGTCATGATGATGGCGAACTCGTCGCCGCCAAGGCGCGCAATGGTGTCCGGCTCCCGCGTGCAGCGACGCAAGCGCTCGGCGACCACTTTGAGAAGCTCGTCTCCGATCGGGTGGCCGAGCGTGTCGTTGACGCTCTTGAAGTGGTCGAGGTCGAGGCACAGTACCGCCAGGCACTCGCCGCGTTTCACGCGCTTGAGCTCATGGTCCAGCCGTTCGCGCAACATCATGCGGTTGGGCAGGTCGGTGAGCGCGTCGTGGCGGGCCATGTGCACGATGCGCTCCTCGGCCCGCTGGCGATCGGTGATGTCCTCGTGGGTGGCGATCCATCCCCCGCCCGCGATTGGATTGCGCACGATGGAGAAAACCCGGCTGTCCGCCGACTTGACGGTGGTGTTGGAGGTCTTGCCCGCCGCGATGTCCTCGAGCAGATCGACGATGTACTCCTCCGGACTTCCGACGAATGCCCCGACCGCGGCCCGGTGCTCGAGCAGCTCGCGCAGTGCACAGCCCGGCGTCACGACCGCAGGCGAGAGGCCATACATCTCGACATAGCGCTGATTGCAGAACACCAGCCGCGCCTCGGCGTCGAACATGAGCACGCCCAGCGACATATTGTTGATGACCGTGTCCAGCAGCAGCTGATGATCCGTGGCGGCATGCTGGTTCGCGACCGGGCGCGGCCGGGCCCCGGGAAAGGCCACCACGCTGGCGGCTGCAACGGTTTGCTTGGTCTTGCCGTCCATGGTTTTCGCCCTTCGGTTCGACACGTTGACGGAGCGCCGACGCATCCTCCCGGGGACGCGCCCACCAGTGGAAACTGGTACAACTACCTAAGGCGATTACGGCAGGAGCCGTTCGAAACCCATCAATCAAATGGATATTATTTGAAGCAAACCAACCGAAAACACGCGGCTAGTTTTGCGGAAGGCGCTGGCGCGCGGACGTCGCGCCCTCCCCTCTCACCACGGGGCGAGGAGGGAGACGCAGTACCCGCTTGGCTCGGTCCGGCGCCCGCGCGACCCCGGGTGAGCTCAAACCCCGGCTACACCAGCCTGATATTCTTCAGCGGCAGGCTGCGTACCGGCTTGCCGGTCGCCGCATGGATGGCGTTGAGCACGGCGGGCGTGACCACGCAGATCGTCGGCTCGCCGACGCCGCCCCAGAAATCGTAGGTCGGCACGATCACGGTCTCGACCTTGGGCATCTCGGCGAGGCGCAACACCTGGTAGCTGTCGAAATTGAGCTTTTCCATGCGCCCATTGGCGACCGTACACTCGCCGTAGAGCGCGGCGCTGAGCCCGTAGACCACCGAGCCCTCGACCTGGGCCGCGATCTGGTCGGGATTGACCGCATGGCCGCAATTGAGCGCCAGCACCATGCGGTGAACCTTGAGCTTGCCCTCCGGGCTCACCGACACCTCGGCGACCGAGGCCGAGTAGCTGCCATAGCCCATGAACTGCGCGATGCCGCGATGAACACCGGGCGGCAGCGGCTTGCCCCAATCGCCCTTCTGGGCCGCCGCCTCCAGCACCGCGAGATGGTTGGGATGATCCTGCATGAGGGTGCGGCGGAACGCGAGCGGGTCCTTGCCGGCGGCGCGCGCCACCTCGTCGATGAAGCATTCCATGTAGACGGCGTTCTGGTTGGTGTTGACGCCGCGCCAGGCGCCGACCGGCACATGGGTGTTGCGCATCGCATAGTCGATGAGCAGGTTGGGCACCGTGTAGCCGAGTTGAGCGTCGCCCGGCTCCTCGTAGAGCCCCTGCAGCTGACGAACGTCCTTGCCGCCGCTGATTCCGGCCGGATTGGAGAATGCGTTGATGGACTGGCCGGACACCCGCACATGCAACCCGATGAGGTTGCCGTCGGCATCGAGGCCGGCGGCGGCCCGGCACTGCGAGATCGGCCGGTAGAAGTCGTGCGCCATGTCGTCCTCCCGGCTCCAGATCATCTTGATCGGGACATCGGGGAATTGCTGCGCGATGGCAACCGCCTGGTGGACATAATCCTGCGGGCCACCGCGGCGGCCGAAGCCGCCGCCGAGGTCGTGGCGGTAAACCTCGCATTTGCCGAGCGGCACGCCCGAGCTCTCCGAGAGCGCGGCGAGCGAGGCCTCGGAATTCTGCGTCGCCACCCAGATCTCGGCCTTGTCGGCCGAAATTTTGGCGGTGCAATTCATCGGCTCCATAGTGGCATGGGCGAGGAACGGCGTGCTGTAGACCGCCTCGACCTTTTTCGCGGCACCCGCGATCGCCTTGACGGCATCGCCCTTCTTCCAGTCGCCATTGGTGGCGGTGGCGGTGAGACCCTCCGCGAGGTGCTCGGCGATCATGGCGCTCGACTGGGACGCGCCCGGACCTTCATCCCACACGATCGGCAGCGCCTCGAGCGCGGCCTTGGCGTGCCACCAGGTATCGGCGACCACCGCAACCGCCGTATCCTTCACCTTGACGACGCGGCGGACCCCCGGCCGGCCCGCGATCTTGGTCTCGTCGTAGCTCTTGAGCTTGCCGCCGAACACCGGGCAATCCTTGATGGCCGCGCACAGCATGCCGGGCAGCGTGACATCGATTGCATAGATCTTGCTGCCGTTGAGCTTGTCGGCGGTATCGAGCCGCTTCATCGGCTTGCCGGCGATCTTCCAGGCTTTCGGATCCTTGAGCTTGATGCTCTTGGAATCCGGCGCGCTCAGGAGCGCGGCCGCAGCCGCGACCTTGCCGTAGCTGGTCGAGCGATTGGACGCCGCGTGGGCGATGACGCCGTCCGCGACGCTGAGCTCGGTCACCGGCACCTTCCAATCATCGGCCGCCGCCTGCAGCAGCATCATGCGGGCGGCGGCCCCGCCGCGGCGAACATAATCCTGCGAGGTGCGGATGCCGCGGCTGCCGCCGGTTCCCATCTCGCCCCAGACGCGTTTGCGGCCGAGATTCTGCCCCGGCGTGATCGATTCGGTGGCGACCTTCTTCCAATCGCATTCGAGCTCCTCGGCCACCAGCTGGGCGAGGCCGGTGCGGGTGCCCTGCCCCATCTCGGAGCGCGCGATGCGGATCACGCAGGTATCGTCGGGCTTGACCACCACCCAGGCATTGACCTCGGCGCCTGCGGTAGCGGCGCCTTGCGCGGCGCTTTGCGCGGCGGCCGAGCCGGTGCCGAGCGGCAGATGGAAGCCCAGTGCCAGACCGCCGCCGGCCGCGACCGTCGAGCCGACGATGAAATTGCGGCGCGAAAGCTTGGTAGCTTTGTTGATCAGCTTTTTCACAACAGACCTCCCGCGCCTAGATCTTGGATGAATTGTTGCCGGTCGCGCCGGCCGCCATGTGCACGGCGGCGCGGATGCGCTGATAGGTGCCGCAGCGGCAGATATTCGTCATGGCAACGTCGATGTCGGTGTCGCTGGGCTTGGGATTTTTCGTAAGCAGCGCCGCGGCCGCCATGATCTGCCCAGACTGGCAATAGCCGCACTGCGGCACGTCGATCGCGGCCCAAGCCACCTGCACCGGGTGCGCGCTGGTGGCGGAGAGGCCTTCGATGGTGACGATCCGATCGGTGTCCTTGACGTCGCTCAGCCTGATCGAGCAGGAGCGCCGCACCTCGCCGTTGATGTGCACCGAGCAGGCGCCGCACTGCGCGACCCCGCAGCCGTATTTCGTGCCGGTGAGGCCGACTTGCTCGCGGATGACCCACAACAGCGGCGTATCGGCCTCCGCCTCCACGTCATGAGACTTGCCGTTGATGTTGAGCTTGGTCATGGGCGTTGTCCTCCGCGATTGGCCGGGCGGCAAATGAAATCGTCGCTGCTTGGCGGCGGGTCGGGGCACAGCAAAGGAGCGAGCTGGAAGAAAATACCTCTCCGCCGCCCGCGAGCTTAGCGCATCCCATGGGGACTAGGCTACGGTGCGTCAGGCTCCCCCCGGGAAGCGCAGCTTTTAGTTCGGCGGCCGGCGGCCTATACTGAAGCGGTGATCCAGACGGGTCGTGGGGCGATGCCGACTGACAGATCCGGCTCTGTGGTTTCGCGCTCTGCTCCGGCGGCGCATGCGGTATCCCCTGCGTCATCGCCAGGAGCAACGCCAAACTCATAGGCGCAGGCATGTTCGGATGGCGCAAGCGCATCGGCTATATCGGCCCGACCGTCATGGAGGTCGTGCCCTATGAGTTCTATCGGTTCGCCCCCGACGGTGTCGGCCTAGTCGGCGTCACCTGCAGCATCGACGATTGGAGCACCAACCCGTTCGACAAGGGGCTCGCCCAGGTCACGGCGGCGGCGACCTATCTGGGCGCGCGCGCGGTCGATTACATCATTCACGGCGGCGGGCCGCTGGTGGCGGCCCGCGGCAAGGGCTTCGAGGAGAGCATCGTCAAGGAGATCGAAGCGGCCGCCAAGGTCCCGGCCACCACCGGGGTGCGCGCCGCCATGGAGGCGTTTCGCCATCTGGGAGCAGAGCGGATCGCGATCGCCTCGCCCTATACGGACCGCCACAATCAGGCGCTGGCGGCCTATCTCGAACTGCACGATTTCGAGCTGGTCCGGGTGGACGGCATGGGCCTGCCCTTCAAACGATTGTCGAGCATTCCGCCCGCTGAAATCCGCCGCTTTGCCGCCGACGTGATCGCGCGCGCGCCGCGCTGCGACGCGCTCTATCTGCCCTGCCCGCAATGGCAGGCGGCGCAAACCGTCGACGCGCTGGAGCGGGACAGCGGCATGCCAGCGATCGCCTACGGCCACGCGGCCTTCTTCGCCGCCTTCAAGGCGCTCGGCATCAAGGACCCGATCCAGGGCCACGGCCGGCTCTTGGCTTCGCTGTCGGAGGCGTCATCCTGAGGGGCCGCGCTGACGCGGGGCCGTCTCGAAGGATGCCGCCTGATCACTCGACGCCGAATTTCGAGAACTCTTCGGCGATGTCGGGCCGGATGCTCTTGGCGGCGGCGAAATCCGCTTCCGCTCCCGCGCGGTCGCCCTTCTTCTGCTTGGCGAGGCCGCGGCCGTAGAGCGCGCCGGCGAATTTCGGGTTGAGCTTGAGCGCCGCGTCGTAGTCGACGATGGATTGATCGACATCGCCGAGCTTGAGGCGAACAAAGCCGCGATTGCCGACCGCGACCGCGTTCTTGGGATTGATGCGGACCGCCTCGGAATAGTCCGCGATGGCGCGCTGGAACTCGCCTTTGTCCCGATAGGCGTCGCCGCGGTTGTTGAATGCATTGGCGAACCTGGGATTGATCCGTATCGCCTCGCCGTAATCCGCCACCGCATGGTCGAGATCGCCCTTGTCGCGATAGACGACGCCGCGATTGTTGAAGGCGAGCGCGTAGCGGGGATCGAGCCGGATCGCCTCCGAATAGTAGACCAGGGCGTGATCGAGGTCGCCCTTGATCAGATAGGCGGCGCCGCGGTTGTTGAAGGCCACGGGATTCATCGGGTCGAGCGCGACCGCCTCGCTGTAGTCGGCGGCGGCGCGGTCGAGATCGCCCATCTCACGATAGGCGTTGCCCCGGTTGGTGAAGGCGGTGGCATAGCGGGGATCGAGCCTGATCGCCTCGTCGTAATCCGCGATGGCGCGGCCGAGGTCGCCCTTGTCGCGATAGGCGATGCCGCGGTTGACGAACGCGGTGGCGTTCTTGGGATCGATCCGGATCGCCTCGTCATAGTCGGCGAGCGCGCGGGCAAGATCGCCCTTGTCATGGAACGTCACGCCGCGATTGTTGAGGACGCCGGCATAGCTGGGGTCGAGGCGGACCGCCTCGTCGTAGTCCGCCAAGGCGCGTCCGATATCGCCTTTGGTGCGAAAGGCCAAGCCGCGGTTGTTGTAGGCGACCGCCAGATTCTGCGCGTTCGAGCCGCCGGCGCTGATCGCGGCAGTGCAGCCGTAGATCACGATGTCGGGCGGATAGACCTTGCCCTCGTTGTTGCACATGTCCCAGCTCGAGGGCTCCTGCGCGGTCGCGGGAGCGGTCGGCAAAGCCAGCACAGCCAATGCGAGAAAAGCCGGCGCCCCCATGGCGGCACCGACGGCCCGCCGGATCGCATCCGCGCTCATAATCTCCTCCAATGTATCGGTCGCCGCAGCTTTACGTCATTCCGGCACAAACGCCACCGGAATCGCGCCGGGACCCGCCAGCTGCCCCGAACCGGGCCGTTGCGGCGAACCTTTGAGGGCCGCCGACCTAGCGCGGCGGCGCGGCCTGCCACTTGGCCGTCATGGTGGCGCGGGGGACTTCCTGCCCACGCAGGTAGACCTTGTTGATCTTCCGGGTGTTGGCGATGTTGTCCAGAGGACTGCCGTTGAGCACCATGAAATCTGCGCTCTTGCCGGCCGCGACCGTGCCGAGCTGATCGAGTCCCAGGATCCGGGCCGAGGTGCGGGTGCCGGCGACCAGGGCCTGCATCGGGGTCAGGCCTGCGCGCGTCACCTGCAACTCCATCTCGATATGGCTGCCGAGGCCGAAATACTGGCCGCCGGACACGCCACCGCTGTCGGTCCCGAGCGCCAGCGTGACCCCGGCCGCATTGAGCCGCGCGGTATTTCGGAGGTTGACCTGCCCCATGGCGCGCGCCCGCTGGGCCGCCTCCGGATTCGACCCGTTTCCGGAAAGCTCCTCACCGAGCAGCTCGATCTCCCTGGACGAGAAGGTCTCGCGCAGCAGCGGCTCGTCGAGCCAGGCCGGCTTGGCGGCATAGAACGCCCGCCGCTCGCCCCACAGAGTCTGCTCGAAGAACACGTTCGGGCGCGCCTTGAGCAGTCCCAAGAGCTCGTCGTCGATGTCCTTGTCCCGAATCATGTGGGCAAAGCCGTCGACGCCAGCCCGCAGCAGATCCTTGACGTCAGCCAGATCGACGATATGCGCCAGCACACGGATGTCGTGCTTGTGCGCCTCGTCGATGATCGCCCGATAGAGGTTGGGCTTGAGCTTCTCCACGGTGCCGTTGCGATCGTCGACCCAGATCTTGATCATGTCGACTTTCTTGGCGGCGAGCTCCTGCACGTCCGTGCGGGCTTCAGCCTCGGTGGTGACCCCGTAGGCGGAATCGCGCATCGGACCGCCCGGCCCTGCACCGGGCATGCCGAAACCACGGCCGGCGGTGCGAAACAAAGCCCCCGGCGGCCGCTCGGCACGCAGCTGGTAGGCGAGATCGCTGCGGGCGGTACCGGTTTCCAGGATCGCGGCAATGCCGTAATAGGCGAAGCGATTGAGCGTATCGGTGAGATTCTCGCGGGTGTAGTTGTCCGTCCCGAAGCTCAGGCCTTTGCGGTATCCCATGTGGACATGGGCGTCGATGAGGGCCGGGATCACGGTCTTGCCCGACAGATCGATGCGCGCCGCCCCGGCCGGAATCTTGAGCTCGCCGCTGCGGCCAACCGCGGTGAACCGCTCGCCCTCGACCATGAAGGCGGCGTTCTCGATCGGCGCGCCGCCTCCGCCGTCGATGAGCCGAGCGCCTTCGAATACCACGGTCTGGCCCATGACCGGCGAGGCGGCCGCCAGCACGCAAGCGACCAACAGCAAACACGACTTGGCGGCCCAATCCATGGAAGGCTCCCTCAAATGCCCGGCGTATTCACCCTGATCTTGTAGATGCTGGTGCGCGCCGCGATATAGAGCGTCTTCTTGTCGGCGTCGCCAAACCCGATATTGGTGGACTGCTCCGGTGCCCGGATGGTGCCGAGATGCTTGCCTTCCGGCGAGATGATCCACACGCCGCCCGGGCCGGTCTCGTAGAGATTGCCCTTGACGTCGACCCGCAACCCGTCGGTGATGCCGCGCTCGGTCGTGTCCTTGCTGAGATCGATGAACATCCTGCCGTTGGCGAGCGTGCCGTCGGGCAGCACCTCGTAACGCCTGACGTAGTTGTCGCGGCTGCCGTTGACGTAGAGATATTTCTCGTCGGGCGAGAAGGCGAGACCGTTGGTGTTCGGCATATCCTTGATCAGGAGCGTGAGCTTGCCGTTCTTCCACATGAACACGGCATTGAACTCGAGCTCCTTGCGCGGATCCTTGTCGCGCAAGCGCAGGGCCCCATAGGTGTCGGTGAAGTAGATCGCGCCGTCGCGCTTGACCACGACGTCGTTGGGACCGTTGAAGCGCTTGCCTTCGTAGCGGTCGGCCAGCACGGTGCGCTTGCCGTCGTGCTCCACGCGCATGAGCGAGCGGCCCGCGAAGGTGGCGACGATCACGCGGCCCTGGCGGTCGAGCGTGAGGCCGTCGGCGCCGATCATGGCGAATTCCTCGAACAGCGGATCGGTACGCTCGCGGCCGTTGTTCTGCAATCCGCCCCAGCGCCAGACATCCGGCCCGTTGAAGCCGGCATTGGCGAGCCAGACCGACGCCTTGCCGTCCTGCGGGGTGAGCTTATAGATCACGTTGCCCGGGATGTCGGTGAACAGCAGATAGCCGCCGCTCTTCTCCGACTTGGAGGCACTCACCCATACCGGCCCTTCGGTGAAGCCGAAGCCGCCCTTGACGAGCTCGATCTTGGCGTCGGGCGAGACCAGCGCATCGAGCGCGGGATCAAGACGCACCACCGCGTCGCTCGCGGGCTCTGCCGCCGCCATGGAATTCGCGAGCAGGCCGGCGATCGCGGCCGTCAGGAATCGGATCATGTTCTCCCCCGGCAATTGAAGAACTGGTGGGGAAGCCTACGCCAGTGCGGCCCGAGAGAAAAGCGGGCAAAACCCCGCGCCGAGAAGACCGGAGATTCAGGCCGTGACCGGCGCGCCTTTGCGATCGCTGCCCGGCGCGCTGCGCTCGAAGCCGCCTTCGGCGAGGTCGAAATTGTTGCCTTCCGGATCGGTGGCGCGCTGCTCCGCATAGGCGCGGTCGGGCGGCCGCGCCGAGGGGCCGACCACCTTCCAATTCTTCAAGCGTTCGGCGATGTCGGCCGCGTCCTCGACCTGGAAGCCGAAGTGATTGAGGCCGCATGGCTTGCCTTCGGCCTTTTGGCTCAACAGCGCGACCGTGATGTAGCCGTCGCTGACGAAGACGTTGTGGCGACCATTGCGCTCGATCACTTTCATGTCGAACACCTCGCAATAGAATTGCGCGAGCTTTTCGGGGTCCATGCAGACGATGGCCAAATGCCTGATCTTGGGCATGGCTTGCTCCCTCATCCGGCGGTGTTGCGGTGCGCGCCGATAAGGGATCAGGCCGCAATCCGTGTCAATGCCGCCGGAATGTTCCTGCGCCAGCCCAGAGTCATGATCGTGTGGAAGGAATGCGGACGATCGACCGAACGGTCAGTTGCCGCCGAAGCGGAAGTTCACGCCGCCGCGCACCATGTCGCTCTTGACCGAGACGTTGTTGTTGGCGACGACGCCGCAGCTGAAGCCGCAATTCATGTTGCCGAGATCCACATGGAGATATTCGGCCTTGGCGGTCCAGTTGCTCGTCAGCGCCAGCTCGACGCCGCCGCCGGCCGTCCATCCCGCATTGGTCTGGGTCGCGCCCGCGAAGCCCGGCGCGCCGGCCTTGATGTCGCCGACCGCAAGGCCGCCCGTGACGTAGGGCAGGAAACGGTCGAAGGCGTAGCCGGCACGGCCACGCACGGTGGCGAGCCAATCATTGCTGGTGGTGCAGCCGGCCGGACACAACGTCGAGGTCGCACTGCCCTTGAGGTTCGACCAGTCCACGTCGCCTTCGAGGCCGAGCACGGCGTGGCCGAGCTGCCAATTGACGCCGGCGGTTCCGCCGACGACGCCGCCCGACAGGTTGAAGCTGCCGGCGTTGTCCCAACTCGAGGTGCCCCAGCCGCCCCCACCATTGGCCCCGACGTAGAAGCCGGACCAATTGTAGGCAGCGGGGGCTACCACCGGCGGCGCCTTGTAGAGCGGGGCAACCGAAAGGTCGGCAGCCAATGCGGAGCCGGCCGCGACAAGCCCCAAGAGGGCAATGGCCGGAACCAGCGAAACGGAATTCAGGAGATGGTTCTTGCGACGGTTCTTGATCTTCTTGCTCATCTTGATCCTCCCGGCCCGCGCCACGGCGCGGGTTCACCCTTAGGCTTAGACGCGCGAACCCTATCTAAGGTTCAATGCCGCGCACCGTCAGAGCCAAGCAAAACTTGGTTAATGGCCGCTTAGGCAGGCCCTGTTTGGTCGCCCCGAGGGGCCAAAATATGCCGGCGGCGTGACCATGTGGTGATCGGGAACGCTCGAAATGTATAATGATTAAAATGGCTTGCAGGAGGGCGTGACAGCATTGGGGCGCAGCGGCCACACCGCCCGCGGTACGCCGGTACTGCGCCGCGCCTCCGTGCGTGCCCCGCAGCCCCTCATTTCCGGGCCACCAGCCGCCGATACGCCGCGATGACGTCCGGGGTGGCGGCCCCGGCCAATTCCTCGATTCTGGCGGCGAGCGCGGCGCCGTCGATGGCGGCCCCGACCGGCAGATCGACCTTGAGGGCATCGGCCTGATACTGCGGGTCGCGCGCCATCGCCACGAACGCCCGGCGCAGGACCGCGACCAGGTCCGCCGGCATGCCGGGTGGCCCGACCACCGGGACCCCCAGGCGGTCGACCGCGAGGATCAGCGAAAGCAGCGGCAGCTCGCGCCGCGGCACCACATCCTGCAGCAGCGGCAGGTCGGCATGGCGGCCGGTCGTCTGCAGGACCGGGATGACGGTATGGCCGATTAAGTCCTGCCGGTTGCCGAGCGAATCCTCCACGGTGAAGAAGCCGTCGACCTCGTTTTGCTCCAAGGCCAGTAGAACCCTGGCGGTGGACACGTAGCCGAGCACGACCTTGACGGGCCAGCCGTCGGCGGCGAGCAGCGCCGGCACCGTGGCAGTCGCGGTGGTGCTGCCGAGCGCGCCGAAGACGAGCGGCCGAGGCGACGATCTCAGCTCCGCAAGCGTCTTGATGCCGGTGCCGGAGCGCACATACAGCACCGAATTGACCGCGCCGGGACTGCCGACATAGGTGAGCTTGGCGGGATCAAACAAATTTCCGGAGCCGTTGACCAGTCCTTCGATGAACCAGGAACGGCCCGGAACCGCCAAGGTGAGGCCATCGGGCGCGGCCCGCCGCGCGAGATAGCTGGCGGCCACGATTCCAGCCGCGCCTTCCATGTTCTGCACCACCACGCCCGGCTGTCCGGGAATGAACCGAACCAGGTGGCGCGCGACCGTGCGCGCCGTCGCATCGACGCCGCCGCCCGGCGCAAAGCCCACGATAAAGGTCAAGGTCTTGCCCTGATAGAATTCGGCCGCCGCCGGCTTGGACGCGCCCAGCGCGACGCCGGCCGCGGTCCAGCCGATGCCCGCCAGAAAACGCCGACGCATCATTGAAGTTTCCTTCCGCGGCACGTTCCGATCGAATTGCTTGACCGCAGCATAGCGGTTTTCCGGGTTATCGCGACGCGGTGGACGGGATACGCTCGCCATCGCTCCGTCCCTGCCCCATCGCGGTCGATCAAGCTCATCGTCTCCATGATCACGAAAGTCGCCATCTCGGGCTATCGGTCGCTGCGCGACGTGCGGCTCGCGCTCGGCCCCCTCAACGTGGTCACCGGTCCCAATGGCAGCGGCAAGTCGAGCCTCTATCGGGCGCTGCGGCTGCTGGCCGACGTCGCCCAGGGCCGGATCATTCAATCCCTGGCCGGCGAAGGCGGCCTGCATTCCACGCTCTGGGCCGGGCCGGAATCGTTTGCGCGCTCGGTCAAGCGGGGCGAGCACCCGGTGCAAGGCACAGTGCGAAAAGCCCCGGTCAGCCTCAAGCTGGGCTTTGCGGGCGACGACTACGGCTATGCCATCGATCTCGGCTTGCCGATATCCCCTCCTTTAGCGTTCGCGCGCGATCCGGAGATAAAGGTCGAGGCGCAATGGACCGGCGAGACGCTGGGCCGCAGCAACACATTTGCACTGCGCAACGGGCCGAGCGTGCGCATCCGCGGCGACACCGGCGAGTGGCGGCAGGTGTTCCATCACCTGGCGCCGTTCGACAGCATGATGACCCATTGCGGCGATCCGCGTGACGCGATCGAGCTCCTGCTCCTGCGCGAGCGCATGCGCGACTGGCGGTTTTACGATCATTTCAGGACCGATCGCGATGCGCTCGCGCGCCGGCCGCAGGTCGGCACCTATACGCCGGTTCTCGGCCATGACGGTTCGGACCTCGCCGCCGCGGCGCAGACCATCCGCGAGATCGGCAGCGTTGGCGAGCTGCGCGCGGCGATCGCCGATGCATTCCCGGGCGCCGAGATCGAGATCGTGAGTACCGACGGGTACTTCGAGCTGGAGATGCGGCAGCAGGGCCTGCTGCGTCCGTTGAAGGCGGCCGAGCTTTCCGACGGCACGCTGCGCTATCTGCTGCTGATCGCAGCGCTCCTGTCGCCGCGTCCGCCGAGCCTGATGATTCTCAACGAGCCGGAGACCAGCCTGCATCCCGACCTGCTGCCGCCCCTGGCGCGGCTGATCGCGCAGGCCGCCAAGAAATCGCAGCTCGTGGTGGTGTCACATGCGGTGGCGCTGGTGTCCGAGCTTGCGGCCGCGGGCGATGCGCGCCAGATTGTCCTCGAGAAGCAACTGGGCGAGACGCTGGTCGCAGACGACGAGAGGCCAGCCTGGAATTGGCCGTCGCGGTAGGGCGCCCAGTTGCCGGACTGAATTGTCGATTGCCGAATCCAACGAAGGAAAACTGCATGACTTCCATCGACAAGTTCGAGGACCATTGCTGGCGGGACGTCATCCCGGAAGCCGACATCGAGCTGTATGCCGGCTGGCGGCGGGAGACTTTCGTCGGGCCGCGGCCGGCGCTGCTGGCGATCGACCTCTACGACCTGGTCTATCGCGGCGGTCCGCATTCGCCCTATGAGCTCAACGAGCGCTTTGCCAACACCTGCGGCATCTATGCCCACCAGGCGATCGCGCCCACCCGGCAGCTGTTCGCGGCCGCCCGCAGTGCCGGCCTTCCGGTGTTCTACTGCACCCAGGACACCCGCCCCAACAACCGGCCGCCGGGCGCGGTCTCGACCCGGCGCCAGCGCCAGACGCCAACCGACGACCCCTATGCCATCTATCGCGAATTCACCCCGCAGCCCGAAGACATCATCATCTACAAGCAGCGCGCCAGCATCTTTGCGGGCACGCCGGTGTTCTCGCATCTGTCGCTGCTCGGCATCCAGAGCCTGATCGTGTGCGGCGAGAGCACGTCCGGATGCGTGCGCGCGAGCGTGGTCGACGCCTATTCCAACGGCTTTCACGTCACCATCGTGGAGCAATGCACCTTCGACCGCTCCGCGCTGATCCACAAGGTCAACCTGTTCGACCTGCATCACAAATATGCCGACGTGATGCATATCGACGAAGTGGTGGCGCATCTGGCGGGCATGCGCATGGGCCGGGCGGCGGAATAGCGGCAGCGCGGCGGACGACGGCACGGATCGCAGGAGGGTGGATTTCGGGGCCGCACGGGCCCATATTGCGCAGATGGACAAGCAAAACCCGGTGCAGATAACGTGCAAATGCGGGGCGGTCTTCGAGGTGACTGAGACCGCGGAGACCAAAGAGGGTCAGGCCAACCTTGCGTGCGTCTTGTGCCAGGAAGCGCTGCCTTGGAGCGGGTACCTCACCCCGCAATTTCATCTCGTCAAGCATCCGGACACGGACAGGGAATGATACGCGGCCTCGGCCCGGGATGCCCGCGACCAAGCCAATAGCTGCCGCCTTCCGCCCGCGCGGATCGCAGCCGACAATGACGCCGATCATAAAATTCCGGCACTTCCCGTTGGTGGCCGCGCTGCTGCTGGCCGCCGCGCTGTTGGTTACCGCACGCGCGGCCCGTGCGCAGGCCGACCCGCCGGTCTCGTTCGCCGGCAAGCAGATCAGGCTGTTCGTCGGTTTCTCGCCCACGGGCTTCGGTTATGACACCTATGGGCGACTGTTGGCGCGGCACCTGGGGCAGTATCTTCCGGGCCGGCCGAGCGTGGTCGTGCTGAACAAGCCCGGCGCAGGATCGCTCAATCTGGCGAACTACATCTACAACGTGGCGCCCCGGGACGGCAGCGAGATCGCCATCGTGGGCCGCGGTGTGGCGGCGGATCCGATGCTCAACGGCAATGCCTCGAACGCGATGTTCGATGCCACGCGGTTCACCTGGCTCGGCAGCATGAACAACGAGGTGTCGGGATTCTACGTCCGGCAGCCGGGCCCGGCGGCGAACTTGGCCGATATTCTTGCCGGGACGAACCTCAAGGTCGGCGCCACCGGAGCCGGCGGCGATCAGCAGGTGTTCGCCGCGGCGCTCAACGCGCTCTTGCGCACCAGGCTCACGACCATCGGCGGCTATCCGGGCACCAACGAAATTCTGCTGGCGGTCGAACGAGGCGAATTGGACGGGATTGTCGGCTATTCATGGGGAGTTGCCCGATCCGGCAACAAGGACCTGCTCGAATCCGGCAAGCTCAAGATCGTCATGCAGCTGGCGCTCGGCAAGCACAAGGAGCTGCCCACCGTCCCGCTGGTCACGGATTTCGTGACCGATCCCGGCGACAAGAAGGTGCTGGAGGTGATTTTTTCCCGGCAATCCATGGGCCGTCCCCTGGTCGCGCCGCCCGACCTCGATCCACGCCTGACGCAAGCACTGCGCGCCGGTTTCGCCGCGGCCATGAATGATCCGGAGCTGCTGGCGGAGAGCGCGCGCAGCGGGCTCGAGATCAACTTCGTCGGCGGCGAGGACGTGCAGGCGCTGGTCGAAGGTCTCTATCGCTCGCCGCCCGCCGTGGTGGCGCGCGCGCAGGCGATCGCTGCGGCCAAATAGCGAGGGAGCCAGCATGATCATCCGGGAGCTGCGTTGGTCGTGGCAGGATCGCGAGGTCGTGCTCGGTCTGGACGAGGCGGGGAGCGGTCCCTTGCTGCTCCTGCTGCCGGCCTTGAGCTCGATCTCCACCCGCGCCGAGATGCATCCCCTAATGGCGCGGCTCGCGGCGCAATTCCGCGTGCTGACGATCGATTGGCCCGGATTCGGCGCGGCGCCGAAGCCGGGCCTGCGCTGGACGCCGGATGCGCTCTCGGAGTTCCTGAGCTATGCGCTGGCAGCGCTTGGAGACCGCCCCCGCGGCGTGGTCGCCGCGGGCCACGCGGCGGCCTACCTTCTGCACCATGCCGCCCGGAACCCGAGCTTCACCGACCGGATCGCTCTCGTCGCCCCGACCTGGCGCGGACCGCTGCCGACCATGGCGGGCGGCGACCGGCCGCTGTTTGCAAAAGTTCGGCGTCTCGTCGAGTTGCCCGGCCTGGGCCCTCTCCTATACCGCTTGAATGTCAGCTCATTCGTGGTCCGCCGGATGGTCTCGGGCCATGTCTACAGCGATCCGGCCTGGCTCCACGGGGAGCGCCTCAGCGGGAAAAGGAAGGTCACGGACGCGAAGGGCGCGCGATTCGCGTCCGTGGCATTCGTGACCGGCGGCTTGGACCGGGTGGCCGATCGCGCGGAATTCTTGCGCCTCGCCGGCGGCGCCGGCGCGCCGATCCTGCTCGCCTATGGGGCCGAGACGCCGCCCCGCTCGCTCGCCGAGATGGAGGCCCTGGGCCGGCTCGCCGGGGTCGAGACCGCGCGTCTGGCGCGCGGCAAGCTGTCGGTGTACGAGGAATTTCCTGACGATGTCGCCGCCGTGCTGCGACCGTTCATGGCGATCTGATTCTCGGGCGTGCGGATCCCTGCGGGCAAAAACCTTTGCGCGCTCAAGCCTTCTTGTAGGGCCCGGCGCGCTTGCGCACGCGCTCGTCGTCCGCAAAGCCCCCGATGAATTGGCTCGTCGCCAAGACCAGCACCGAGAAGAAGCTCAGTTCCGCCATCTGCAGAGGATCCGCGATATAAATGCTGAAATCAGGTGGATACAGGAAGTAGGCGGCGCACACGTCGCTGGCGACCGCGGTGATGATGGCGGGCAAGCTGCCGTACCTGACCGCCACGAACGTGATCGGAATCAAATAACCGAAGATCAGGTGCTGCGGCTGCAAAGCGAGATAGACCGACAACAGAATGCCGGTGGTGAGCGCCACAAGAGCGGCCGCAACCAACACCGGCCCGACCCATCGTTTGGAAATCTCGGACATCTGACCGACCCATCCGGAAAATCGTCCGGGGCCCAACTTAGGCAAGTATATTCGAAACGATACCCGAAGGAAAGCATCAGCAATGGTCCATAAAATACTTTATTAACACCCCCCTCGCCAACGTCCTGCCGGTAGCTTCCATCCTGGCTTGCATCACTTGTGCAGCAATTCCGCGGCCTTACCGCGGGGGGCTCCAGCCATGAGGTTTATGCTGCAATGCAAAATAAATATGCCCTGCCGCCCAGTGTCTGCAGGCCGCCGCGGCCGCGCGACCCCCCGCTCATCGGGGGCTCGTTGACGTGACCGCATGCGCGACCAAACGTCCCGCCTGGGCAAGCCTGGTATCGGGAGGAAGTCCTTTGGTCGACATAATAGCCTTGATTTAGAAGGGCGAATGCAGGCCGCAGCAAGGCAATCCCGGCGACTCGCGGCGTCCCCGCGGAACCGAGCCGAGCCCGCCGAAAATCGCCCCAGGCTTCATGCGGCTATTTAATTGACGTGAAAATTCGATTATGAGTTGGCCCTGCCGCTGAAGACCGCAATATAAGGCAGGGGGTGGAACCGTTGCGTAACTTACTCACACAGAAAAAAGACTATTACGCCGGCGGCCTGATGACCCTCATCGGGATCGGCGCCGTGCTGGAAGCGCGCCATTACAATATCGGCACGCTTTTCCACATGGGACCGGGCTTCTTCCCGATCATCCTGGGCGTCATCATGACTTTCCTCGGCATTCTCATTGCCGGCGTCGCCGCCACTGCCGCGGCCGTCGACGATGACCAGCTCATCATGCCCAAGCCCGAATGGCGCGCCTGGGCCTGCATCCTGGCCGGGCCCATCCTGTTCATCATCTTCGGGAACCTGGGCGGGCTCATTCCGGCGACCTTCTCCTGCGTGTTCGTGTCCGCGATGGGTGATCGCGAGAGCACGTGGA
The DNA here is from genome assembly GCA_036498625.1 of Xanthobacteraceae bacterium. Taxonomy (GTDB): domain Bacteria; phylum Pseudomonadota; class Alphaproteobacteria; order Rhizobiales; family Xanthobacteraceae; genus VAZQ01. The sequence goes on along the minus strand of DASYFD010000168.1, from coordinate 1,409 downwards.
AGAGCGCGCTCATCCTCGCGATCGGCGTCACCGTATGCGGTGTGGCGCTGTTCAACTACCTTCTGCAAGTATCGCTGCCGATGTGGCGTTGGGGGTCCCTGTGATCTATTCCGCACTGACCGATCTCTGGTACGGCTTTGGGGTCGCGCTGGAGCCCCATAACCTCCTGTTCTGCTTCCTGGGGGTGCTGATCGGCAACATCGTGGGTGTGCTGCCCGGCATGGGCGTGCTCGCCACCATCTCGATCCTGCTGCCGCTCACCTTCGGAATGAAGCCGGTGGCCGCCATCCTGATGCTGGCCGGCGTCTTCTATGGCGCCCAATATGGCGGCGCCATCTGCTCGATCCTGCTCAATCTACCGTGTCATCCACCACATGCGGTGACGTGCCTCGACGGCTATCCGATGACCAAGCAGGGCCGCGGCGGCGTGGCGCTCGGCATCACGGTGATCGCCTCCTTCGTGGGCGCCTCCTGGGGCATCATGGAGATGACCTTCCTGGCGCCCGTTCTGGTGCAGGTGGCGCTGAAATTCGGGCCATCCGAGGTGTGCTCATTGATGCTATTGGGGCTGCTGGCGGGGTCGACGCTGGCGCGCGGCTCGCCCGTCAAGGGCGTGGCCATGACCGTGTTCGGCCTGTTGCTCGGCATCGTGGGCGCCGACATCGAGACCGGCACGCCGCGCTTCGCTTTCAACCTGACCGAGCTCGACGACGGGGTCGAGATCGTGGCGCTCGCGCTCGGCCTGTTCGGCATCGCCGAGTTCATGAACACGGTCAACCAGACCGCCCCCATCGACACCAAATACACCAACATCAAGCTGCGCGACATGTGGCCCGCCAAGGCCGACTTCAGGCAGGCGTTCTGGCCGATGTGGCGCGGCACCTGGATCGGCAGCCTGTGCGCGCTCATTCCCGGCACCGGACCGACCATTGCGTCGTTCGTGTCCTACGCGGTCGAGAAGAAGATCTCCAAGACCCCGGAGCGCTTCGGCCACGGCGCGATCGAAGGCGTCGCCTGCCCGGAGGCCTCGACCCATTCCTCGGTGCAGGGCGACTTCATCCCGACCATGAGCCTGGGCATTCCGGGCGACGCCGTCATGGCGCTACTGCTCGGTGCCTTGACCATTCAGGGCATCGTGCCCGGCCCGCAGCTCATCAGCCAGCACCCGGACGTGTTCTGGGGCCTCGTGGCGAGCTTCTGGGTCGGCAATATCATGCTGGTCATCCTCAACGTGCCGAAGATCGGGCTGTGGGTGAAGCTGCTGACCATTCCGTACCGTTATCTCTATCCGAGCGCGCTGTTCTTCATCTGCATCGGCGTCTATTCGACCAACAACGACATGTTCCAGGTCGGCGAGACGATCGCGATCGGGATATTCGGCTATATCCTGCTGCAGCTCGGCTTCCACC
>DASYFD010000167.1:0-2604 GCA_036498625.1 Xanthobacteraceae bacterium | reverse complement strand
CAGCGGCGTGCCGGTCGCCCGGTGCCGCGGCCGTCCCGGGATCTTGACCAGGCCGTGCCGGTGGAGCACGGCGTGGATCGTGCTCTTGGCCGGAACGCGGATGTCGCCGTCCAGTCGGCGGACCAGGAGCTCGCGGATCTTGCGGGCACCCCAATGAGGCTTGTCACGCTTGGCCGCGACGATCAGGCTCTCGATCTGCTGCGGCAACTGGTTGGCGTAGCGAACCGGCCGGCGCGAACGGTCGGTCAGGGCCTCGAGACCGTGTTCCTTATAGCGCTCAAAGATCTTGTAGCCGGTCTTGCGCGAGATGCCGAACGCGCGACAGACCTCGCTCATCGCTTCGCCGTCCAGCAGCTGAGCGACAAACCGCAGGCGCTCGTCCATTACCGAACACTCCTTCCACGGCATCCACACCTCCCCCAAAAGGGGAAAGCGTGTTACCCATGTGTCCGGTACGATCTGTCACCTATGTCTCGGGCCGCTCAAGGCTGCGAACTTCGCTCGGGTTGGAGCTTCGCCTAAATGCGGCAACGCCGTCACCGACGCCGGCCTCCCCGCCTACTCCGCAGCGATGCGGGGAGCATCGTCGAAGGTCACGAAATAGCGGCGGCCCATGGCGCGCTACACGCATTTTCCGTATCGAAGGCGGCATAGCGGCTGAAGCGGGCAGACGCGAAACTGCCCGGCCTTATCGGCTTGGTTCCTGCGGTGCGGTCACGAGCCGCATCTGCGGCCGGGGCGCCTGATGCGCCTCACCCAAGCAAATTCGCACGGCGTCGCGCAGGCTGGTTACATAAAAATCGGCGCCCAGCGTCCGGCGCAGATCGCCATCGACGAGGTCTGTATCCAGCGCCGGCCATAGGCCGAGAAGCAAGCGGGCTGCAGGCTGGCACTCGCGCAATCGCCGCAGCAGGTAACGTAAACGGGCGGTACCACCGCCGATGCTGATGTATGAGACGCACATCATTGCTACCCCATCGACATCGAGCTCGGCGATGTGCACGCGCGAGACGGCCTCGTGCGGCACGGTGCGGGCCTTGAGCCCGTGTTTTCCGAGCAATTGGGCGAGCATGCGCGCCGCCAATTCGTCGAGCGCCCCCCGCCCGGCAATGCACAGCACCGGCGTCTCTGTCTGCCATTCCGGCACCAGGCGGTCGTCTCCTACCTCCTTGTGTCCGGAAGATATGGCAACGTGCGCGAACGGGCGGCTGCCAGCAAGCAACCACCCGTCGCTGGACCTGAGCCCGTGGCCTCCGGAGGCGAACCCTGAGGGAGAGCGAGGGACAGGTCCGGTGTCTTCCTTCAACCCGAACAGTTGCATGGGCGCCAGAGCCCGGACGAGCAAGGAAGGGAGTGGGAGGATGCCACAACAGGGCAGGATTGTCGGCATTGATGTTTCCAAGCTGAAGGCCGACGCGTGCATCCGCTCGCTGCAGCGGCGGCTGTCGAAGCCGGGCACGCCGGAAGGTGAGCAGGAGTTGATCGCCTGGCTGCGCGAACACGGGGTTGGGCTGGCGGTGATGGAGGCCAGCGGCGGCTATGAGCGCGGATGGAGCGAGGCGTTGCGCAAGGCCGGGATTGCCGTGCGCATCGTCGATCCCAAGCGGGTGCGCTATTTCGCCAAGTCGGCCGGACGGCTGGCCAAGAATGATCCGATCGATGCCGAGATGATCGCTTGGTTCGCCGAGACTTTCACAACCCAAGCACCGCTGGCGCCCGATCGCGATCGCGAACTGCTCGATCGGCTGATGACGGCACGCCGCCTGCTGGTGCGGCTGTCGATCCAGGTCGGACAGCTCGGCGAGCATCGCCAGCCGCGCGTTGTCGCGACCGTGCAGCAGGCAATCACCAAGGCGATCGCAGCCCAACGCGTCAAGCTCGAGACGGCAATCCAGGCCAAGATCCGGGCCAACGCCGAACTCGCCGCACGCGCCGCGATCATCGCCAGCGTGCCCGGGTTGGGCGCCCGGTTTGTCGCCGGCGCGCTCGCCTGGCTGCCGGAGCTCGGCCACCTTCCCAACAAGGCCGCCGCCGCGCTGGTCGGCCTCGCTCCTTACGACGACGACAGCGGCGAGCGCCACATCAGGGGCGGACGCCGGGAAATCCGCGACCTCCTTTACATGGCCAGCCTCGGTGCTGCGACCCGCCACAACCCGGTCATCCAAGCCCACTATCAACGGCTGCGCGCCAAGGGAAAGAAGGCCAAGGTCGCCCTGGTCGCCTGCATGCGCAAGCTGATCGTCATCCTCAACACGATGCTGACACGGGCTCAGATGTGGAACCCGCCCGCCGTCGCTGTCGCATGAGCGACCGCGACCGGGCGCGGTCGGCGCTCTGCGTCGACCACACGGATGCCAACCAGCCCGGCGAGCGGACGGGATCAGGGCCGAAGCCGCCGGAGGCGGGGGCGCAGCGCCAGCCTTGAGCCCGGCCGATCACCGGGCTACCCCTCATCTTCACAGTTGCTCTCCCCTCTGAAGGGCGGAGAGGGGTCTTGCAAGCCGGGTGACAGGAATGTTTCGAATGAGCGCGCAGTCTGATCAATACACGGCGCCGCGGGCGGTGATGGGCCAGAGCTGTTCGACGCGGTTGGCGCGGATGGCG
>DASYFD010000166.1:0-4221 GCA_036498625.1 Xanthobacteraceae bacterium | reverse complement strand
GGTTGGAACGTCGTGTTTGTAAATGCCCCCGAAGACTTCACCGGCCGATGCGGCCGTGGGCAAGGCGGCCGAAGCCAGCGCGATTGAGCAGAGCAATAAAACGCGTTTCACCGGCGCTTCTCCCGAGATGAGCCGGGCTATCAATGCTTTGCGTGGCGATTCGTGCCGCCGATCAACCGCGGGCCTGCCACGCGGCGACGGCCGGGTTCGGCGCCAGCAGGTTCCAGATGTTCAACCCTTTGATGATCATCGCCTTCACGCCCTTGGTCGTCGGGCTTTGGTCGCGGCAGGCGCGGCGCGGGCACGAGCCTTCGACCATCACCAAGATGGCGCTCGGCTGCTTCGGCGTGGCGCTCTCCTATCTCATCATGGTGGCGGCGGCATGGTTCGCGCAGGGCGACGAGGCGAGCTGGTGGTGGCTGCTCGCTTATTTCGTCTTCCTCACGGTCGGCGAGCTTTATCTTTCGCCCGTCAGCCTGTCGCTGGTATCGAAAGTCGCGCCGGCCGGTATGGTCTCGAGGATGATGGGCTTGTGGCTGGCGACAAGCTTCACCGGGAACATCATTGCCGGCCGGCTTGGCGGGTTTTGGAGCGCCATGGACAAGGTAAGCTTCTTCCTGATGCTGGCCGCCATCGCGGCCGTTGCCGGCATTGTCATCTTTGCCTTCAACCGGCCGCTCAGAGCCATCCTGGAGGGATGAGACGAGGCCTCTGCGTGACATGGCCGGACTTGTTCCGGCCATCTGGATCAGGATGGTACAGCGGCTCCATCACCGAGATCGCCGGAACAAGTCCGGCGATGACACTGGACACGTTGGTGCGCTCTACCCCAATGCACCTGCCAAGTCGGCGATGAGATCGTCGGCGTCCTCGATGCCGACCGAGAGCCGCACCAGGCTGTCGCCGATGCCGAGCATGGCACGCACATCCGGCGGTACCGAGCCGTGGGTCATCAGCGCCGGATGCTCGATCAGGCTCTCGACGCCGCCCAGACTTTCCGCCAAGGCGAACAGGTGGCAGCGTTCGAGAAACCGCTTGGCCTCCTCGAGGCCGCCCGCGAGCTCGAGCGAGATCATGCCCCCGAAGGCGCGCATCTGCCGCTTCGCCAGCGCGTGCTGCGGATGGCTTTCCAGCCCAGGATAGAGCACGCGGCGCACCTTGGGGTGACGCTCGAGCCATTGGGCGATCTTCAGGCCCGATCCGCAGTGGCGCTCCATGCGCAACGCCAGGGTCTTGAGCCCGCGCAGCGCCAGGAAGGAATCGAACGGCCCCTGGATCGCCCCGACGGCATTCTGCAGGAATGTCAGCTTCTCGCGCAGTGCGGCGTTCTCGCCGACCACCGCGACGCCGCCCACCATGTCGGAATGGCCATTGAGATATTTCGTGGTCGAATGCACCACCAGGTCGAAACCATGCTCGAGCGGGCGCTGGATGTAGGGGCTGGCGAAGGTATTGTCGGCGCCGGCCCAGATGCCGTGCCGGCGCGCGATGGCGGCCACGCGATCGAGGTCGATCAGCTTCAACAGCGGATTGGTGGGCGACTCGATCCAGATGAGCCGGGTGCTCGGCCGGATCGCGCGTTCCAGCGCATCGGCATCGGTCATGTCCACATAGGTCACCTCGATCCCGGCCGAGCGCGCGCGCACCCGCTCGAACAGGCGGCGCGAGCCACCGTAGAGATCGTCGACCGCCACCATATGCGAGCCCTGGTCGAGGCATTCCAGCGTGGTCGCGATGGCGGCAAGCCCGGACGCAAAGGCGAAGCCGGCGCTGCCGCCTTCCAGATCGGCGACGCAGCGCTCGAAGGCCATGCGGGTCGGATTCTTGGTGCGCGCATAATCGTAGCCTTTGTGCACGCCCGGGCTTTGCTGGACATAGGTCGAGGTGGCGTAGATCGGCATCATCACCGCGCCGGTGGTCGGATCGGGCTCCTGCCCGGCATGCACGCAGCGCGTCGCGAAGTGGAGCTGGTTCGATCGGGTCATTGAGCGCTCTTCGTTGTCGACGTCCGCCCGGCCCACCGTCACGGCGCGAGCCGGAAATAATTGATGAGATCGAGCCGCGTGGCCACGCCGAGAAACTGGTCGCCGTCCATCACGATGGCGATGTAGTCCTTGCGGAACAGCGGCACCAGCTCGGCAATCGGGGCGGCGGCCGAGATGGTGTCGAGCCGGGTCGTCATGACCTCTTGCACCGGGCGCGCGAAGGCGCGGGCGGCGCCGCCCTCGTCGGTCAGCATGGCGGCCAGCACGTCGCTTTCGTCGATCAGCCCGACCACCTTGCCGCCCGCATCGATCACCGGAAGCTGGGAGATATCGCCCGAGCGCATGCGCGCAAACACCGTGCGCAACGGATCATTCGGCCGCACCGAGATCGTATTGCCCTCGCTGGCGCGGCTTACCACGATGTCGCCGACGGTGCCGTGGCGGTCCGGGTGGGTGAAGCCCTCTTGTGCCAGGAATATGGGATTGAACACCTTGGAGAGGTATTTCGCGCCCGAGTCGCAGACCAGGCTGACGACACGTTTCGGCGCGGTCTGGGCGCGGCAATAAAGCAGCGCGGTCGCCAGCAGGGTACCGGAGGAGGAGCCGCCGAGCACACCCTCCGTGCGCAACAGCTCGCGTGCCGCCGCGAAGCTATCCGCGTCGGAGACGGAATAGGCTTGCGACACCAGATCGAGCTCGCAGTTGGGCGGGATGAAGTCCTCGCCGATGCCCTCGACCGCCCAGCTGCCCGCCTGCGGCATTTTTCCGGTCTGCACCAGGGGAGCGAGCACGGAGCCCACCGGATCGGCGAGAATCATCGCGGTCTTGGGCGACATCTGCCGCATGAACCGCCCGATACCGGTCAGCGTGCCGCCCGAGCCGACCCCCACCACCACGGCGTCCACGTCGTTGTCCATCTGGCGCAGGATTTCCGGCCCGGTGGTGGCGGCATGGGCCCGCGGATTGGCCGGATTGGCGAATTGGTTGATAAAGAAGGCGCCGGGTGTGCGGCGCGCGATCGCCTCGGCAACGTCCTGGTAATAATCAGGGTGGCCCTTGCCCACGTCGGAACGTGCCGTCACCACCTCGGCGCCGAGCGCCCTCGCATGCAGCACCTTTTCGCGCGCCATCTTGTCGGGCACCACCAGCAAGGTGCGATAGCCCTTGCGCCCCCCGACCAGAGCGAGGCCCAATCCAGTATTGCCTGCGGTCGCCTCCACGATGGTACCGCCGGGCTTGAGCTGGCCGTCGGCCTCGGCCGCCTCGATCATGGCGCGGGCGGGCCGATCCTTGAGCGAGCCCGACGGATTGGCGCTTTCGAGCTTGAGAAACAGGCGGCAGAGCCCGCGATCGATGCGTGTCACTTCGATCAGGGGCGTTTCGCCGATGAGGTCGAGAACTGATGTCATGACCGGTGCTGCAGCCGTGCTGGCGACCAATCCGGCAGGCTTCCTCTTGGCTCAACTCGCCAGATATTCATTCGACTAATTTAACCCATTGCGCCGCAAAAGGATTGACTTTCGACCCGGTCCGCTTATGTTCCGCTCGAAACGGTTCGATTGAAACTTTCGACCTTCCGCCCCCGCGCAACCTCAGTCGTTGTACCGTCATCCGGCGCGGGTACGCTCCGGATTGTCCCGATTCGAGGTTTTATGCCTTTTACCCAACTTGGCTTATCCGACAAGGTTCTCGCCGCCGTCAAAGCGGCCGGCTACACCACCCCCACCCCCATCCAGGAACAGGCGATCCCGCACGTGCTGGCCCGGCGCGACGTGCTCGGCATCGCGCAGACCGGGACCGGCAAGACCGCCGCCTTCACGCTGCCGATGCTGACCATGCTCGAGCACGGCCGTGCCCGCGCCCGCATCGCCCGTACGCTGATCGTCGAGCCGACCCGCGAGCTGGCGGCGCAGGTGGTGGAGAGCTTCGTCAAATACGGGGTCAACCATAAGCTCAATGTCGCGCTGCTGATCGGCGGCGTATCGTTCGACGATCAGGACGCCAAGCTGATGCGCGGCGTCGATGTCCTGATCGCGACGCCCGGCCGCCTGCTCGACCATTTCGAGCGCGGACGGCTGCTGCTGACCGGGGTCGAGCTGCTGGTCATCGACGAGGCCGACCGCATGCTCGACATGGGCTTCATCCCCGACATCGAGCGCATCTGCAAGCTGGTACCGTTCACCCGCCAGACCCTGTTCTTTACCGCCACCATGCCGCCGGAGATCCAGCGCATCAC